>DBGDZK010000042.1:0-16134 GCA_048373195.1 Collinsella sp.
CTCAGAGTGCGGATCCTCATCTTCGCGAACTCGCCTATCTGCGTTTGTTCCACTATCTCTTCGATATCGCGAGCATGCGGCCACATATCGCAAACCATCTTGAGGTGATCTTCCACACGCAATCCGGGATACAGCAGCGTCCCCTCACCAGGCGCATAGAAGATCATAGAACGGACCTCTCTCGCACCCGTACCCTGCACCTCATCCAGAACGATGCTCCCGTCCACGCGAGGACCCGGCAAACCTGCCATCGCACGCAGCAACGTCGTCTTTCCATGCCCGTTCGGAGCGACGAGACCGTAGACCGTACCCGGGGCAAACTCAGCGTTCACCGAATCTACGAGCACCTTCTTTCCATAAGAGATCGTCAGCGTTTGAAGGTCAATCATCGAGATCATCCCCTTTCGATCTTTGGAACACTCAGGCGCACCATCAACGGAGATACGGCGCCCAAGACCACCAGCAGAGCGCCCGATGCGCCGACGACCTCTCCAAAAGGCATCGCGTTCGTCCCTCGCCCAAGGAACCCAATCGTCCCCACCTGGGAAGCGGGATCAAACGAGGCGAATGGAGCCAGCAGCGCGACGCCCATGCCCACGCTTTCAACATGAGCGCTCAACGAACCCAACACCAAGAGAACCGCGCAAACCATTCCGGTGACAACGGGGTTGCGGCTAATCGCTGCTGTCAACGCAGCGACGACGGAAATCACGCCGTATGCCATGACCAGCAACGGAATACTGCACAACACCGCCTCCCCCACCGTGGACGTTGTCGAAGCTCCCGCCCGAATGAGAGCGACGGGATACTCCGATCCACCCGCACCGTTCTTAATCACGGACACAACGACAGCGGGAACCATCGACACCAAAAGCAGCACCAAGCCAAGCAGGAGAGCCAGCGCAACAGCCGTCAGAAAACGCACATGCGCTGTTGCGGGGATCTGGAGAACCAGAAGGGAACGACACTGCAGGTGGGTGCACGCGAGCGATGTGACAACCACGGGCAACAGCAAAAATAAGGAGGGAAGCGCTGCCTGGAGATACGAAAGGAGGATTAATGGGGGCATCTTCGTACTTAACTCGTAAACCTTGGGGTCCGGCAAGCTCGCGATCGACTCAAGCAGAAGGGCGCGCGCCTCCGCACGAGAAGGAGTCTCCGGCTCGATTCCGATCGATTGCAGGAGAGTCGCATCTGCCGCGCCCAGCTCACCTCGAGCGCGCTCGTACGTCGCAAGGCTTCGAAACCCCTCCGCAGGCATAGGCGCGTACACGAAACCCGAAAGAGCATCCCGCATGTCTTCCAGGGCCGCTTTGCCCTCGACGTCCATATTCGCAGCGTTCTGCTCTAGATACCGATCTATTGAACGGAGCTCCCCATCCCTCTACCGAACAGCGGAAACGTTATCAGCGTCAGGAAACATCTCGACCAGAGCCGGGGCCAGCATCGTCGTCGACATTGCAATCGCGCATACGGCAAGGGTAGGAGAACGCAGGAGCAGTTTCCCCATCGTTCTTACGTATGCAACGGCGGAGGCACAAGCGCTCGAACGAGTTGCCGTTCTCGATGCAGTGAAGGAACCTCTCTCAAGACAAATCGGGGATATCGGGCACGCGCAGCCGCTCTTTCCAGCAACGCAAAGCAGGCTAATTGCCAGCACCTCGATCCCGATTGCGCATACGAGGGCAATCGCGCCACGCTCGAAGCAAAGTCCAGGCAGATTCACTATCTGCGTTGTCGGGTACGGGCTATAGGCGCCGACGGTCAACTCAGTGTTCGCATACGTAAGGGGATTCAACAGGGCGAACTCACGTAAAGCGATGGATCTTCCGTAATACCCGGGAACCATCGTCACCCCCATCAGGGCACATACGAACACGATTCCAAGCGTAGGGTTATTGGCAATCTTCACGGCAAGGTGAACGACAAGCGAGATGAACGCTGCCACCAAGAATTGCAAGATGGCCGTCTGCGCGAACACCAGCCAAGCCGGTTTGATAACCGGAGTCGCATATTGAATGTAGCCTATCGGATAGAACGGCGAGCCCGGGCCATTCTTCACAAGCGCGGCGATTATCCCTGGAAGATTGATGGCGAGGACGGCAAGCATTGCAAAAACACTCGCCCATACGCTCGATGCAACAAGTCTACCCAGCTCGCCCATCGGTGCCTGGATGATGAGCTTTTCACGTTTGTTAAGACGCGCGGCAAGGAACGAGACGGCAACGGCCGTTGCGACCCATAGCAAGTACTCCTTCGATCCGTCATAATAGGTGTACTCTCCATCCGATATCTGCAGAAACGGAAGTAGGGGAGAGAGCGGTGCCAAGATAAGACGTCCCGCGGCAAGAGGGTACAGAAGCGCGGGCATGCTTGATGAAGAGGTATAGACACCGTCCTCCCCCGCATTCACAAGCGCATCCGCATAGGATGCTGACAATTCCTGCTCAACACGGGTTATTCCCGACTCGAGGTATTCGACCCGTCCGTCGATGCCAGCCGCGCTCCTGAAGACGGGCAGAGCACAAAGAACCATCAACGCAACAACGACAACACAGAGCGACCTGGAGGAGAGAAGCGACCTAAAGATCGCCTTCGAGATTTTGAGCATATTCATCGCCAACCTTAACCTCATCCAGTCGGAACAGAGGGGCCGAACAAAATGCTCGGCCCTTATTACTTGCCGGCAAAGTCAATTTAACATAAACTGTTAAAAAGTAACCTGAGTTTTTTAAATTCTTCGGAGGTTATTATGAGTTCCGACAATCGCACTCCCCGGCTTCATTCCTTCCGCATCGCATGTGCGATAGCCTCTGCGACCCTTTGCGCCACCGCCATCGCACAAGTGGCGTTCTCCTTAAAGCCAGCAATCGAAGTGCTCGACAACCCTGTAATTGCAGACTCCCCCGCGTATCCAGCCCTTGCGATCTCGACATTGGTCCCTGCCGTCATCGGTATCGCTACGACCATCCTCAGCGCCGTTCTCGTGTGGACGATCAAGAGCGCAGACCCCTTCAAGAAAGGGTCTGCGACATGCTTGAAGGTGCTCGGCATTCTCTTCGTTGTTCAAGCTGCCACCAGCCTCTACGCCGGCTCACTCAAAACCTCCGTTTCGATGTTTGGCGGCGAGGGGGCCGTCGGCGCCCAAGAGATCGCTTCATCATTCGATTGGACCTCTCTGGTTCTCGGCATCGTCCTGTTCATGCTTTCCCAGCTCTTCTTGTACGCCCGAGAGCTGTACCTCGACTCCGACGAGATTGCGTAAGGAAACGCCATGCCCGTAATTGTTCGCCTCGACAAGATCATGGCCGAGCGAAAGATTTCCTCGAACGAACTTGCCGAAAGGATTGGAACCACGCCCGTGAACCTGTCCCGTATTAAAAAAGGGCATATTCGCGGCATTCGCTTCAACACACTCGAGCAGCTATGCCTCGCCCTTCGTTGCCAACCCGGAGACCTTCTCGAAGTCATGAGCGAAGAGGATGCCCGAAAGGAGTTCGGACTCGATTGGTCCGCCGAGGATTAGAGGGCGGTCGTACTCGCCCTGCACACGGGGATGCGAATCGGCGAGGTCTGCGGCCTTCGGTGGTGCGATGTGGATTTCGAGACGGGCCTGATCTCGATCAGACACTCGGTGGCGTACGCGAAGGGAATGGGTTCGTTTATCAAGGACACCAAGACCCATGACGCCAGGGGTATCCCCATCGACCCGGTCGGCCTACTCCCCTTCCTGAAGGAGACCCACGAGATCGACTGCGGAAAGCTGCGCTTGCGCGGCCTTACCGGGGCGGTCGAGATCGGGGACTGCTACATCCTGTCGGAGCCGGGCGCGACCTTCGCGACGACAAGCTATATCCGCAGGGCGTTCAAGACGTTCTCGGAGACCAACGGCCTCATGGGCACCAACGACGAGCTGATCACGTTCCACGGCCTTCGCCACACGTTCGCAACGCAGTGGATCCGCCAAGGCGGCGATATCAAGGCGCTCCAATCGATCCTCGGCCACAAGGACGCCATGGCGACGCTCAACGTCTACGCCGACATCGAGCCCATCTCCAAAATCCATAACATGCTGCGCGCCACGCCGTGCCTTTGGCGCGGGCACCTCGGGCCGAGGGTCGATCCGGGTCCCATGTTCCAACAGAGGATCCAGGAGTCCATCGAGACGCTCCAGGCGTTCGGCTACGGCATCACCGAGCCGGACGACCGAAATATCGCCATACGCGACGTGAAGACGAACAGTTGGCTCTAGCTCACCGAGTACGCGGCAGTGCTGGGCCCATCCCAACTGAGGTCACGGTGGTCCGATAGGGGCGCCGCCCGCGGCATGCGCCGCGGAGCGGTATCCCCTACCGAAGGGCGGGGATGCCCTCCGCTTCCAGTTCGGAATCAGCCGTCGGAGGCGTTCGGCTGACTGCGGGAACGGCCTGTCCGCTCAATGTGTTCGGCTGAGATCGGAAATCAACCCAACACGAGCCGGACACGCGCCAGACGGCTCTTCCCCGTACGGCCTTCCCCCTTACGCTCATGTTGCAGGCATGTAACGCCGCAGCGAGCGCGCCTTTTTTGCGCCAGACAGGTACAATGATGAACACTGTACCGTAGCGGAGCGCCCCGCGCGCGCCGCAATCACGCGAAAGGGTTTCCCATGGCCGAGATCTCGTCCTCCCGTATCGTCATCACCGTCCTTGGCAAGAACCGCCCCGGCATCGTCGCCGGCGTCACCCGCGTTCTGGGCGAGGCCAACGTCGACATCCGCGACATCACGCAGTCCATTATCGAGGACATCTTCACCATGACCATGCTGGCCGACACCGCCGAGTCCAAGCTCGACTTCGCCGAGCTGCAGAAGGCGCTGGCCGAGGCCGGCGAGCTTTCGGGCGTCAACGTGTCCATCCAGCGCGAGGACGTCTTTAACTTTATGTACCGCCTGTAGCGAACAAGCCGCTCGGGGCAGCTTGACGTCATATCGTCCAAGCGCGCGGCCCCAAAGCGGACCGGAGAGGAGCGCGCATGGCCTACGACGCCAAGAAAATCTATTACCGCTTCGATGACCACTTGAGCCGACTGGTTCTGGATTACGAAGCAAGCCGCCAGATTTCGCCTGAGAGCGAAAGCCTCTACCACGGCCTGCCGACCGACCCTTATGACGAGGGCTTGTTCGAAGAGCACAATGTCAAGCGCGGCCTGCGCAATGCCGACGGCTCGGGCGTGGTCGCGGGCCTCACTCGTATCTCGGATGTGCACGGCTACAACAAGGTCGACGGAAAGGTCGTGCCCGATCAGGGCAAGCTCACGCTTCGCGGCTACAGCATCGAGGATCTGGTCAACAATGCCCAGGCCGAGAATCGCTACGGCTACGAAGAAGTCGCCTATCTGCTTATCACGGGTTCGCTGCCCAACAAGGAAGAGCTCGACGGCTTCTGCGAGCGCCTAGGTGCCTTTAGACATCTGAGCGACGAGTACGTCAAAGAGTTTCCCATGACCACGGTGTCGTCGAGCATCATGAATGTGCTTCAGCGCGCCGTGCTGCTGCTCTACGCCTTCGATGCCGAACCAGACGTGATCACGCCCGAGCACGAAATCGACGTCGCCATTTCCATGCTCGCACGTCTCCCGCGCATCGCCGCCTTCGCACACATGGCCTCGGTCGCCAAGCTTCGCGGCTCCGAGGTTCACGTGCCGCACCCCACGCCCGGCCTCTCCACCGCCGAGACCATCCTACAGGTCCTGCGCGGCGGCATGGCGTTCACCCGCGATGAGGCGATGCTGCTCGACGTTATGCTCATGCTGCATGCCGAGCACGGCGGCGGCAACAACTCCACCTTCGCTTGCCGCGTGCTGTCGTCTTCGGCCACCGACCCGTATTCCGCCTACGCCGCGGCTATCGGCTCGCTCAAGGGCCCGCGCCACGGCGGCGCCAATGCCAAGGTCGTGTCTATGCACGAGGACATCCGCGCGCATGTCTCCAACTGGGAGGACGAGGACGAGGTCGCGGCCTACCTGGGCAAGATCCTCGACAAGCAGGCCTTCGACGGCACGGGCCTCATCTACGGCATGGGCCACGCCGTCTATACGCTCAGCGACCCGCGCGCCGAGGTCTGCCGCCGTTACGCGCGCTCACTGGCAGCCAAGAAGGACTTGGGCGAAGAGTTCGCACTCATCGAGCGTATCGAGCGCCTGGCACCCCAGGTCATGCGCGACCACGGCATGACCAAGCCCATCTGCGCCAACATCGACCTGTACACGGGCTTTATCTACAAGATGCTCGGCGTGCCCGAGACGCTCTTTACGCCGCTATTCGCCGTCGCCCGCATGGCCGGCTGGTCGGCGCACCGCATGGAAGAGCTCTTCTGCGCGCACCGTATCATCCGCCCCGCCTATCGTCCGGTGATCGAGCCGCTGGAGTACAAGCCGCTCGCCGACCGCTAGGACGCGGACCGTTATAGAACTCGAGCGTGGCCAGGGACCCAAGCCCTCGGCCACGCTTTTTATGCCAGTAGAAAGGGCTGCATCAAATGATTGTGTTTTCCGATATGGATGGGACGCTGCTGACGAGCGATAAGCAGATGAGCGATGCCACCTGGACAATGCTCGACGAGCTCGCACGTCGTGGCATCGAGTTTGTTCCCTGCACGGGGCGTCCGCTGTCGGGCATCTTTGAGCCCATTCTCGCCCATCCCGCCGTGCACTACGCAGTCTGCGCCAACGGCGCCAGCGTCTGGCAGCTCGACGACGATGTGCCCACCGACGCCTCGCGCGCCACGTGCATCTTGAGCCGTCCGCTCGATTGCGGCATTGCCCACCGCATCCATCGCATTGCCGCCGGCCACGATGTGACCTTCGATATCTTCGCGGATGGACAGTGTTTCCTCCCCCGTTCGCTTTACGGGCGCCTAGATGAGTTCTGCGGCGGCGATCCCCACATCGCGGCTTCGCTCAAGCGCACACGAACACCGATCGACATGGATATCGACAGCAAGATCGACGAAGTCGAGACGCTCGAACGCATCGCCATGTACTGGCACGACCCGGCCGATCGCGACGCCATCGCGGCGGCGCTCGACACGCTCGGAGGCATTGAGGTCACGCGTTCTTACGCCATGAATATCGAGGTCATGGGCGAGGGCGCCACCAAGGGAACGGCCCTCACGTGGCTGTGTGAGCATCTGGGCGAGCGTCTCGCCGACGCCTGGGCGTTCGGCGACAACATCAACGACATCCCCATGCTGCAGGCAGCGGGCCATGGCATGGCCATGATCAACGCCGAGCCCGAAGACCGCGAGGCCGCCGACGCCATCACCGAATACGACAACGACCACGACGGCGTCGCCCGCACCATCATGGCCGCCCTCGCCTAGTCACTGGGGACGTTCTTAAACGACTAGTCACTGGGGACACTCTTCGCAAAAAGCTGCAAGGACTGTCCCCCACTGCCGGCAGAAAAAGAACGTCCCCATCTGCCGGATTAGGAGAGACTCTCCAGCACGCGACGGAGCTCCTGCTGGACGGCGTGGTCGCGATTACAACCCACCACGCGATCGGCCACTGCCTTGAGCGCGGGGCGCGCGTTTTCCATCGCGCAGCCCGTGCCGACAAAGCGAATGATCTCGTAGTCGTTCATCGAGTCGCCAAACGCCATAACCTCGTCGCGTTCGACTCCATAGTGCTCCATGAGCTGTGCGATGCCCGAGGCCTTCGACACGCCGGGCTGCATGGCATCGATCCACGCGTTGCCCGAAGGCGCAAAAGTAAAGAGCTGACCGAGTTCGCGCTGTAGTACGTAAGCGCTGTCCATAACGGCACCGTCATCGCAAAAGATACTCGCCTTGATGATATTTACGCTGGGATCGGGCAGCTCCCAAATGCGCTCGGCATTGGGAAGGTCCTTATCGACCTCACGCACGAACTTGCACTCGTCATCGAGCAAGAAGGACTTGGTTCGGTCAAAAAGTGCAAGATGCAGATTGGGAAACGTCGCGACGGCCTGGGCGAGCCTTCGAATCGCCAGGTGCGAATACACCTCGCGGTCTACCATCTTACCGTCGGCGTAGACCTGGGCGCCGTTAGCGGCGACAAAGTCCATCTTGTCGCGAACAGGTGCAAAGAACTCGCACAGGCGGTCGTAACGACGGCCTGACGATGCGGCGAAATGCACGCCATGCTCGTGTAGCGCCAGAATCAGTTCGTAGGTCTCGGGAGGCACCTGGCCGTTTTCGTCAAGCAACGTGCCGTCCATATCGGATGCAATCAGTTTAAACATAGAAAAGCTCCCTTCGGGCTTGATGGAATCGGACGTATATCCAATTCCAACGTACCCAAAGGGAGCTCAAATAAGACTCTGCGGGCGTAAACGTTACAAGGACCTAGCAAATAGCTCACACATGCCAGAGGTCTCACGGTCGCGGCGTCAGGCGACACGCCACCCCGACGACTAGTCGTTTAAGAACGTCCCCGATGACTAGTCGGCGTAGGTGAAGGTCGTGACGTCGAACATGCCCTCGGGGCGGATGCGGAGCGTCGGGATCACCGGCAGGGGCAGGAAAATGATGCCCATGATGGGGTCGAGCGGCGGCTCGATGCCCATGGCACGCGCCTTGACCATAAAGTCGTCGTGCTGCGCGGCGACATCCTCGGCCGTGCCCTCGCTCATCAGGCCACCGAGCGCCAGCGGAATGCGCGCCACGACCTCGCCGTTGCGCACCAGCACGTGACCGCCCTGGCCCACGGCATCAACGGCGGCCATCATATCGGCGGCGTTGTCGCCCACGACGCACACGTTGTGCGAGTCGTGTCCGATCGTCGAGGCGATGGCACCACCCGTGATGGTAAAGCCGCGCACCCAGCCGCGGCCGATATGCTTGCCAACGAGTCCCAGGCCAGCGGGGCCGTCACCGTCGGCGCCCTCGGCCTGCAGCGACACGCCGCGGCCGTGGCGCTCGATCAGCATAATACGGCGCAGGCCCTCGGCGCTCTCGGGACGAACCATGCCCGTGATGGCCTTGCCCGGCACCACGTCAATCACGGCCTCGCCCGGCTTAAAGGCATAGTCGAATACGTCGAGCGAAAGCTTCGGCAGCTTAACGGAGGCGCGCAGCTCATCGGCAAGGGCCGCAACCTCGGCCATCTCGGGTGCGATCTCGCCCACAAAGGTGCCGTCCTGCGCCACCAGGGCACCGGCGGCATATACACGATGCGGAGCCGTGGCAAACGTCAGGTCATTGAGCACCAGCAGGTCGGCACGCTTGCCCGGGGCAATCGCACCGCGGAGCTCGTGCGGGTCGCGGCAGCCGTGATCCAGGCCAAACGCCTCGGCCGTGGAGAGGGACGCCATAGAGATAGCGACCACGGGGTCGATACCGGCCTCAATCGCCACGCGGCAGGCATTGTCGATCATGCCGGCTGCAAGCGCATCGGAAGGAGCGCGGTCGTCAGTCGCAAAGCAGCAGCGGCGGGCGCGCGCGGGATTCTCCAGCAGCATCGGCGACAGGTTGGCCAGATCATGGCTGCACGTACCCTCGCGCAGCATCACGTACATGCCGCGAGACAGCTTGTCGAGCGCCTCCTCGGGAATCGTCGACTCGTGGTCGGCAATAATACCCGCCGCGGCATAGGCATTGAGGTCCTTGCCGGCAACGAGCGGCGCATGGCCGTCGACCTGCTTGGACGGCGTCTGGTTGGCAGCATCGATGCGAGCGCAGGTCTCGGGATCGGCCATAAAGACGCCCGGCAGGTTCATCATCTCGCCCAGGCCAAAAACGTCGCCCGGATGCTCGGCAAAAAACGCCTGCATGTCAGCAGCGGTAATCACAGCGCCCGCTTGCTCATCGGGCAGCGCGGGCACGCATGAGGGCATCATGTACTTGATGGAAATGGGCGCGCGGCGACCGTCCTCGATCATAAAGCGCAGGCCGTCGAGCCCCGCCACGTTGGCGATCTCGTGGCTGTCGGCAATGGCGGTGGTGGTACCGCGCGTCGCCGCCATGCGCGCATACTCGGCGGGACGGATGTTCGAGGACTCAATGTGCAGATGTCCGTCGATAAAGCCGGGGGCGAGATAGCGGCCCTGGCAGTCAATGACCTCGGCAGCCTCGTAGGTGCCGGCGGCATCGTCGCGACCATCGTAGAGCACGCCGACGATCACACCGTCCTTGACGGCAACGCTGCCGGGCGCCACACGCTGGCCATACACGTCGACAATCTGCGCATTGATAAACAGCGTGTCGACGGGCACGCGGCCCTCGGCGGCCTCGATCACAGACCTCATGACCTCAACGGACATACATACTCCTTTAACCGTAGAAAAAAGCTGCGGAGCGGACAGACCTTCACCGCAGCAGACCAATAGCCATTGTATGCCCAAACGATGGGTCAACAATACGCCTCTCCGCTTAACGGCACACGCCACTTGGTGCAATGAGGAGAGGTTGCTTTGCACCAATGACAAGGAGTGTCCCAAAGTGCCGGCACAAAAGGAACGTCCCCAAGTGCCAAAAAAGGCCGCAGTCGGGATTCCCGGCTGCGGCCTTATTGCACTTGTGAGGTCAACTCGCTCGTTAGACCAACTTAAAGCCCTTGCGCTTGCCTACGGAGAGGGTGTCGCCCAGCTTGAGGGCGCTGGGATCGATGTTATAGCTCTTGGGAGCCACCGCCTTGCCGTTGATCTTGACGCCGCCACCGTCAATGTCGCGACGGGCCTGGCCGGCGCTCGCCGAAAGGCCCAGGTCCTTAAGCAGGCCTGCGAGGTAGATCTGGCCCTCGTCGTTGACGGTCAGCTCAACGTGCTTCTCGGGGAAGTCGGCAAGCTGGCCCTCCTTGAACACGCGGTCGAACTCGGCCTGAGCCTCGTCGCCGGCACCGACGCCGTGGTAGGTGTCGCACAGGTCGCGGCCCAGGGCGCGCTTGAGCTCATAGGGATCGGCAGAGCCGTCGGCCAGAGCAGCGTCGATCTTGTCGACCTCGGCCGGGGTGAGGGAGCTCGCCAGACGATAGTACTTGCCGATCATCTCGTCAGGGATGGACATGGTCTTGCCGAACATATCCTTGGGAGCATCGGTCAGGCCGATGTAGTTACCGTAGGACTTGGACATCTTACGGACGCCATCGGTGCCCTCGAGCAGCGGCATGGTGAGGGCGATCTGGGGCTCCATGCCCATCTTCTCCATGAGCTCACGGCCGGCGAGCAGGTTGAAGAGCTGATCGGTGCCGCCCATCTCTACATCGGCCTTGATCTGCACGGAGTCGAAAGCCTGCATCACGGGATACAGGAACTCATGCAGGGCGATCGGCGTCTGAGACTGGTAGCGCTTGGTAAAGTCGTCGCGCTCGAGGATGCGGGCGACGGTGAACTTGGAGCACACCTGCAGCAGACCGGCCAGATCCATCGAAAGGATCCAGTCACCGTTGTGCACGATGGTGGTCTTCTCGGGATCCAGGATCTTCATGGCCTGGCTCACGTAGGTCTCGGCATTGGCCTCGATCTGCTCCTGCGAAAGCTGCGGACGGGTGGAATTCTTGCCCGAAGGGTCGCCAATCAACGCGGTACCGTTGCCGATGATGAGGGTGACGTTGTGGCCCAGGTCCTGGAACTGACGCATCTTGCGCAGCGGCACGGCGTGGCCCAGGTGCAGGTCGGGGCTGGTGGGGTCGACGCCGAGCTTGATGTTGAGGGGCTCGCCCTTCTCAAGCTTCTTGCGAAGGTCGGCCTCGGGAACGATCTGCGCGGCGCCCGAGGTGATGATACGCATTTGCTCGTCAACAGACAGCATTGGGTATCCTCCTTTTGCTATAGCACCCTCGCCGAAAACGGCGGTGCTGGAAGTCCATAAACTCTCTTATGATAACAAACTGACGCGACGCGGCACCTACGACAGGAAAATCCTCGTCCTGCCGCATGCGTCAATGGCAACTGGCAGACGTGTACCGTCACGCTCGACCAGATAGCGTACCTGCCGACGACGCAAGCAGTCGCGGCAACGAACCTGTCCCGTCGCATCGGTGGCGCAGACGCCCTCGGCGGTCAGCAGGCAGTGCTCGCACACCATAAGCTCGGGACGGTCGGCGTCGACCGAACCCAAGACGCCGGGTTCAGCGGCCAGTTCGGCAATACGCTCCGCATCATTGCCGAGCAACTCCGCCGGCAAGCACACCCGCCCCGCACCGAGTCCGCGCAGCCAGGTAAGCGTGGCCCGATTCGCGCAGAACACCGGCGCCGCCACGTCAAACGTCACGCCCAGCTCGCGAGCGATCACCACCTGTCCCAGGTTGCGGCAGACGACGCGCCCGGCACGCTGTATCAGTGAGCGGGTCCAGTCAGCGTCACCCGTGCGGCACACCTCGTCAAGCACCACAACGGCGTCGGACAAATCAAGTTCTCCGCGCGGGTCGGCATCCATCAGCTGCCAAGCAAAAACCATGCGAGTGGGAACCGCGCACTCCACCAACTCCGTGGACGCACCGCCATCCATCGCAACGCCCTCAAAGGGCAGCACCTCAACGGCACGCGCAACGGGCGCAATCGCATCCGCCTCGGCCCGCATGCGCTCCAACACTGCCGCCGTCTGATCCAACACGCCGGCGCTGCGAATCAGGTACACCTCGCAGCCCACGTCCACTTTACGCTTACAATGCACGACGACGCGCTTCCCCGCTGCGGCATCCACCGGGCAGGGCACCTGCGGCCAGCGCTTGGGCACATCGGGACGCGCGTCGACACCCGGATAGAACCGAATCTCGAGCGTGTCACCCGCCGCCACGGCGGCGTCGAGCTCAACGGTCACCTCTTCGTGGCCCACAGCGACCAAACGCCCCACGCGCACGCCCTGGTTAATTGCGCGCTCAAAGCTCATCAGCTCGGCGCCCGAACGCCCTCGCAGGTACGCATCGGTAAACCCACGGTTAAACGACCTTCCCAGCTCGCGCTCAAGCCCTTCCACGGCACCGGGGTCCCACGCGCCGTCGCACAGCATATCGAGCGCCCGGCGCCACACCCGCACCACGTTGAATACGTAATCGGGGTTCTTCATGCGCCCCTCGATCTTGAGCGACGCCACGCCGGCATCTACAAGCTCGGGCAGATGCGCAATACCCAGATAGTCGCGCGGGCACAGCAGGCGATCTCCCTCGACGGCGACAACACTCTGTCCCGCCTCGTCCACCAGGTCGTACGCCAGACGGCACGGCTGCGTGCAGTCGCCGCGCATCGCCGAGCGCCCACGCCGCAGGGCCGAGAACTCGCACGCCCCCGAATATCCGATGCAAATCGCACCGTGGCAGAATACCTCGATGGGCACGCCCGTGGCACATAGCGCCGCAATCTCGTCGACCGTCAGCTCGCGTGCCGTCGTCACGCGCTCGACCCCAAGCTCATCGGCGGCAAGCCGCACGGCGCTCTCGCTATGAGCGCCCGCCTGCGTGGACAGGTGAATCTCGACCCCGGGAATCGCCGCGCGCAGCGCACAGGCCAGCCCGGCATCGGCGACAATCAGAGCATCGGCGCCCAGCTCCAGTGCATGAGCTCCCAACGCCACCGCGTCGGACAACTCATCGTCAAACACGAACACGTTGAGCGTTACGTACACACGCACGCCATGGACATGCGCCACGGCGCAGCCGCGCGCAAACTCGTCATCGGTAAAACCGTGCGCGCTCACGCGGGCGTTAAAGCCGCCCAACCCCGCATAGATGGCATCGGCACCCGCGGCGATGGCCGCAAGCATCTGGTCGAGTCCGCCCGCCGGCGCCAGCAGCTCGGGCAGCGCCGCACCGGCAGCATCCAATCCAGCCTTGTGTTGTTCGCTCGGCCCCATCGTCCGAATCGCCATCGACAAACTCCTTACCAAGGTATGCATTCACTCTGAAAAATGCCGTCTTCCAGCATACACGAGGCCTCGCGCGCCCCGTTTGGTTTATCGTGTAATAACTTATGTCCATCCTGCCCGACGGCACATCCACCGTCCGGCACGACATACCTGGAGGTCAATATATGGGTCCTCGCCAACGACAGGGACGCAGCCGTTCAAAGACGCATGCTCTGCCCATAATCCTGCTCTCGTTTTTGGGCTTTTTGCTTATCGCGGGCGTGGCGTTTGGCATCGGCATGGTCGGCAACGTCAACCGCTGGCTGTCCGATCTGCCCGACTACACCGACGCCAACGCGTATCTGGTGAGCGAGCCCACCGAGATCGTCGACTGCAACGGCAACAAGATTGCGAGCTTCTACACGCAAAACCGCAAGTCCATCACCAAGGACGAGGTCTCCCCCTACGTGCTGCAGGGCACCGTTGACGTCGAGGACGAGCGCTTCTACGAGCACGGCGGTATCGACCTGTGGGGTATCGCGCGTGCTGCGGTGGCAACCCTCGGCGGCGGGCACGAAGGCGCCTCGACTATCACCCAGCAGCTGGTGCGCAACACCATCCTGCAGGAGGAGCAGTTCGACTCGACCATCGAGCGTAAGGTGCGCGAGGCTTACATCGCCGTCAAGATGGAGGATATGTACTCCAAAGACGAGATCCTCATGATGTACCTCAACACCATCTACTACGGCCACGGCGCCTACGGTATTGAGGCCGCAGCTGAGACCTATCTGTCCAAGAGCGCCGCCGACCTCACGCTGAGCGAGGCCGCACTGTTGATCGGCCTTCCCAACTCGCCCTCGCAGTACGACCCCACGGTCAACCCCGACCTGGCGCTGTCCCGTCGCAACAAGGTCCTTGACAACATGTTGCGCCTGGGCCACATCACGCAGGAGGAGCACGATGCCGCACAGGCCGAGCCCATCACCCTCAACGTGACCGAGATTTCGGGCAGCGGCGTCGACGTATACTCGCAGCCCTACTTTGTCGCCTATGTTAAGCAGCTGCTGGAGCAGGAGTTCTCGACCGACGTGCTCTTTAAGGGCGGCCTGACCGTCAAGACCACCATCGACCCCACGATGCAGCAGGTGGCAGAGAATGCCGTCCGCGAGCAGCTCGACACGCTCTCACTCGACGGACTGGACATGGGCATGGTCGTCGTCGACCCCAAGACCGGCTACATCAAGTGCATGGTGGGCGGCTACGATTACAACGCCGACGAGAACCACGTAAACCATGCCACGGCCAAGCGTCCCGTCGGCTCCACCTTTAAGGCCTTTACGCTGGCAACTGCCATCCAAAACGGCATGAACCCCAACGTCACCCTCAACTGCAACTCGCCGCTCAAGGCCAAGGGCACCACGACCGAGGTCCAAAACTACGCCAACCATAGCTATGGCAACATCACGCTTAAGCAGGCGACGGCATACTCCTCCAACACCGGCTACATCCAGGTGGCGGAAGCCGTCGGCAACAGCAAGATCATCTCGCTCGTCAAAAAGCTCGGCATCGATCCCGCCAAGGACAACATCGAGGACGTTCCCGTCATGACCCTCGGCACCGGCTCGATCTCGCCGCTCGAGATGGCCGCCGCCTACGCGACGTTTGCCAACGGCGGCTACTATCGCCAGCCGATCGCCATCACCGAGATTGACTCTCGTACCGGTTCGGTGCTGTACCAGCACACCGACAATCCCTCACAGGTACTTACCGAGGGCGAGGCCGCCGCGGTCACCGATGTTCTGTCCGGCGTCATGAAGGGCGGCGGTACGGGTGCTGCCGGCGCCCTGAGCGTCAACCAGCCCTATGCCGGCAAGACGGGCACCACCGACAACACCACCAACCTGTGGTTCTGCGGCTATACCCCGCAGCTGGCGTGCGCCCTGTGGACCGGCTATTCCGCGGGCGAGATTCCCATCCAAAAATACGGCACAGACCTGCTGGGCGACAGCACCAACCTGCCTGTCTTTAAGCGGTTTATGAACACCGTTCTGACCGGTACCGAGCGCGAGGAGTTTGCGACCGGAACGGCGCCCACCTACAAGAACAACAGCGTCTGGAAGTTCTACGGCACCAACAACACCAAGAAGACGGAGAACGACGACAAGGACGAGAACGAGGACGAAGAGGAAACCACCACAACGACTACCACGACGACCACGACCACCGAGACCACGGGCGGCGACACCACCGGCGGCACCGGTACGACCGGTGGCTCGACGGGCGGCTCCACTGGTGGTTCGACCGGCGGCGATGGCGGCACGCCTACGCCTACGCC
>DBGDZK010000043.1:0-8344 GCA_048373195.1 Collinsella sp.
GCTTCTACACCAGCAAGGCTAAGGCCCAGGCCCACATCAACGCTGGCGCCAAGAAGGTCGTCATCTCCGCTCCGGCCGGCAGCGATCTGCCCACCATCGTGTACAACGTCAACCATGAGACGCTGACCGCTGAGGACAACATCATCTCCGCTGCTTCCTGCACCACCAACTGCCTCGCCCCGATGGCCAAGGGTCTGAACGACTTCGCTCCCATCGTGTCCGGCATCATGACCACCATCCACGCCTGGACTGGCGACCAGATGCCGCTCGACGGCCCGCAGCGCAAGGGCAACAAGCGTCGTAGCCGCGCCTGCGCCGTCAACATCGTCCCCAACACCACCGGTGCTGCCAAGGCTATCGGCCTGGTTCTCCCCGAGCTCAACGGTAAGCTCATCGGTGCCGCCCAGCGCGTCCCGACGCCGACCGGCTCCATCACCAACCTCTACGCTGTCGTTGACAAGAAGGTCACCGTCGACGAGGTCAACGCTGCTATGAAGGCCTACGCTGCCACCATCTCCGAGACCTTCGGTTACAACGAGGACGACATCGTCTCCACCGACATCATCGGCGAGACCCACGGCTCCATCTTCGACGCCACTCAGACCATGTGCTCTGACCTCGGCAACGGCCAGACCCTCGTTCAGGTCACCTCTTGGTACGACAACGAGAACTCTTACACCTCTCAGATGGTCCGCACCATCAAGTACTTCGAGAAGTTCGTTGCTTAATTTAGCTTTTAGCGAATAGCTCGTTGAGCGTCTAAAGAAGGGCGCGGCCTTATAGGGCTTACACCCTAGGGTCGCGCCCTTTTTATAGGAAATCGTCTGCCGTAATGGGAGGCAGACACGTACGAAAGGTAGAAGCAAACATGGCCTTTACCAAGAAGACCGTCCGCGACATCGATGTCGACGGCAAGCGCGTTCTCGTCCGCGTTGACTTCAACGTGCCTATCAAGGATGGCGTCGTTGGCGACACCACCCGTATCAAGGCTGCCCTGCCCACCATCAACTACCTCGTTGAGCACAACGCTCGCGTCATCCTCATGAGCCACCTCGGCCGCCCCGAGGGTACCGGCTTCCAGCCTGAGCTCTCCCTCGAGCCTGTCGCCAAGAAGCTCGCTGAGCTCTCTGGTCTCGACGTTGCCTTTGTCGCCGACACCTACGGCGAGAAGGCTGCCGAGGCTGTCGCCGCCGTTGAGCCGGGCAAGGTCCTCGTTCTCGAGAACGTCCGTTTCGACAAGCGTGAGAAGAAGAACGACCCCGAGATCGCCAAGAAGCTCGCTTCCTATGGTGACGTCTTCGTTCTCGATGCCTTCGGCACCGCTCACCGCGCCCAGGGTTCCGTCGTGGGCCCCGCCGCTTACCTGCCTGCCGTCGCCGGCTTCCTGCTTGAGAAGGAGGTCGACACGCTGACCGGTATCTTCGCCGAGCCCGAGCGCCCCTTCGTTGCTATCGTCGGCGGTTCCAAGGTTTCCTCCAAGATCGGCGTTCTCGATCACCTCATCGACTCCGCTGACACCCTGATCATCGGTGGCGGTATGGCCTACACCTTCTTCCTGGCTCAGGGCCTGTCCGTCGGTCAGTCCCTCAAGGAAGAGGACTGGGTCGAGCGCGCCGGCGAGATGCTCAAGAAGGCCGAGGAGAAGGGCGTCAAGATCCTGCTCCCCATCGACAACCGCGTTGCCGATCACTTTGGCGAGGACGCTGTCCCCGAGGTTGTCGCTTCCGACGCTATCCCTGACGACCGCGAGGGTATGGACATCGGCCCCAAGACCGAGGAGCTTTACGCCGAGGCTGTCAAGGGCGCCAAGACCGTGTTCTGGAATGGCCCCATGGGCGTCTTCGAGTTCGACAACTTCGCTCACGGCACCCAGGCTATCGCCGAGGCTGTCGCCGAGGCCGACTGCACCTCGATCATCGGCGGTGGTGACTCTGTCGCAGCTGTCAACAAGTTCAACCTGGCCGACAAGATGAGCTGGATCTCCACCGGTGGTGGCGCTTCCATGGAGCTCGTCGAGGGTAAGGCCCTGCCCGGAGTGGAGGCGCTTCTCGATGCCTAATCGCACCCTTCTTATCGCTGGTAACTGGAAGATGAACAACGACGTCGCCGAGGCTGCCAAGCTCGCCGACGAGCTGGCCCAGGCTCTGCCCGAGGTTCCGGCTGGCGTCGAGGTGCTCGTCTGCCCTCCGACCATCGACATCACTACGGTCCATGACCGCATTCAGGCTGCCCCCATCGCCCTCGGTGCACAGAACGTGTACTGGGAGGCCAAGGGTGCTTTCACCGGTGAGTCCTCTTGCGACATGCTCAAGTCCGCTGGCTGCACCTACTGCATCATCGGTCACTCCGAGCGTCGCGACTACTTCCACGAGACCGACGAGGACCAGAACAAGAAGGCCAAGGCTCTCGTTGCCGCCGGTCTTGTTCCCGTCTTCTGCTGCGGCGAGTCCCTTGAGGTTCGCGAGGCCGGCACCTATGTCGAGCACGTCGTGAACCAGGTCAAGGCAGGCCTTGCTGGCCTTGAGATCACCTGCCCCAAGCAGGTCGTCGTCGCCTACGAGCCCATCTGGGCCATCGGCACCGGCAAGACCGCTACCGCCGAGGACGCTCAGGAGGTCTGCGGCGCTATCCGTGAGACCCTCAAGGAGATGTTCGGCGAGGAGCTCGCCAACGGCATCCGTGTTCTCTACGGCGGTTCCGCCAAGCCCGGCAACATTGCCGAGCTCGTCGCCAAGCCCGACGTTGACGGCGCCCTCGTGGGCGGCGCTTCGCTCAAGGCTGCCGACTTCGCCTCTATGGTCGTCAAGGCAGGCGAGTAGGACATATGGCACAGCGTCATCTTCCTGCACTCCTGATCATCATGGATGGTTGCGGCCTTGCTCCGGCTGATGGCGAGAACGCCGTCGCCGCTGCCAAGACGCCCTTCCTTGATAACCTGTACGAGAAGTACCCCCACACCACGCTCGGCGCTTCGGGCGAGGACGTGGGTCTTCCCGATGGCCAGATGGGTAACTCCGAGGTGGGTCACCTCAACATCGGTGCCGGACGCATCGTGTTCCAGGAGCTTTCGCGCATCAACAACGCCATCAAGGACGGCTCCATCGCCAAGAACGAGGTCTTCGTCAAGGCTATGGATGATGTCAAGGCCGATGGCAAGACCCTTCACCTCATGGGCCTTATGAGCCCTGGCGGTGTTCATTCTCACATGAACCACGTCGAGGCTCTGGTCAAGATGGCTGCCGAGCACGGTGTCAAGACCGTTCGCGTCCACGCCTTCATGGATGGTCGCGACGTCGACCCGCAGTCCGGTGCCGGTTACATGAGTGAGTTCTGCGCCTTCCTGGCTAAGATTTCCGAGGAGACCGGTTGCGACGCTCGCGTTGCCACCGTCTCGGGCCGTTATTGGGCCATGGACCGCGACAACCGTTGGGAGCGCATCCAGCGTGCCTACGACGTCATGGTCAACGCGTCCGATGCCGATGTCGACCCTGTTGCCGGTATCAAGGCCTACTACGAGAAGGATCCGCGCGGCGACGAGTTCGTCGAGCCCTTCGCTGCCCACAACGAGGGCATCCACGAGGGCGACGCGGCCATCTTCTTCAACTTCCGTCCCGACCGCGCTCGTCAGATGACCCGCGTATTCACGGACAAGGAGTTCGACGGCTTTGAGCGCGAGCAGATCAAGCTTTCGCACTTTGTGACGATGACCGAGTACGATCCGACGTTTGACGTCGAGGTCGCCTTCCCCAAGACGTTCCCCGAGAACGTCCTGGCCGACGTTATCGCCGCCAACGGCCTGAAGCAGCTGCACACCGCCGAGACCGAGAAGTACGCCCACGTGACGTTCTTCCTCAACGGCGGCATCGAGGAGCCCAAGGAGGGCGAGGAGCGCGTGCTCGTCGCTTCCCCCAAGGTCGCTACCTACGATCTGCAGCCCGAGATGAGCGCTCCCGAGGTTACCGAGAAGCTTGTCGCCGCCATCAACGAGGATCGCGCTGATTTCTACATCGTGAACTTCGCGAACTGCGACATGGTTGGTCACACCGGTGTCTTCGACGCCGCCGTTAAGGCCGTCGAGGCCGTTGACGATGCCCTGTCTAAGGTTGTCCCGGCGATTCTCGCCAAGGGCGGCTTTGCGCTGATCACCGCCGACCACGGCAACGCCGATCACATGTTTGACGTTGCTTCCGACGGTTCCAAGCATCCGTTTACGGCTCACACCACCAACCGCGTTCCGTTCATCATCGTTGATGAGAAGGCCAAGCTCACCGGTATCGAGGACGGCCGTCTTTCCGATATCGCTCCGACCATGCTCACCATGGCTGGTATTGAGCCTTCCGCCGAGATGACGGGCCGCGTGCTCGCCACCGAGGCCTAATAGAAAACAAATACCGTTTTCTAGTAAGGGGGTTGTCCACAACCGGACAACCCCCTTTTTGGTATTTCTGCCATTTCCACCCCGTCCTTGAGTGGCAGGTAGGGGAGAGCGGGGGATTGTGGTACAGTACTGGAGTTTAAACTGTTCTATTAAGGAGCTTATCTATGGGTCCGTTCCAGATTCTTCTGTTTGTCGTTTGGGCTGTCTCTGCCGTGGCGCTGACGATTCTCGTCCTGATGCATTCCGGTAAGGGCACCGGCGTTTCGGATATGATCGCTAGCTCGCTGTATAACTCCAGCTCTGCCACGGGCGTCATGGAGCAGAACCTCGACCGCCTGACCGTCATCATGGCTGTCGTGTTTGCCGTGTGCGTCGTGCTGTGCATGTTCTTCTTCCCGCAGGGCATCGTCGGCTACTAAGCACGAGTCGCATAAATATTCAAAAAGGGTCCCGTAAGTGCGGGACCCTTTTTGTTTACATATTTGTAACAGAGTCAAAATATCCCCACATACTTCGCCCAACTAAAGAAATTCTCGACCGTTAACCGGAATTAGCCCCAAATTGTGTATAAAATGCGCTACTGTATTGCAAAACGTTGGTCCGTTGTGCATAACCAGCCATAGCGGCGGGCGGCGTTTTGATGGTTCGGATCGGATTGTTTCGACATGTGTCCGACTGAACATTTCTTTGTCCTATCTCATAAGGAGGATGGCATGGCTGATTCTATGTTCCACCAGCCCGTTATGGGTCGTCGCACCTTTGTTGGCGGCACCCTTGCTGCGAGCTCCATGGCTTTTCTTGCCGCATGTGGCAAGAAGGGTGGCGACGCTTCCGGTTCTGAGTCCGGTTCGACGCTGAACTTCTACATCAACAACCCGGTCTGCATCGACCCCTACAATGTCCAGGAGGACCAGGGCACTCAGGTCGAGTACCAGCTCTTTGACGCTCTGACCTCTTACGACGCCGAGAAGGGCGAGATCGTTCCGCTGGCTTGCGAGTCCTTTGAGTCCAACGACGACGCCACCGAGTTTACCTTCAAGATCAAGAAGGCCAAGTTCCACAACGGTGACGACGTTACCTCCAAGTCCTTCAAGCTCGGTTGGGAGCGTCTGGTCAACACCAAGTCGGCCATCGCTACCGAGTACGGTCCTTCCGAGGTCTCCTATCACCTTTCCATGGTCGAGGGTTATGACGACCTGCTTGCCGGTAACGCTACCGAGCTCAGCGGTGTTACGTGCCCCGACGATGAGACCCTCGTCGTCAAGCTGTCTTCCGCTTACGCTGACTTCCCCTTCGTCGCCTCTCATCCGGCTCTGGCCCCGGTTCCCGAGTGCGCCGAGTCCGATGTCAAGAGCTTCTATCTTGCCCCGGTCGGTAACGGCCCGTTCATGATGGACGGCAAGTGGGAGGATGGCCAGGAGATCAACGTCAAGAAGTTCGACGATTACTATGGCGACAAGGCCAAGATCGATGGCATCCACTTCCAGGTCATCAAGGACATGGAGACCGCTTACAAGGAGTTCCAGGCCGGTAACCTCGATGTCTGCGACGTTCCCGTCGCTCAGATCGATGCCGCCAAGAAGGATCGCGGCGTGTCCAAGGACGGCTACACCATGGGTGACGGCGAGCGCATGCTGCTCGGCGCCGAGCCTTCCACGTACTATCTGACCTGCAACACCACGGCCGAGCCGTTCAACAACGCCGACCTGCGTAGGGGCATCTCCCTGGCCATTAACCGTGAGGCCATCTGCAAGACCATCTTCAAGGGTACCCGTACCCCTGCCGACGGCATTGTTCCTCCGGGCATCGATGGCTACAAGGAGGGCGCATGGGAGTTCTGCGCCTATGATGTCGACAAGGCTAACGAGTACCTCGACAAGGTTGCTCCCGCTGGCGCTAACGGGGATCGTGGCATTAGCGTGACCCTGTCCTACAACCAGGACGGCGGTCACAAGGAGATCATGGAGTCCATCATCGGCGACCTCGCCAAGGTTGGCGTTACCGCTGTCTCCGATACCCCTGAGTGGTCTGCCCTGCTCGAGCAGTATCAGAACTTTAACTATCAGTTCGGTCGTCTGGGTTGGATTGCCGACTACCCGATCATGGACAACTTCCTGTATCCGCTGTTCCACTCCGACTCCCTCGGTGGCGACAACCGCTCTGGTTACAACAACCCCGAGTTCGACGCCAAGGTCGACGAGGCTCGTACTATTGTTGACGACGAGGAGCGCGTCGCTAAGATGCAGGAGGCCGATGCAATGGTCGCTGCCGACTGCCCGGTCATCCCGATTATGTTCTACACGCACACCATCGCCGGCTCCGATCGCATCAAGCACCTCTATGTCGATCCGCAGAAGCACGCCGATCTGGGTACCGCTGAGCTCGCCTAAGAGTTTGCAGCTTCCGTGAGGGTCAAGTATTTACGTAGACCTCATGGGAAACATACAGTTCTCCCTAACCTGGGGTAAACTGGCTGATGGTAATTTTGGGATGCCGGTCTGGCGATCGGCATCCCATTTAGGTTAATCCCTAGATAGGGGAGTGGTATGGGTAAGTACATCGTTAAACGTGTGCTTCAGTTCATCCCGGTGTTTTTGGGCGTTACGCTGATTCTGTTCGCCCTCCAGAATATCGTGCCGGGAGATCCGATCAAGCTGATCGGTGGAGACAAGGCTCTGTCCCCCGAGGTGGAGCTTCAGCTTCGCGTTCGCTATCACCTGGTCCAGACGGACGAGGACGGCAACGCGATCCTTGACGAGAACGGCGACCCCGTTCAAACGTCGCTCGTGGACCGTTACTTGTATTACATGAACGGCCTGCTTCATGGCGATCTGGGCAATTCGTATCAGCGCAAGCTGCCGGTTACGGATATCTTTGCCCAGAAGTATCCGTATACGGTCAAACTTGCCGCGTGCGCCATCGTGCTCGAGGCAATTATGGGTATCGGTGCGGGTATCATTTCGGCGGTAAAGCGTTATTCCTTCTGGGATATTTTGGTAACGCTCACCACGTCGATCCTCGTTGCGGTCCCGGCCTTCTGGCTCGGTATGTTGCTGCAGCTGTTCTTTGGCGTCATCCTCAAGGACGCCACGGGCGGTGCAATCTCCATGCCGATCTCGGGTGCCGGCGGTTCCAGCTCTCAGTATCAGGATTGGATGCACTATGTGCTTCCGACCATTACGCTGGCTTCGGTTTCGACCGCTTATGCTGCCCGCATTATGCGCTCGCAGCTGCTTGACGTCATGAACCAGGATTACATCCGTACGGCAAAGGCGAAGGGTCTCTCCAATCGCGCGATCATCGTCAAGCATGCGCTTAAGAATGCACTCATCCCCGTCGTTACCTATATTGGTGTCGACTTTGGTGGCATGCTTTCGGGCGCCATCCTGACCGAGACGGTCTTTAACTGGCCCGGTATCGGCTATGAGGTCTATCGCGCCATTAGCATGCGTGACTGGCCCATCGTTATGGGCGGCGTTACGCTCATCGTCGTCGTCGTTATGGTGATCAACCTGCTCGTCGACATTAGCTATGCATTCCTCGACCCACGCATCCGCCTTGGCGGTCCGTCGGATAAGGCCTAAGGGAGGTACGTCTCATGCAGGAAACTGATTCTCAGTCTCAGGAGCAGGCTACCGCCACCAAGGCCGCATCTGCTCCCGCCAAGTCCCGCACGCTGTGGGGCGACGCTTTTAAGCGTCTTCGTAAGAACAAGCTCGCCGTTATCGGTGTCTGCTGGATCATCATCGTCGTTGTGGTTGCACTGACCGCAGATCTGTGGGCTAAGCCCTGGCTCGGTTCGCCGACGGCTTCCGACTCGACCACCATGGCCGAGACGTCGCTGCTGGCTCCGTGTGCAGAGCACCCGTTTGGCACCGACGCCCTTGGTCGTGACATTCTCGTCCGCGTTATCTACGGTGCGCGCGTTTCGCTGTCCGTCGGCATTATGGCCACCGCGATCTCCAC
>DBGDZK010000044.1:0-3429 GCA_048373195.1 Collinsella sp.
ACTGAATGGCGACCATAAACTGGTCCATGCAGATATTGCCAACCTGATGCACACGCTCGCCGCGATACAGCACATCCATACGATTGGAAAGCGTACGCGATAGGCCATCGGCATAACCGATCGGCAGCGTGCAGATCTGAACGCGCGTACGCGGTACGCGGTAGGTAAAACCGTAGCCCACGCCCTCACCCATCGCAGGGTGTGCCACGCGCGTCACACGCGCATGGACGCTCATAACGGGATCAAGCTGCATCACGCGGCCACTCAGCTCGCACGGCTGCATGCCATACAAGCCAACGCCGGCGCGGATCATATCAAAATGCATCGAGGGGTCGAGCATCGAGGACGGCGTGTTGGCGCAGTGCACGATACCGCACTCAAAACCCGCATCCTTAATGGCCTGAACGGCCTCGGTAAAGCGCTGACACTGCAGCTTGTAGTCCCAGCCCGAAGGTTCATCGGCCGTGGCGAAGTGCGTAAATACGCCGTCGCACTGAATACCGCGATGGAAATTTATACCGCGGACAAAGTCGAGCACCTGCGTGTAGTGAACGCCGATACGATTCATGCCCGTCTCGATGGCGAGATGATACTTGCCCACTTTGCCCGCCGCGACGGCGCATTCGCCATACGCAAGAGCAAAGTCAGACGTATAGACCGAGGGCATGATATCAAACTCGAGCAACGTCGGAATGGCCTCGATAGGCGGCTCGCTTAGGATGAGGATGGGTTTCGTAATCCCGCCCTGTCGGAGCTCAACGCCCTCGTTAACCGTCGCCACGGCAAACATGTCGGCACCGGCCGAATACATGATCTTGGCGCACTCAACAGCTCCATGACCATAAGCATCAGCCTTGACCACGCAGCACAGGCGCTGACGTGGATTCAGCAAGTTCTTATAGGCCCTCGTGTTGCGACGGAGCGCCCCGCGGTCGATCTCGACCCAGGACCAGCGCGTCAAATCGGCTTTATTCATGATTAGTCATCCGACCCTTCGTCCATGATTCCCAGATCTTCGAGCGCATCCTTTGCTGCCAGCTCCATGGCAGGACCGATCAAGTCGATAAGATCGGTCGCGATAACGCTCTTCTCACCATACTCCGTCGCCGCGGCAAAACCGGCGTAGCTGTGAAGTGCGACGGCGTACGAATACAGCAACTCCCAACGATCCATCTCGTCGCGCATGGTGGCAAGCGTGCCGGCCAAAATACCCGCGAGAACATCACCCGAACCGGCAGTTGCCAGAGAAGCCGGACCCGAGAGCGGCAGCAGTACACGCTCAACGCCACAGATAGCCGTCGTCGGCCCCTTGGCAATGACCACCAGATTGTCGGAGCCTGCAGCCCAGACAACCTTCTGCGCGGCTGCAATCGCGGTACCAAGGTCGTTCACCTCGTCACCGGCAACCAAACGCGAAAGCTCACGATAGTGCGGCGTCATAACCAACGGCTGCTCGCGACGATACATCTCGGGGTTACTATCAATACCGTCAATGGCAATCTTAGCAAGGCAGTTGAGTGCATCGGCATCCAAAATAAGCGGTACATCAAGCTCGAGCAAGCCCGAAACCACCTGCATAGCGCCGGCAGACGTCGTCATACCGGGACCGCACAGTACGCAGCTGTACTTCTTTGCAATCTCGCACACAGTCATGCGCGCAGCGGCGCCAAAGGAGCCGCGGGAATCAGACGGAATAGCAAAGGCGGGAATCGAAGGAAGTGCCATGCGAATAAGATTGGCGCAGGCGTCAGGAGCCGCAACTGCCACGTAACCAGCACCCGCGCGAGCTGCAGACTTGGCCGCCATAATGGCAGCACCAGGATATTGCGCAGATCCGGCGACAATAAGCACAGAGCCACGGGAATACTTATCGATATTCGTAGGTAGTGGGGCAAAGTAATCAACTAAGTCACCGGGCTCGACAATCTCGGCGGCGTGGTCGACATCATCGATGACCTCGTCAAGACGGTCGTAAAGATTGCCGCAGATCAAATCGCCAGCATACTCAGGACCATCAGCGCTATACAGACCAATCTTGGGCGCAATCATCGTCACCGTATGCTCGGCACGAATGCAGTCGTCATCAACAACGCCCGTCTCGGCATTCAGGCCGGAGGGAACATCAATGGATACGACACAATCGGCGCATTCATTGACCGTAGGAATCCAGATGGAGAACGGCGCACGCAGATTTCCGTGGAAACCGGTACCAAAAATGGCATCGACAACAACATCGGCCTTATCGATCAAAACCTCGAGTTCGTCACGCGAGGGGCCGACGCAAACGTGCACATCGCGGCCGGCAGTACGACGAGCAACATGACGTGCCAGAGCAGCAGGAATCTCATCCGGCTCAACCGGAGAAACGATATCCACGTCCACACCCTTATGGCTCAGGATATCGGCGGCAACCCAACCGTCGCCGCCATTATTACCAAAACCGACCAGAACGAGAACCCGATCGGGATTGAGCTTCAAGACCTCGTTGGCGGCAAACTCACCCGCTAGCTCCATAAGCTCGGCCTTCGAAGTCCCTTCGCGTTCGATGATATCCTCGAGACGAACGACTTCTTCGGTACTCAAAACCGGTTTCATCTATGCTCCTAGCGTATCTTGCGAAGCATCGCCCAGGTGCTCCGTCAATGCTGAATTCTGCAGCTGCTCAAGCTCATCTAAAACAGAACGAGCCTCTTTAAATGTCTGCGCTACGCGTTTCTTGGTACTCACCTTTTCCTCTTTTGGCTTAGGCCGAGCATCTTCGGTAATCGCGATGGCATTCGCAACGGCTAAGTCTCCTGTAAGCGTAATGGAAAGAGCGACCTCAACAACACCCAGCGCTTGAGCGATCTCGAGAACACGGCCCGAAAGCAGCGCCTTCGGTTTGCCGAGTTTATCACGCGTTACCGAAACATCCTTGCAACCCACGCCTTGACTAAAACCCGTGCCGAGAGCTTTAAGCACCGCCTCGCGCGAAGCAAAGCGGCTCGCATAGTGAGCGGCGGGGCGCGATGACGCATCGCAATACGCACGCTCTTCTTCGGTAAACACACGCCGAGCAAACGACGGCGTCTTTTCAAGAATTGATTTCATGCGGGAAATCTCGACGATATCAACGCCGATACCAGCTTCAGCCATGTTCACCTCCATATCGCACAGACTAAGTTATTGTAGCCCGTTCACAGAAGATGCGACAAACGAGGGTTATAAAACACAGCTACTATGTGAGACAAAAGCCCGTAAACGCAAAAAGGGGGAGGCCGCGAGGCCTCCCCCTTCTCAGTTCAAGCTTACGGCTCGGTGCCGTCCACCGGTCAGCGGCGCCCTGGCCTCCCACGGGCTGACCCCGCAGTACTCTCGGCGCGATGGGGCTTAGCTTCCGGGTTCGGAACGGGACCGGGCGTGCCCCCCATGCTCTGGCCGCTGACCGGT
>DBGDZK010000045.1:0-3308 GCA_048373195.1 Collinsella sp.
CCAGACCAAGGATCGCCTGCCAGATAAGATCTCTGGTGACTGGATAGGGCACGTGGCGGAGCTCCTGGTTTACCTCGGTGGCGGCAAGAGCCTCGGCAAAGTCATCCTCGACCGTGAGGCCAAGATCGGCTAGGCAGGTGGGAAGACCGAGCATGCGATAGAGCGGCATGAGGAAATCAAGCTGTTCGAAATCCTTATCCATCACAAGCTGGACCAGGACGCCATAGGAAACCACCTCGCCGTGGCAATGGTCCCGCTCGATCGAGGGAATGGTGGTGAGGCCGTAGAACAACGCATGGGCGAGCGCCGAATTGTAATCAACCCCGACGAGACCGGAAACCAGACCCGTACTTACCACGATGTTGAGTGCGGCATGCGTGAGAGCGTCCGAAACGCGATTGTTCTTGCAGTCCTCATACGCCTCAAGAGCGCAGTCGATGAGGGGGCGGTTGCACATGTATGAAATCGCCTGCCCCAGCACGGGACCGTACGAGGGAGAATCACCGCGCATGGAGAAGACCACTTCGTAATACTTGGCGATGGTATCTCCTATGCCCGCCCACAAATACATCTCGGGAGCCTCGGCGATAACCTGGGTGTCGATGAAACAATGTGCCGGCGGCTCGTGCAGCTGGACGATCTCTTTAAAGCTTCCATCCTCGTTATACATGATGGATATGCAGGAGACGGGCGAGCAGTTGGACGCGATAGTCGGGAACGTATAGAGGGGCTTTGCCAGCCTATGGGCGACGATCTTACAGGTGTCAACCGCTTTGCCGCCTCCCACTACAAAGATGGCATCCGCCTCCGCAACCTCAGGACTCGAACAAAGCTCCTCCACGCAGGAATACGCCGCCTTGCCTCCGTACCAAAACGTTCCGGTGACGCTGACATCGCTTCCCTCGAGAGCGGCGGTAAGACGGTCGCTCGCGGCGGTAAGCGCCTTACGGCCTCCGATCACAGCAACGCGCGCAGCACCCACTACCTGCGGAACCGCGCGGTACGCATCGACGCCGACCGTGTAGCTCGGCAGATATTGGGTAGTGCAGTTGGACATATGCCTCAGCTCCTCAAAATAATAAAAGGCGGGAGGAGGCGTCCAAGGGGGTTAGAACGCCCCCTCCCGCGTGAGAAAAAGGGGAAACCTAGTTACTCGCAAACCATGGTTGCGAAAGGCTACTCTGCCAGCTCGCGAACGAGAGCCTCAAGCTCGGCATCCTGGCAGTTAGCGTAGAAGCAATCCAGGAAGGCCTTGGTCAGCGCGGTCTTGACCATCTCGGGATCAAGGGCGCGAAGGATCTCGGGAAGCGGCTTGGCGACGCGCTTCTTGACATCGTCCAGCAGACGGACGTTCTTGTTCTGGGATTCCTTACGATCAGAGGGATAGCCCTGGCCCTTGGGAGAACCGAATGCACGGGTGAAGATGGTCTCGAGATTGAGCTCGGCACCCCAGCCAAAGCCCTTGGCATACGGCAGGGAGAGGGCGTTGCCGTCATTGATCTGCAGGAAAAGATAGGCATCGGTGGGTTCGATGCAGTAGCCGCAAACGACGCCGGGGTACATGTTGCAGCTCATGAGAGCGCCCTGGCCGGTACCGCAGCCGGTAACGACAAAGTCAACGGCACCGGAGTTGAGCAGCAGCGCAGCCTGAATGCCGATGTGCAGGTAGGTGAGGCGAGGATTCTCCTCGGTGTAGTCCTCGGGGCGGTCGTTGGGGTTCTCGACCTGCTGCATACCGGTATTGAAGACGGTGTGGCCCATGGGCTCGACGACCTTCTTCAGCTGGCCCAAGATGACATCGTTCTTGGAAGCCTGGGAAAACTCCTGGATAAGTGCGATCTTCATTGTTTTTACTCCTTGGAACCGGACTCGTACTCGGCGTAGGTATAACGACCGTTCGAACCGATGATATGCATGTACTCTTTAACGAACTTCTTAATAGAAGCCTCGGCTGCCATCTGCAGGGCGAGGAAATCGGCCTTGGGATTCTCCTCCAAAAGGGCGAGCATACCCTCCTTGCCGGCCTGGAACGCATCGGTGCAGACGTTGATCTTGTTGATACCGCCGGCAACCGCCTTCTTGAGGTTCTCCTCACCGGAGCCGGAACCGCCGTGCAGGACCAGCGGCATCTTGAGGGCGTCTTTGAGCTCCTTCAGGCGTTCGAAGTCGAGCTGGGGAACAAAGCCCTCGGGATACTTACCGTGAGCGGTGCCGATGGCGACAGCCAGAGCATCGCAACCGGTGCGCTCGACAAAGTCCTTGGCCTGCTCGACGTTGGTGTACATGTCATCGGTGCGGCCGTCGCCATCGGCAGCCTGGCCGACGTGGCCGAGCTCCGCCTCGACGGACACGCCCATGGGATGGGCCAGCGAAACGATGGTCTTGGTCTTCTGGATGTTCTCCTCATAGGGAAGGGCCGAGGCATCGATCATGACGTTGGTGAAGCCGGCCTGGATGGCGCGGACCTCATCCTCAAGCTTCGATCCGTGGTCGAGGTTGAGGGCAACGGGCACGGGAGCTGTCTCGGCGAGCTCCTTGATGACGGGGAGCATCTCGTCCAGATGCGCGTGCTTGGCAATCTGACCGGGGCCCATCTGGATGATGATGGGAGAGCATTCTTCGGTGGCCGCCTCGATACCGGCACGCACCATCTCGATATTGATCGAGTTCATCGCCATGACGCCGTAGTAGTTCTCATTAGCGTCATCGAGGATGGCCTTCATGGAAACGAGCATTGTTTCTACCTCGATTTCTTGATGTTCAGTAATGGAGCCGACGATGTCGGTCGCCGGCTCCTGAGGTAATCTTGCTTAGAGGTCGATGTCGAGCTCGACGATCTCCTCTTCGACCTCTTCAGCCTCTTCGGGCTTCTTCTTGATGAAGGCGTAGACCACACCGGTCACCAGGGAGCCCGCGACGAGGGCAACGACTGCCCACATGGGGTTGACCATAGCCGGGAAGACGAAGATGCCGCCGTGGCCGGCCATGGACTCGACGCCCATGCCTACCGCGATGGCGCCGGCGACTGCGGAGCCGAGCATGGAAGCGGGGATGAAGCGAACGGGATCAGCAGCTGCGAAGGGCAGGACGCCCTCGGTGATGAAGCACAGGCCCATGGGGAACGCGGTGATAGCGGTATCGCGCTCGGTCTGGGTGAACTTATCGCGAGCGATAAGGGAGGCAACGAAAGCGCCGATGGGAGGGGTCATGCCGCCGATGATCTTAGCGGACATAGGGCCATAGATGCCGTCGGCACCCAGGCCGTTTGCTGCCATGGAAGCGGTCTTGTTGACCGGGCCGCCCATATC
>DBGDZK010000046.1:0-20240 GCA_048373195.1 Collinsella sp.
GAACTCGGAGACCTTCGTCTGGTGGTCATCGCGGCTGGGGCGATAGGCGCGGCTGGTGACGATGCCCAGGAGCTTACCCTTGGGAGTGCCGTCGTCGGTGACCGGCATGGTGGAGTGACCGGTCTTCTCCTTGAGCTCGATGACCTGCTCCATGGTCATGTCGGGGGTCAACGTGGAATCGGACTGAACGAAGCCGGCCTTGTGATCCTTGACGGCCTTGACCATAGCGGCCTCGGACTCGGCGCTCTGGGAACCGTAAATAAAGGACAGGCCACCCTCGGTAGCGAGCGCGACACCCATGTCGACGCCCGAGACGGACTGCATGATGGCGGAAACCATGGGGATGTTCAGGGTGATTGCCGGCTTCTCACCGCGCTTAAAGCGGGTTAGCGGCGTCTTAAGAGAGACGTTGTTGGGGATGCACTGCGAGGACGAGTAACCAGGGACCAGCAGATACTCCGAAAACGTGTGGGATTCACCGGGAAAGAACGTAGCCATGTTTCTCCTTTTTCCATGCGACCGGTCGGCTGCAGGCCTCGTAGGACCCAGCCCAACCTTGGGCGCCCAATACTGGGGAAGTATCTTAGCGCACTTTGACTGCTACAATGCATGATTTAAGAAGAGCACATGAGGGTTTGACGCAGGCTTTGCGTTTGCCCAGCATACACTTTAGCCGGGAGACGTGAAGCACATGGAGTACAAGACGACGGCAAAGCTGGTCATTCAAGCGTGCGACAAGAATCTGCCGGGCGTATTTGGTCACGGCTGTGTCTTGCTGCTGCAGGGTATCGCCCGAGAGCACTCGCTCAACCGTGCCGCCAAGAGCATGGGCATGGCATACTCCAAAGCCTGGCGCATTGTGAACGAGGCGGAAGGGCAGCTGGGCTGCAAGCTCATCGAGCGCGACGGCGCCCGCGGATCCACCCTCACCCCCGCCGGAGAGCGCGCCATAGCGGTCTACGAGAAGCTGCAGGCCGACATAAACAAGGTCATTGCCACCAAAGCAAACGACCTCATCGCCAGCATTAAAGAGTAGCTAATTTACGAAGGGCGTTGTCTAGGGCGGACGCTACGACCAGGGGGTCGTCGGTGCCGGCGAAGAGGCGGACGGTGCTCCCCTGCTTGCCGCGTGGGGCCGAAAGGCGCGTCGTTGCGCCGCCGGCCGGCGATGTGCGGAACTCCCCCGGCAAAACATCGAAAAGATCATCTGCACTACGCTCGATAAGGTCGAATTCAACTGCCGGGCCAAAGCCATGCTCGAGGATTCCCGTGGCAACCGCATGATCGGGATGCGAGCTCAGACCGGGATAGCGCACGTTGCGCACCATCTCGTTGGCGGCCAGATACTCGGCCAGCGCACGGGCGCGGTCGAAATGCGCCTGCATGCGGACGTTAAGCGAGGGCAACCCGTGCTCGAGCACGTCGGCCTCCTCAGTAGAAAGGTCGAGTGATAAAGCACCGCAGCCCGTAAACAACGCATGCGCGCACTCGGCAGCAGCATCCACACGATGGCGCTTGAGCTGCGAGCGCGCCACCGAAGCGGCAACGAGCTTGCGCGGCGCCTTACCAGCACACACGCGGTCGAGCGCCTCGAGCGACAGCACGGCACCCAAGCGCAACGGATCGCAGCCAAAAGCCGACGCCACGGTGTTGTCCACAACCAGCAGCGCATGGGCCTCGCGAGCCGCTCGACCCAGCGTACGCAGATCGGGCACGCGCAGTCCAAACCCGCCGATGGAGTTGACGAACCACCACAGGTGCGGCCCCTCGGCATCAAACGAAGCATCAAAGACCTCGGACGCGGCGGTAAACGCATCGGCGGACGGCGAGCCCGCCAGCGCAACATCGCGGCCATCAAAGCCGTGCGCAAATGCTTCGGTAAAGTCATCCGCAAAGGCCACCAGGCGGTCACCGGGACGCACAATCCCCAGCTGCGACAGCGCTGCCGGCACATGCGGGGCCGCAACAAGACGCGCCTCACGCGCGTCGGCCCTCAAAGCCCAGGCCTCTTCTAGCTGCTGTACGCCCATACGGCACCGTCCCTTCAAAACAAAAACCCACGATGCGGGTGTTCCCCGCATCGTGGGCAACGGCTGCAGTATAGCGCCGATATGCGACGAATCGCTTAGATGTTGAGCGTGTGATAGTTCACGCTCGTGCCCGGAGCATCAACGGTCACGCCATAGGCCTCGGGATAGATGCGCGTCGAAAACACGAGCGAGCCATCATTCACAAACACCTCGACCGACGAGACATCGCCGACAATGCGCACGTTACGAACCTCGTCGACGGGCTCCCAACGCACGGTACGACCGCAGCCGGCAGAAGCGCGACCCTCATCGGTAAATCGCATCTCAAAGCGCGAGGGCAGTTCGCCCTCGGCGGGCACAAACTCCAGCTTCAGCTCGTCATCAACGGTCGCGGTAAACGCGCCATCGACACCGTCAACAACAACGTCAAAGCAGGTATCGCCGGCAACCTCCAACGAGCCCTCCCCCACACGCACCGAGGCATAATGGCGCTCGATCTCGCGCGCCGGCTGCTGCAGTACCACGCCGTCGTCACCGGCTGTAAGCTCACGCGGCACCGTCATGCAGTGCTGCCAACCCGCCACCAACGTCGGTGCGTTGCCATAGGTCGGCTCATCGGGCATGCCCATCCAGCCGATCAGAATGTGGCGACCATCCTCGGACGTAAACTCCTGCGGCGCGTAGAAATCAAAGCCGGCATCCCACAGGCGGAACTCGCCCAGCTCATAAGCGTCATTGCCACCCGTAATGTCGCCCGTTACAGGCATGTAGCCCGCTGCATACACATTGCCGCGGTCCCAACGACCGCCCTCAAGACCCTGGGGAGAGAAGGACAGCCACTTCGCCTGCACACCGCCATCCGCATCAAGCTCAAGGTATCCCGGACATTCCCACATAAAGCCAAAACGTTCGGGCGTAGACACACGACTCTCGAGCTCCCAGCTCAGCATATCGACCGAGCCATACACCAAGATCTCGCCCACATCGCGACCGGCACCCTCGCCGTGCATAGCGCAAAATCGACTATCGACATGCGGCCCATCCACGCGACGACGCGCACCCAGCACCATGTGATAACGCCCGTCCGCGTCACGCCACACCTTGGGATCGCGCACATGGCAGGTCAAATCCTCGGGATAATCCTCGGACGCCAGCACCACGCGCTTTTGGTTGAACTCCCGACCGGCAAGGCCATCAACGCTCTCCACATAGACGGTATCGGCGCGGCGGCCAGTATTGACGTAGTCGTACGTACCGTCAGCATCGGAAAGCTTAACGTTGCCCGTATAGAGCACGCGAATGCAACCGTCTTCGGCAAGCGCGGAGCCCGAATACACACCGTGGCAATCGAACGGCTCGTCGGGCAGCAGTGGGGCGCCAACGTAATCCCACGTCATAAGATCGCGACTCGTCGCATGGCCCCAGACCTTAACGCCGCCCTCGACATCAAACGGCGCATACTGAAAATAGGCATGGAACACGCCGCCTGCCTGGCAAAGACCGTTGGGGTCGTTGAGCCAGCCCGCCGGCGGCATAATATGGAAGCGCTGGCCATACGCGCCATGGCCGCACTCAGAGGCGGCAGCGTCAACAGCGGCGACCAGCTTTGCAAGGTCGCGGCCAAGTGCATTAGACATATCAAAGTCCTAACGGATCGAAAGTAACAAGACGCGAGAGATCGACACCAGATACGGGAAACGCCCGCGAGCATACAACCCGCGGGCACCCTTCAATCAAAAGCTCTTAGGCCTGCTCGGAAGCCTTGGGCTCGTCCTTGTACAGGACAAACGAGATGGCAAAGGAAACCAGCGCGGCGATCGCAAACATGATCGCGTACTGCACGGGCTGGGCCAGGCACAGCAAAATACCGAAGATACCGGTAACGCCCGTGCCGGAGGCAGCCAGCGAAGTGAGCGCGCAGACCAAGGCACCGCAACCGCCGCCGATGCAGCCGGCGATGAAGGGCTTAAAGAAGCGCAGGTTCACACCAAAGATGGCAGGCTCGGTAATGCCCATGAAGGCGGACAGAGCCGAAGGAAGCGCCAGACCCTTGATCTTGGCATCGCGGGTCTTAAAGGCAACGGCGAGTGCGGCGCCACCCTGAGCGATGTTGGCGGCACTGGCGATGGGTAGCCAATAGGTCACGCCGTACTGGGCGAGCTGGCCCAGGTCGATGGCGGTGTACATCTGGTGGATACCGGTAACGACCGTGGGGGCATAGAACAGGCCGACGATAAAGGAACCGATGCCGAAGGGCAGGGTTAGCAGGGCCTGGATCAGACCGAGGATGGCGTTCTCGGCCCAGACGAAGAGGGGGCCGACGGCAACGAGCGTCACGAGCACGGTCACGAACACCGAGACGAGCGGAGTCACAAAGAGATCGAACATCTCAGGAACGATCTTGTGCAGGCGCTTCTCGAGGAAGGCGAGAATGGCGCAGGCGATGACGATGGGGATCACATGGCCCTGATAGCCGACCCACTCAAGGCTGTACACGCCGGGGATGACGTTGACCATGGTCTGCACGCCCTCGGAGGCAACCGTATAGGCGCTCTGCAGCGAGGAGTTGATGAATGCACCACCGACGACGGCGCCCAGATACGGGTTGGCGCCAAAGGCCTTAGCGGCGGAGTAACCGATCAGGATCTGTAGAATGCCAAAGGACGTGCCCGAGACTAGGTCGGCGATCTTATAAATAAAGTTATTGGTGTCGAGCGCGATAAAGCCGTTGGAGGCCATAAAGTTGAGGGCGCTCATAATGCCCAGCAGCAGGCCCGAAGCCACGATGGCGGGGATGATGGGGACAAAGACGTCGCCGAGCACCTTAATAGCGCGCATAAAGATGTTCTGCTGCTGTGCCGCGGCCTCCTTGACCTCGGCCTTGGTGGCAGCCTCGACGCCGCTGAGCGCGATGAACTCCTCGTAGACCTTGTTGACGGTGCCGGTGCCAAAAATAATCTGGAGCTGGCCCTGGGCCTCAAAGACGCCCTTGGCGCCGTCGATATTCTCGAGGGCCTCCTTGTCGACCTTGGCGTTATCGGCAATCACCAGGCGCAGACGCGTGGCGCAGTGTGCGGCCGAAACAACGTTGTCGGCGCCACCGATGTTGTCGAGCACCTCTTGGGCTGATTTGCGGTAGTCCATGACTTCCCTTTCCTCCAACGGGCGCACGTGCACCCGGCCATCTTTGACACTTACACTGTAATCGTTTTCAGTTTCATATGTCTGTAATCGTTTTCATAGTAGGGTAAACGGTAGGAATAAGCCGGCGAATGATAGTTTTGAGGCAAAACAGGCGACTCAAAGGCAGGCAGACGTGCCCAGAGTCTAAACATTCATAAGCTGATGGCCGAGCTTGAGCGTCTTGAGACCGCCCTCCCCCTCCACACCATCGAGCGTGTCGAGCAGCATGCTGGTGGCCTCGACGCCACTGGTCAGATACCCATAATGCACGGTGGGAATGCCGCCCGTCAGCGCACGCAAAAACGCGTTGTCGCCAAAACCGCTCACGCGGTGTATGCCCTCGCCCATGCCGCGAACCTCATCGATGGCACGAAGCGCGCCCGCCGCCATGGTGTCGGTCGCGCAGGCGATAAACGAAACATCGGGAGCGACGGAGAGCAGCTCACGCGCCGCGCCATAGCCCGAGTCGAGTGTAAACGAGCCCAGGCGAATCAAGGCGGCATCGAGCGGGTTACCCGCGGCGCGCAGGCCGGCCTCAAAACCGCGACGGCGGTCATAACCAGCAGCGCGGTCCTCCTCGGTAACTCCAATGTAGGCAATCTTGCCCCCAACATGCTTCGCGAGCGCCTGGCCCAGCTCAAAGGCAGCCTCGTAATCGTCATGGTAGACGCAAGCCGCGCCCTCGACGTTTTGGCCGATTAGCACAATGGGCACACGGCAAGACGTAATGGCCGCACGATGTTCGTCGGTGATCATGGTTGCCACCAGCACAATGCCATCGACCGGGTGGTTTTGGAATAAATCGAGATATTCGAGCTCACGCTCGGGCGCGTTGTCAGTATTGGCAAGCAGCATCTGGTAGCCACGACGACCGAGCACCTGGCCAATGCCGGCGGTAATGCGGCTCACGGATTCCGAGTTGATCTTGGGCACGATGACGCCGATGAGCTTGGTGGAGCCGGTGCGCAGCGCGCGAGCCTGGCTGGACCGCACGTATCCGGTCAGCTCAATCGCTTGCTTAATGCGCTCGGCCTTGTCCGCCGAGATATATCCGCCGTTGAGGTAGCGCGAGACGGCGGCGCTCGAAACGCCCGCCAGCTCGGCCACATCTTTCATCTTTACCACGAGCACCCCTGTCATTGAAATCGCTTTCACAATGATACCCGTGAAGACGGCCTGCGGACCAAATCGGCCCGCCCAGGTCAAGCAAACGTCAGCGAGCGCGCAGCTGCCGTGGCGAGGTGCCGCGAAAGAGGAGCGACGCGTACTTCATGTACGCGAGCGACGGTTTGAGCGGCAGATCGACCGGCAGATGCGTGCGCAGCGTCGAGCGGTCCGGCGTTTGTTAAAACGCCGGAACATAGTTACCCGTGGTACTCGCCGTTGTACTGAATCAGGGTCAGGTCCTCTACCCCATCGAGCGCGCGGATGGCGTCGGCGTACGGCATATCCACGCCGTCCGAGAACACCTCGACGGCCATCTCCACCTTGTCGCCGCGCATGGTCTTAGACTTAACGGTGAACTTGGTGCGGCCAAAGGCACGCACAATGTCGTCGCCCGTGGTCTGACCCGTATAGTGGATAACCATCATGTACACGCGCGCCTTGTCCTGGTGCGTAGCGAAGCCGGCGATCATCACGACGATCACCACTGCCGCAAGCCCTACGAGCGCGTACATGCCGGCGCCCGCTGTGATACCCGTGGTAATGGACCAAAACAGATACAACAGGTCGAGCGGATCCTTGACCGCCGTTCGGTAACGGACGATAGACAGAGCACCGACCATACCGAGCGAGATGACCACGTTGGTCGAAATCGCGAGCGTGACCATGCAGGTGAGCACGCACATGCCCACAAGCGTCACGGCAAAGCTGCGCGAGTACACCACGCCGGTAAAAAAGCGCTTGTACACGTAGTAGATCAGGATGCCCATGGCGAGCGCCACGAGCAGCGACAGGCCGATCTTGGCAGGGTCGACCTGACCAAACGCCTCCAAGACGGAGTTCTTAAAAAAGTCCCTGGTGCTCATGGTCTAAATATCCCCTCGGTTCTCAAAATCCGATTCCCAATAATTAAATCCGCGCAGGTAGGCGGTCTTTTCGTAACACAGGCAGTACTTGGAGACCGCCGTGAGCTCGGCCGCGCCCGGCGGCACCATATCGCGCACCAGCTGCGGGCAAAACTCCGTAAACTTAACCTCCATCACCAGCTTGCCGGGCTCCAGCACAGGCAGTGCGGGCAAGGTCGAGTCGAAGATGTCAAAGCTACCCACCGCGGCACGCACGTTCATGTCAAACGTTATACGCACCGCGCCCTCGTCCATCACCCACGGCTCGCGTTCGTAATCCACAATGGTCCGCGGGCGCATCATATTGCAGATGCACTCGATGTAGAACTCACGGCAGAGTTGGTGGGGGCCCCTGAGCAAAAAGTCGTAGTCGCCGGCCAGGATCTGCTCAAACTCGTCGCGCGTGAGAGGCGCGTCCTCCTTGTAGATCCAGCTGCCGTACTTCTTTTTGCGCTCGAGCTTAATCACCTTGTCGCCGCCGTTATAGATGCGCACGCGATACTTTTTGCGCATGAGAATACCGGCGTCTTTTTCCTCGTAGGCCGAGTTGCAGTAGTCGTCAAAGTACAGGCTGCGAATGGTGTAACCGCCCGCCCGCGCATGCTTGTCCAGCTTAAAGACAGGCGCCATGCGACAGGCCAGCGCTGCGTGCTCGCCCTCGTTAATGAGGTACTTGAGCTCGTGGCGGTAGCGCTCCTGCGTAGCACGCGCAGGCGGGGCCGCCAGGCGCTCAAGCAGCGCGCTAGCCCTCCTCATACGTGTCCTCCACGACCTTACCGCCGTCTTGCACGTAGAAGCACTTCATGCCGTACTGCTTGCCGTCATCGGTCACGTAGTAGTCAAACGCATCTTGCGTATAGCCGTCGGAGTTGGTGGCACGCACGCGCACAAAGTACTGACCGGTATCGGGGGCATCGCACGTTACCTCCGGCAGCAGCACGTCCTCGGCCTTAAAGACCACGTCGCTTATGGCGTAGTCGCGCGCAAGCTCCACGGTATAGCGGATGTCACGCGCCTTAAAGTCGTACGAAGCATCCCAGTTAATGCGCAGCTTACCGTTATCGATCTGCGGCACGCCAATGTAGAACGGCATGGGCTTTTTATAGCTCTCGCGGAAGCTCTTATAGTTCTCCTCGATCTCGGAAGGAATCGCCGCGGCAATCTGCTCGTATTCATCCTTCGTCACGGGCAGATTCTCCAGGTCGGGCGCAGCAAAGACGAGCGGCTCCGTGACCTCGCGATAATGCTCGACCATCTTGCTCAGACGCTCTTCGGTCAAATACGAGCGCAGCTCCTTGACGGCGCTATCGAGTTCGCTGCGGAACGACTTGCTGCGCAACGCGCGGTTAAACAGCACGTTGCCCCAGTAGTTGCTCACGCCGCGCTCCCAGCTCGCATAATCCGAGAATCCCGTCAGGCTCAACTCGAGTTTGCGCAGCATGCCGTCGTTATCCCAATCCAGGATGTACCAGACCTTGGAGTTAAGCGGACTGTATAGATAGCAGTTACGGTTCTGCGTATCGCAATTGCCCGTCAAGATCTGAAACGCCATCCAATAGACCAGGTTCTCGGTATCGAAGTAGGTGTCGAGCACATCGTCGATCTTTTGCGTATCGTCGTTGAGTGCATCGAGCATCTCGATCAACTTGGTATGGTCCGAATCGCCCTTAATCTCGAGCATGCCCTCAAACGCCGTCTGGTCATAGTCGGGGTCATCGGCGAGCTTAATGGTGTCTTCGAAGCGATGGAAATCGAAGCTGTTCACCTTATAGAGATGCCCGCTCTTATCCAGACCGTGGGCCTTGAGCGCCGTCTTGTTGAGCTGCTCGACCTGCGTAAACAGACCGTAGTCCTCAAAGGTGTCGTTAGTTTTTTCGGTCTGGTCGCACACCCATAAGTGCACAAACTGCGTGCGCAGGCCCATCATCTGGGGAATGCCACGAATCAGATCGTAGGCCATCTTGTTACGAAAGCGCATGCCCTCGCCCATGTGCTTGTTAAGCGCAATCGCACGTTGCTGGCGCCACGTGCCCTTGCCCTTTTTGAGCTCCACCTTATAGTTCTTTTGTGCATAGGTACTCGACGTCTGACCGCGCACCTGCACCGTGGCGTTGGGCGCCTTCTCGCCATAGCCCACCTCGCCAGCAACGGGACCCTTATCATCGCCAGGCTGCAGCAGGCCCATAACCTGATAGCGCGTCACGCCCATGTCGGCATAGTCATACACCGAGTAGGTATTGATCTCGGCCCAGCTATGATCAGTATTCTCAGAGCTGTTGCCGCGAGAGACCGTCAGGTACATGCATACGATGCCCGAGTCGTCGTAAACCTCGTACAGTTCGTCCTTGTCGCGAAGATGCTTGATCTCGCTAGACGCATCGGCCTTTTTAATCTTGTCCTGCTTCTTGGTCTTTTTTGTCGAGGATTCGTCCTGCGAAGAGCAGCCCGAAAGCAGCAGTGTGCCGGCAGCCGCCTCAATCAAGCGGCGACGCGATATCATCCTATCGGTCATCAGGACCTCCCCAACGATTGCGATACACACGGACCACCGTGCGCTCAAACGCACCATGCGGCTCGCCCTCTAGACGCAGCTCCTCGTAGCGCTGTTCGGCACGGTCGAGCAAGCAGCCCAACTCCGTAAAGCGACCCGTCTTGTCGGTCGCCACAATGGGCTGCTGACTCAGGATACGATACGGCAAGTTGGCGGTATAGGTATCGAGCCGCATGAGCGCCACAACAAAAAACACCGCCGCGCCGAGCAAAAAGCCAAAGCCATAAAACTGCTGCGGAAAGAACAGCGAGACGATGGTCGCCAGCCCCGCCACGCCCGCGAACAGCCCGGAGGCAAGCACGGCGCCTTTGTAGTCGGTAAAGTACAGCAAGATCAGCAGAATCGTGTTGCCCACGGCATACAGGCCATAGCCCACGCACAGCGTGCGAAAATACCCGTGCATCAGGTTATTGAAGCCCAGCGGCAGGGCCGAGAGCACCGTGGTCTCGAGCGAGATGACCGCTGCCGTCACAAACAGCTGCTTGAGCGCGCAAAACCGCAGCTCCCGGTTGAGCGTGGCGAGCATTTCCTCCTCGGCCACCACGATGTCGCCCACCACGCCGCCGTCGTTAAACAGGCTGTAGTAGTCGCGGTAGCGCGGATAGAAGTTGACTTCGACCGACACCACAAAGTTGACGGTCGTGACCAGAATGGTCAAAAACGCGATGAGCGCCGGCACATCATGATAGGGCGCGCCGTAAAACAAGCCCTTGACCTGCACGCCAATGGGCCCTGCCCAAATAATCACCAGGTGCGCAAAGAGTCCCAAGTTGGTAAACAGGCCCGTGAGCGCCAGCGGCATAAACTGGTCGAGCCAGCGCAAAAAGAGCCAGGGGCTGCGATCGCTCTGAGGAAAATACCGGTATAACAGCACCACGTCCCAGGCGAGCATCACACCGTAGCCCAGGGCGATCGAGCCCAGCAGCCCCTCGACCGGCGGCAGCCCCAGCGCCAGCGCGGCCAGGGCGCACAGGCATGCCACGCCAATGGCCGCGGCAAAGCTGCACAGAATTCCCCGGTAGTCCTTAATGGCCGTGAGATAGCTCATGCCGTTCCAGTTGACAATCATAATATTGAACAGCCACAGGCACAGCAGCCCCTGCAGCAGCGTGGCGCCCGAAAACAGCAAAAAGATGCCGTAGAGCACCGTGCCCGCAACGAGCATGATGGCGTTGGAGCCCCAAAACGAGGGCAAGACCTCTTCTTCGCGCTCGGCAAACAGCATGTCGGCCAGAAAGCGCGTGACCGGCATGGAGAAAAAGCTTGTGAGGGTGAGCGAGGCTAGCAGCGTATAGGTCACCATGCACACCAGCAGATCCTGGTTGGCGCGTCCCACGCCCCACAGACCGCACAGCACCAAGATGCCCACCTGCAGCAGCACGCCCAGCAGCATGGGGCCCGTGCACACGATGCCGGCGTAGCCATAGGCGCGCATCGTGGCAAACAGGCCCTTGCGCTTAAACAGGCGTTTGAGCTCAAAACCGATTCCGGCCACCGACTACCCCCCCTCCCTTGGCAGGTCAAACGCGCGCGCCGTCTCGTCGTACAGCGCGCGATAGTTGGCGAGCATCTGCTCGTGTAGGTAATAGGTCGCCACGCGACGCTGGCCGCGCTCCCCCATTTCCAGGCGGCGGGCACGGCTCGCGGACATGCGCTCCATAGCATCGGCCAGACCCTTGCGATACATGGGCGGGCTCACAAATCCGGACACGCCAAAGTCGTCGCCGGGGGCGCCCTCAAGCAGCTCGCGGCAGCAGCCGACCTCGGTCGTCACGCAGGGGCGACGCGCGCCCAGCGATTCCAACACGCTCAACGGCTGGCCCTCCGAGATGCTCGTCAAAATGGTAAAGTCGAGCTTTTCCATGTACTCGACCACGTCGACGCGACCGGTAAAGATCAAGTCACGCACACCCAGGGTATCGACAAGCGCATGGCACTCGGCACCATATTCCTCGTCGTCCACGCCACCCATAATATGCAGGCGCACGTGCGGCAGGCGCTCGTGCAACTCAAAGAAGGCATAGATCATGGTCTTAACGTCCTTGATGGGCGCCAGGCGCACCACCGCGCCAATGTCCACCCAGCCGTCATCGGGCTTTAAGGGAATGTCCTTAAAGCGATCGAACTGGATGCCGTTGGGGATGACCAGGCATTTGTCCGCATCGCAGCCCATATCGATCTGCGTCTTGCGGGCGTTGTGAAACAGGCTTGTCACGCGGAAGGCGCGGCGGTAGATCTCCTCCGAAAGTAGGTAGAAAAAGCGGATCCAGCGGTCCTTAAACGACGGCACCACCCAGTCGGCGCGAATGATCTCCTCTTCGCGCTCGCGCGTGTAGATGCCATGCTCGGTCAGCAATGCCGGTGCGTGATTCATGCTGGAGCCCAAACTTGCAAGCAGACCGCCGTAGCCGGTCGAAATTGCGTGATACACGTCGGCCACCGGAACCTCGCTGCCCAGTAGATAGAGCACGGGCAGCAACATCGAACGCATGGTGTGGAAGGCATCGGCGAAAGGCGTATACGGGTACTCGGCCAGGCACACGTCGCGGAAGATGTCCATAAACGTGCGGCTCTGCAAAAATGAGAGCGGATGCACGTGGCGGCGCTGGAAAATGTCGAACAGCACGTCCCAGTCCGGATTGGAGAGCGAAACCAGACGGCGCAACGCCTCGCGCTCGCGGTCGTCGAAGTCGACTTCCTCCTGCTCGCCCGAAAGACGCAGAGCATCGTCCAGGAACACCTCGTGCACCTCGACGACGTTGCCGGGCAGCTCGTAGACAAACTTGCCGCGGTCTTCGGCGTGAGCGCCAATCACCCACAGCACAAACTCGTGCTCGGGCATGGCCGTGATGTAGCCGTGCATCCAGGTGGACACACCGCCGTGCACGTAGGGGTAGCAGCCCTCGAGCACTAAGCAGATTCTCATCGGTCGCCGCCCTCCTTGCGCCCAATCGTCACGGTCTTGTCCGTCGCTTTGACTAGGTACAGGTCGCCCGTCAGGTGTTTAATCTCGCCACCGGACACCGTACCCGGCTCGCCGTTATTGGCGCGGAACATAAGCCAAGCCTCGTCGTGGAAGTTGCCCAGGTTGAGCGTCCAGGCATCATCGCCCGTATCCACGCTCACCGTCACGGACGAAAAACGCTGAATGGCACCCGAGCATTCCGAACCCGTCTGGTGGCGCAGGTCGGGCGCAGACTTGGTAAGCCAGTCCAGGTAGTCGGTCAGGCCGCCCTTGTAGACCTCCCAGCCCTCCTTAGCGCCGCGATCGGGATCCAGCAGGTCATCGGGATGCATAAAGTGAGTACTCACGTAGTGCATGTTGAGCTCGGACACCGCGGCCAGACGCATATAGGTGTCATCGACCATGCCGCCCGAAACGATACGCGGCTGCTCCACGATGCCATCGCTCGCCACGCCAAATTCCTGCACGTAGGGCAGGTCGGTTCCGTCCTCAAAGTACGTACTGGCAATGGTCTTAATGCGCGGAACGTCGGTGCCGATAAGCTTGCGCGCGCGGGCCGAAAGGATATTCGACGGCGGAACGTAGACCGAGCCGTGCGCGTTGGGCAGCACCTCGTCCTGAAAGGCGATAAGCTCGTTGAGCGATGCGACGAGCGTCTCCTTGTTCTTCCACGTCTTGTAGTCGTACAGCGTGCCATAGTCGGTGTCCCAGAGCGCCAGCGGCTGATGGTTGTAGCCGTGGAAACCCAGCTCTCCGCCCATCTGCAGCAGCATGCCGCCAAAGTAGCGGAACTGCGCGGTATCGGCCTGGCGCGCGGGCTCGGTCTGGTTGACCGTGTCCTCGTAGTTTTCGATCATCACACCGGTATAGCGAATGCCGTATTTTTGCGCGAGCTTTTGCAGATCGGGCCACCAGACCTTGGTATAAAAGTCGGCAATGGAAAGCCCGTAGTCGCGCTTGATGTAGGTGCCGTCGCCCGAGGGCACGGGGCTGGGAAAATCGTCCAGATAGAAGACGGCGCTGTTAATGACCGGATAGGCCGTGGCATCGCCCAGCAGGCTGATCGCCGCGGCGTAAAAACCGCGCATGACCTTGTCATAGATACCGATATTGCACACCACGGTGCGACCGCTAACGCAGTCATTCGACCAAATGAGCGGGACGCCCGCATCGCCGGTCTTAGCCCACACACGAGCCGTCTCGCGCAGCGAAACCGAAAGCGACGAATCAAAGGGGTCCGAGAGCTCGTAGCGCTCTCCCCCGCCCAGAATAAAGTCCTCGCTCGGCACAATGCTTTCGGCTTTTACATAGTCATATCCGGAAGATTCAATGCCAAGCTTGGGAGCAATCACTTGCAGATAGCCCGAGTTATCCGGAGGCATGGCGAGCATAAGCGAACCGCCGGCACTCACCCAACTCATAATGTCGCTCAGGTGCGTACCGAGCCCATCGAGCGACGGCATGAGCAAAATCACGCGATCGAAGGAGGTCAGCGAGGGAATGGCATCCGCGCCGTCCAGGGCAAGGTCCACGTCGCGGTGCGCGATCTTCATGTCAAGCAGAATCTGGTCGAACTGCTCCTTTACGTCCTCGACGCCAGCTTGATCGGAATCGGTAATGACCAGGCACGTGGGCTTTTGGCCAAAGATTGCCGAAGAGGCCGGCACTGCATCGTTGGCGGCAAGCATCCCCAGCTTATGCTGGCCCGCACTGTACTGCACGCCGGCACGCTCCACCAGCAGCACGGCGGCCATGGCAATAAAGACCGCCCACACCACGAGGAGTCCCATCCAACGAAAGCGGCCTGCACGGTCGCGGATATGTTGCGCCACACTCATCTGGCCTCCTCCCCGTCGCGCCAAAACGCCAACTTTTCGCGGTTGTCGGCGCTCAAATACACATGCTGCTTGTCAATCGCATCGATCACACGGTGAACCTCGTCACCATCGCGGCGCATCACGGCAAGGCGCAGGCAAAGCATCCAAACCTCCTGCTCCTCGGGCACGTCGAGCACCAACTGATCGGTCACGGCCTGCGCCTCGTCGATCTGTCCGACATCGGCCAGCGCCGTCGCGTATCGAATGCGCAGCTCAAGGGTATCCTCGCGCTCGCAGCGACGCGCAAGCAGGCGCGCGTACTGTTGGCGCTGAATCTGAGCCACGCGACCCTCAGCCAAGCCCGAGTCCAAGTATTCACCAAGAAAATCGCAGTATTCGTTGAGGTTCTGCGCGCTCGGGTCCGTCTTAAAGGCACGCTCCAGCTGCTGCAGTTTAAGGTCGGACTCCTTGGAGATCTGCGCCACCGCCGTCGCGGCATAGTGCGCCACCTCAACGTCGTCGTTAAGCTTAGCCGCCTGCAACTGCGCCAGGTACGCGTCGGGCTCCTCGGTGAGCATGGAGAGCATTAGGCGGCGCCGGTATGCCGGGTCGTTGACGATGAGCGCCTCCTCGAGCGGGACCACGACCGCATCGGCGTCACGGTCGTGCACCAGGATGCTGCGATGCAGGTCGTCGTTGAAGCGCAGCAACTCCGGCGCAGACTCTTTCAGCCCCTCGCCAAACACCGCGCTGCGGACCGATAGCAGAACCACCAGCAACGGACCCCACAGCGGCACCAGCACTATCACAGCCAGCATGTGCCCGCGCACCGGCAGCAGGCCCAGCTTCATGAGCGTCCACAGCATCAGGCAAACCAGCGCGTGAATCAACAGCAAGGCGGCAGCAACGACAAGCGAGATCAAGCGGCACCCCCCTCACCGTCACCGGTGTAAGCGATGTGCTGCAGCAGCGCCACGATGTCCTCGCCGTCGACGGGCTCCACCGCAATATGCTTTGCGCTCAGGCGCTCGCGGATAATGGGCAGATCGCACGCCTTTGCCTGACGCATAAGCAGGTAGAGCACGTCGCCGTCGACCAAGCCCGCCGCGTCGCTCTCGCGGATTGCCGCCCCAATTGCGCCCACCAGCTCGCCGACAGGCTCCATGCCCGGTACCACGCGCAGGAGCAAAAAACTCCCCATCTTGCTATCTGCCAGCGCCTGCGCCGCCGCGAGCTCTTGGCCAAAGGCAGCCTGCTTGAGCACGCAAGTGCCGTCAACGCAGCGTTTATCCTGCGCCACCGCCTCATAGTCAAAGGCACGGCCCAGCGCGCTTTCGACCAGGCCGCACAAGATGCGGAACAGGTTTTGATAATAGAGGGTCATTTGTTTTTCGGCCGCACTACGCACAAAGATCAACACGGCGGGTGCCCCGTCGCGCTCGATCGTGTATCCAAACATGGGAAGCCCCGGCGTCAGCTCGCGGTTCACCCACAGGTTCGAACGACCCCCGTCGCCCAAAAGAGGTGCAAGCTGCTCAAGTGTGAGCGAGCGTGCGGCATCTCCGGCAATCGCGGGACTTGCTGCCACCAGGCGTGCAAATGCCCCACCCGAAACATGGTAGATCGCCACCGAATCGTTCTCGAGGATCTCGCCCAGAAGCTCGCAGCACTTGCGATAGATATCGCGCGGGTTGAGCACGTCGAGCTCCTGTGTCACGGCAAAGATCTTGCCAAAGCTATCGTGGCGACCCACGATCTGGCGCCTGTACGCGCGCTTGTCCTCGATCGCGTCGTGGTAGAGCTGCGTAAGGAACGTATTGCGGTTGCGCACGAGCTCGTTTTGATCGCGCTCCGCCCTAATGGCTTCGCTGTTGCGCAGCTGCACATAGCCGCACACGGCACCCACCACAAAGTACGCAATAAACGGCAGCCAGTTGGACGGCTCGTAGAACAGGCCCTGGAAGGTATAGCCGTACTGAGTAAAGTAGCTCGCGGCCAAACCCACCGACGCCAGCAGCGCCGCAACCAGGCCAAAGTCCAATCCATACAGCGTGCCGATCAGCACCACGTAGAGCAGGCGATAATCGAGCACGTTGAGCTGGGCCGATTGGGAGAACAGATGCTCCAGAACCTCGAACAAGACCCAGGCGGCTGCCGTCTCCAGGCATTTAATAGGCAGCGTGCGCATTTGGATGCGGTCGATGGCGGCGCGCAAGGGGTTGACCTTCTTTGCGCGGCCAGCACCCCAACGCGCCTGAATGGTCGAAAGATCGCGCAGCAAGTCGTAGCGCTGAAACCAGCCATAGCGCACGCGAGCGACGTCGCTGGCGGGCAGGGCGTAGCCGGCAGAATCGCCATAGGCAACGGCAAGGCCGGGGAACAGCGCCTTGAGGGCGTCGCCCACCTCACCCGCCGTGTGATGGAAGGTATCGGCTACGTCGAGCGTCTCAAAGTTACCATCCCAGCTATCGAAGATACGGCGTACCAGCACCGCAAGCTCCTCGGCACACAGCAGGGGAAACGCCGCATCCCGCGCGCCCTGCAGAGCGACCGATCCGGTTGAGCACGCGTCGAACAGCGGCACCAAAAACGTGTCCTCCAGCGCGGCAGACGCGGTATACAGGAACGGCACGCGCAGGATCTTAGTTTGAACGCCCTCGCGAGCAGCGTAGTAGCGACACAGGTCGTTGGCTGCGCGGGCGATAATGCCCTTGCCCGTTCGCCCCGCGGCATCGGCGGCACCCTCGGCACCCGCGGGCCCCGCTACATACAGCAGTTGGACCCGGCGACCCGCGCACGCACGAAAGACCGAGCGCAACAGCTCGATATCGCCCACGGTATCGGTATGCGGGGTAAGGTAATTGGAAAGGTAGACCATGCGGTCGAACTCGTAGGCCTGATCCAGGTGTTGCAGAAGCTCTTTCCACGAGGAATGGGGCGACGACTCGTCGCGGTACGCGTCCTGCGCGGCTACGACCTGCACATGGTCCCCGGGGAACGCCTTGGCGCAAAAGTCATCGTCAACATATGCGGTGTTGCCAACAACCAGCACTTCCATGGCGCACCCCTCCCCTAAAATCCACTTCTGTCATAGTCAAACATGCGTATTTTACGCTGTCAACGCGAGCTAGAGCGCCTTTAAGGCCGTTTTAAGAACTTTTTTAAAGGATGTGGGGACATCGAGAGCTAGATAGTGAATCCTATCTGTGGCAGATAAAGTGGCCCCCACACTCCACCAGCTGCGACATTTTCAATAATGCCTCTTGCATAGGAATACAGGTCCTGCATACCGGTGCTAAGTGCTTCTCTGTCAAAAGCATCGTCATCTAAATCCGCAGGAGCGCGATATATGCCGGAGACGGATATTTCGGAACGATAGTAATGACCTTCATTGCTGGGTAGAAGCTCTATAACTAAATTGAGCTGGCGAAACCTGGTTCCGTTTTCGTCCGAAAATGCGCTGGTGATAGCATTTCTGACGTTGCATTCGACGCCAGACTTATTGACGCCCTCTTTCGGAGTCATTCCGCCATCAAATGAAAAACTATCCACTTTTCTAGTCACGCATGTAATCAGCGGAGATTCAATGCGTTGCTTCTGTAGCGTTTCCATTTACATCTCCAATCGAAAGGCATTCTCTTCTGCCAAAGGAGTCGAGTCCCTATAAGCCGGGGCTTCTCCTCCCTGTATCACCGAAAATTGTGATGTATTAAGTCCCGAGGTCGTCTCATCAGAAGAAAGACCCAGATATTTGCGAACCTCGGGGACGTCTCGAATGAGCTTCATAAGATTATTTGCGGTAATAGACTGTTGTGACGCCCCGTTCTCCCAACGAGATGCCGTTGGTTTTGAAACCCCTAAAAGCGACTCAAATTCATGCTGAGTTAAACCGAGATCAGAGCGCAAATCTTTAATATCGGAGGGAGAAAGAAGTTCATGTGTCTTGGCATATTGCGAAGCCAGCGCATGGGCGAGCTTAGTCGCCTCTGCAGCGGTCATTTCATCGTTGCCGCACTCACAAATATAATGCTCAATTCCTTTTACCGTTATTTGCTCGCCACGGTATGATTCAGACATTGGCGCCGTGGTAAATTGCATTTCTTTGCCACATTCCATGCAACGCATGGCTCCTCCTTTAATGAATATATCCATCGATGTTCGCAGACAAAACGTTCAAATGTGCATTGCCTTCAGAATCGATTAAAAACTTGACGTACCAATCCTCGCATTCAAAACCTCGGCACTCATAGACATCTGCGTAAACACCATGCAAAGGGCCATCCATGTCGAGCGCAATGGATTTTCTAAAGTCGCCAGGCTCCAGATAATCAAAAAGGTCAGCAAGGAAATGGTCGATGTCCAGATAGCCAAACTGGTTCATCAGGTGCCTGCGCACCCTACCGTTTACCATCATCTTTCCCAAACGAGCTAAAGACTTCGCTTCGTCAAGTGAATATGTCGGTCGGAGCTTGGTTCGATTCATAACCACCCCTTAGTTAGCATGATGCTAACTATATTCGTCTTGTAGCCAATTGGCAACCTATTATGGCTTTCAAGGCCAAGCACGTTGAAGCCATATTTAGCATGCATTCGGAAGTGCGGTGAAAACCCGAGACCTGCCGGCCAGATCCCAGATTTGAGACCTTGCGACCTGCGGTTTAATTGGCAAAAATCGGAGTGCGTTCAGCAAGTTTCGATTTTCCCCGCACTTCCGAAATACGCAGTAAAAAACCCACTGCCCAGAAGCAAATTCGGACAAGTGTCCTTCGGAAACAGCCCCCTAAACGCGAAAACCGCCTTTCGGCGGTTCCCACGGACCAAGCCGAACGTATCGTCGCAAGGCCTCATCACGCCTATTACTTTAAGGGAGAACTTGCAAGGCCGTCAATCCAATACCGCCAAGCTCTCGAGTCATATTTTGAGCCCCATCATGGATCAGCCATTCATCAAGGCAATCGTATCGGAGCGGTGGTCGCCGGCAAGTTCCATACCGACACGCTCCTCTGTCAACAGGCAATCTGTCCCGATCGTCAATAGACATGAAAGGCTTCACCGTCATTGCGGCACCTTAACAAAAGAAAGGCGGCCATCCCAAGAAGGATAGCCACCTTTCCGCAGGACGCGGGGCCCGTAGGCTACCCGCGTCAATACCGCTTTTAGATAGGCTACTAATTATTGATTCATAAATCAACGCTATTAATTTGAATCGAACGGTAACCCTATAGCCCAGGCCCGCCGTCCCCTCGTGGTGCCCAGCCCCGACGAGCTCGGACGACCCCTCGTCGAGCAGCCCGTTGAGCGTCTCATTAACGGGCTTCCTCACCAGATTCATTATGTCCTTGCGCAGCGACTCCTCGTCGACCGTTACGAGGTTCGCAGACACGGCCCGTGTCCCCTTCGTCTATGATTTGTTGTTTAGCCGCTAGAAATCATATGACGGGACGAGGGCCGTGTTCTGTCATGCAGTCGTCGATCTGCGGGGGAAATTATTCGTCACCAGCGTACAACCTTACTCTTCGTCACAATTCCCCAATGAACAAATCGCGTTTTCTATTCCGCGAAGGCGCTTACCAAACTGCCTGATTTCGCGATAGGCAGCCCTTTGGTCCTTTTCAAAAGTAGTCT
>DBGDZK010000047.1:0-10873 GCA_048373195.1 Collinsella sp.
CCGGGCGGTCAGGCGCACCTAGAGATGACCGACCCCGAGCACCCGGCCGAGACGGGCATCGAGGTCGTGGCGCAGCCGCGCGGCAAGCGCATCACCAAGATGATGCTCATGTCGGGCGGCGAGAAGAGCCTGACGGCGCTCGCCCTGCTGTTTGCCGTGTACCGTACGCGCACGGTGCCGTTCTATGTGCTGGACGAGGTCGAAGCGGCGCTCGACGACGCCAACCTGTCCAAGCTCATTGGCGCCCTCGATGTGTTACGTTCCGATACGCAGCTCTTGGTAATCTCGCATCAGCGCCGTACTATGGAGGACGCTGACGTTCTCTATGGCGTCTCGATGCAAGCCGACGGCGTCAGTCGCGTCGTCTCGCAAAAAATCGATCGCGAAACCGGAAAGGTCGTGAATGCATAATGGGATTCTTTGACGCTCTCTCGCGCGGACTTGAGCGCAGCCGCGAGGCCCTCAACGAGGTCTTTTACTTTGGCGGCGAGGTCGACGAGGATTTTTGGGAGGACCTTGAGGATACCCTCGTCATGGGTGATATGGGTGCCGAGGTCGCCATTCAGGTCTCCGACGACCTGCGCGATGCCGCGGCCAAGAAGAACCTCAAGACCGCCCCGCAGCTTCGTCGTGCCCTGGCCGAGCAGCTCGAGGGTCACTTTGTACCCGTAGAGCGCGATCCGTTCTCCGATACGCCGAGCTGCGTGCTGTTTGTCGGCATCAACGGCGCCGGCAAGACCACCACCGTCGGTAAGATAGCGAGCGCCATGGCTGACCGCGGCAAGAACGTGGTAATCGGCTCGGCTGATACCTTCCGTGCCGCCGCCATCGAGCAGCTCGATGTGTGGGGTCAGCGCGCCGGCGTTCCCGTCATCAAGCGCGATCGCGGCTCCGATCCGGCAAGCGTGTGCTACGACGTGCTCGACGAGGCCGATAAGCGCGGCAGCGACCTGGTGCTGATCGACACCGCCGGCCGTCTGCACACGAGCCCCGAGCTCATGCGCGAGCTTGCCAAGGTGGTCAACGTGACACGTAAGCGCGCCGCTAATATGGCCGCCGGCCCCATGCCGGTCTCGGTCGTCCTAGTCATTGATGCCGCGACCGGCCAGAACGGCCTGAACCAGGCACTCGAGTTTAACGAGGCGCTGGGCCTGGACGGTATTATCATGACTAAGCTCGACGGCACGGCTAAGGGCGGTATCGCCATGGCCGTGGCCGAGAAGCTCAAGCTTCCGATCCTGCGCATCGGCGTGGGCGAGCAGGTCGATGACCTGCAGGAGTTCAATGCCAAAGATTTCTGCCGCGCCCTGGTGGGCGAGTCCAACTAAGGAGTAGCTAGTGTTTGATTCCCTGAGCGATCGCCTCAACGACACATTTGACCGCCTGCGCGGCAAGGGCAAGCTGACCGAGGCCGATATCACCTCGGCCATGCGTGACATTCGCATGGCGCTGCTCGAGGCCGACGTCAACTTTAAGGTCGTCAAGGAGTTTGTCGCCAAGACCAAGGAGCGCTGCATGACCGCCGAGGTCATGGAGTCGCTGTCGCCGGCGCAAAACGTCGTCAAGATCGTGCTCGATGAGCTCACCGAGATGCTCGGCTCCACCGAGAGCAAGCTCGTCTTTAGCAACCGCATCCCCAATGTCATCATGCTCGTGGGCCTGCAGGGCTCCGGTAAGACCACGGCAGCCGTTAAGCTGGCCTACCTGCTTAAGAAGCAGGGCCGCTCGCCGCTGCTCGCCGCGTGCGACGTCTACCGTCCCGCCGCAGCCGACCAGCTGGCCACGCTCGGTGGCGAGATCGGCGTGCCGGTCTTCCGCGGCGACGGTGCACACCCGGTCGATATCGCCAAGGGTGCCATCCAAGAGGCCGTCGACCACCTGCGCGACGTGGTCATCGTCGATACCGCCGGTCGTCTGCAGATCGACGAGCAGATGATGCAGGAGGCCGTCGACATCAAGAAGGCCGTCAAGCCCGACCAGGTGCTGATGGTCGTCGATGCTATGACCGGCCAGGACATCGTCAACGTGGTCTCGACCTTCGCCGAGCGCACCGACTTTGACGGCGTGATCATCTCCAAGCTTGACGGCGACGCCCGTGGCGGCGGCGCGCTTTCGGTGCGCCAGGTGACCGGCAAGCCAATCAAGTTCGTGAGCATGGGCGAGAAGCCCGATTCGCTGGAGCCGTTCTATCCGGATCGCATGGCCAAGCGCATTCTGGGCATGGGCGACGTCGTCGGCATCATCGAGAAGGCCCAGGAGGCCGCCGACGCCGAGCAGCTCGAGGCTGCCGAGCGTATGCTGCGCGAGGGCTTTACTATGAACGACATGCTCGACCAGATGAAGGCCGTCAAGAAGATGGGCGGCATGAAGGGCATTCTGGGTATGCTTCCCGGCGGCCAGCGCGCGCTCAACCAGATGGGCGGCAACCTGGACGAGGGCATCTTCGATAAGAACGAGGCCATCATCATGTCGATGACCAAGGAGGAGCGCCTGCGTCCCTCCATCATCAACGGGCAGCGCCGTGCCCGCATTGCCAAGGGCGCCGGCGTGACCCCCACCGAGGTCAATAGCCTTATGAACCAGTGGGGTGAGATGAATAAGATGATGGGCCGCATGCGCACGATGGCCAATCAGGCGCAAGCCGGCGGCAAGAGGGGCAAAAAGGGTAAGAAGGGCAAGAAGATGCGTATGCCTAATATCCCCGGCCTGGATGCCATGGGGCTGGGCGGCATGGGCGGCCTGGGAACGGGCGGCCCCAAGTCCGATATGGACCTGCTGCGCCAGATGGAAGCGCAGATGCGCAACAAGAAGTAACGACTAGTTGAGTCGTGTATGGCGAAGGCCGCCTGGACGGTATTCCAGGCGGCCTTCGCCGTTTGTTCGCTGGTTGTCGCACGCGTGGAAGCGCGTTCTCGACGAGGTGCTTGCCGCTAGTGGCATCCGCAGCCTTCGTGCCCGTCATGGTCGTGGTGACCGTGGCAGCCGCAGGACTCGCCATGCTCATGGATGTGCTCGTGATCATGTCCATGGCAGTCGCAGGTGGCCTCGCCGTTCTGTGCGAGCGTGCCGGCAATGAGGGCCTCGACGCAGGCATCGCAGCTGCCCTGGGCGCCCGCATAGACCGTGATGCCGGCTTGGGCAAGCGCGTTGATAGCGCCGCCGCCGATACCGCCGCAAATGAGCGTGTCAACGCCACCGTTGGCAAGCAGGCCCGCCAAGGCGCCGTGGCCGGTGCCGCCGGTGCCTACGACCTGCTCGTTGAGCACCTTGCCATCCTGGATGTCGTAGATCTTGAACTGCTCGCTGCGGCCAAAGTGCATAAAGATGTTGCCGTTGTCGTACGTCGTTGCCACCCTCATGGTGCCGACCTCCTTTGCTGGCCATGCGGCCGTCGTCGTGGCGATGGGGGAGTACGCGATATTGCCGCCCTCGATGACGAGCGCTCGTCCGTTGACCAGCGCGTTTGCCACCTTGCGATGCGCGCGACTGCTGATTGCCGCCACCGTGGCGCGGGCGATGCCCATGTGCAGGGCGACGGCCTCCTGATTGAGGCCCTCCAGATCGCACAGGCGCAGCACCTCAAGCTCGTCGACGGTCATGTCGATGGCATCACCGCTGGCCAGGCCATCGGGGGTAAAGCCGCGGTATTCGGGGATGATCCCGACGCGGCGCAGTTTTTCGCGTCTTCCTGCCATGCACACTCCAAATCTGACATATGTCAACAATAGAATAGCGAACGTGCGGATTTGCGCAAGGAATTTCTGGCATATGTCAGAAAATGAGGGCTTATGTTTGGGCTGTGGGGCCGCGTGCGCCTGGGCTACAATGAATCTCGCTTGTAGGCGACTGACAGGAGGGTCAATGAGCAAAGCTGATCAGCAGTTTGTAACCATGTGCCGCGATATCTTGGACCATGGCACCACCACCGAGGGCCAAAAGGTCCGTCCGGTGTGGGAGGACGGCACCCCTGCCTATACCATTAAAAACTTTGGTGTCACGGCGCGCTATGATCTGCGCGAGGAGTTCCCCGCGCTCACCCTGCGTCGTACGGCGCTTAAGTCTGCCATGGACGAGATCCTGTGGATCTATCAAAAGAAGTCCAATAACGTGCATGATCTCAACAGCCATATCTGGGATGAGTGGGCCGATGAGACCGGTTCCATCGGTAAAGCCTACGGCTATCAGATTGGTCAGAAGAGCCATTACGCCGAGGGCGACTTCGACCAGATGGACCGTGTGCTGTACGACCTTAAGCACACGCCGTATAGTCGCCGCATTATGTCCAATACGTACGTGTTTAGCGATCTGTCCGAGATGCACCTTTATCCGTGCGCCTATAGCGTGACCTATAACGTGACGCAGCGTCCTCAGGACGACAAGCCGACGCTCAACATGATTCTCAACCAGCGCAGCCAGGACATTTTGGCCGCGAACAACTGGAACGTGTGCCAGTACGCCATTTTGCTGATGATGGTCGCGCAGTCGGTCGATATGATTCCCGGTGAGCTGCTGCACGTGATCGCCGACGCCCATATCTATGATCGTCATGTCGATATCGTCCGCGAGCTTATCGAGCGTCCGCAGTTTGCGGCACCCAAGGTAACGCTCAACCCCGATGTGCATGATTTCTACGCGTTTACGACCGATGATCTGATTGTTGAGGGCTATGAGCACGGCCCGCAGGTCAAGAACATACCCATTGCGGTGTAGGTGACGCGCATGACGTGTAAGCTTTCTGCCATTGTCGCTGTGTGCGATGACTGGGGCATTGGCTGCGAGGGTGACATGGTCGTGTCCAATCGCTCCGATATGCGCCATTTTGTAGCGTGCACCAAAGGTTGCCCGGTCATTATGGGACGCAAGACACTTCTGAGTTTTCCCGGCGGACGACCGCTCAAGAATCGCCGCAATATCGTGCTCACCCGCGACGAGAGCTTTGCTGCCGAGGGTGTCGACGTGGTGCATAGCGTCGACGAGGCCTTGGCCGCCGTGGCCGATGAGCCCATTGCGTGGGTGATTGGCGGCGGCGAGGTGTATCGACAGTTCTTGCCGTATTGCGTCGAGGCCGAGGTTACGCATGACCATTGCGTGCATGACGTGGATACGTACTTTCCCGATCTGGATGCCGATCCCGCGTGGGAGATTGCGAGGCGTGGCGGTGTTGCCACGATTGCCGTGGGCGAGGGTGACGAGGGTCTCGATTATGAGTTCGTGACGTATCGTCGCGTTGAGGCGTAAACCCGATTATCCCTTCGGTATTATCGGGTTGAAATGAGTGGCGGGGCAGCGCATGGCGTTGCCCCGATATTTGTATAGGTGCTGTAAAGAAGGGTGCGGGCTGGCTGCTATGACTGATGCCGTTGAGGTGCTGCGAATCGATTCGCTCGAGGACGAGCGGCTCGATGCCTACGTGCGACTGACCGAGCGTGAGCTTCGCTGCGTGCTGGAGCCGCAGAAGGGCATTTTTATCGCCGAGAGTGCCAAGGTCATCGAGCGTGCAGTGCGCGCCGGATACGAGCCGGTGAGCTTTCTTTTGGGCGAACGCTGGCTCGACCAGATGATGCCGCTGTTTGAGCGCCTGGCGGTACGCGAAGGTGCGGGCCCGGTTCCCGTGTTCGTGGCCTCGATGGAGCTTATGGAGCAGCTGAAGGGCTTTAACGTGACGCGCGGTGCGCTCGCGGCGTTCCGTCGCCCGCGTCAGATTCCGGTAGCCGAGTTCTTGGGCGGCGTCGTCGAGGCGGCGGGGGAGCGCCCGGTGCGCGTGTGCGTGCTCGAGGGCATTGTCGACCACACCAACGTCGGCGCGATTTTCCGCTCGGCGGCTGCGCTGAACGTCGATGGCATTTTGGTGAGTCCTACGTGCTGTGACCCGCTGTATCGTCGCTCGGCCCGCGTGAGCATGGGTACGGTGTTCCAGGTGCCCTGGACGCGCATTGGCAGCGAGGCGCGCGTATGGCCGCATGATGGGCTGGCGGCGTTACACGATGCCGGGTTTTCGTGTGCCGCCATGGCGTTGACGGATGATTCGGTGTCGTTGGACGATCCCGCGCTGCAGGAGATTGACCGCCTGGCAATCTTTATGGGCACCGAGGGTGCTGGCTTAGGCGCCAAGACCATTGCTGGCTGCGACCGAGCCGTGCGCATTCCGATGGCGCACGGGGTTGATTCGCTCAACGTGGCCGCGGCGAGTGCCGTCGCCTTTTGGCAGCTGTGCCCGCACGTGAGCAACGAGTATCACTACCAGCCGGGGCTGTATCACTAAACAGATATTTCGCACCGGGCTGTGGTTCGGGGCGTTTCGGCCGACGCTGGTCGGTGCTAAGCTGGTGTCGGCTTTGGTCTTAAATTGCCGTTTTGTTGTATGACGTACGCTAGTGGGGAGGGCGTGTGGCTAAGAAATCTACGGCTATCGATGTAACGCAGGGTGTCATTTGGCAGCAGCTGCTGTCGCTGTGCGTTCCCATCTTCTTTAGTTCGTTCTTTCAGCAGGCATACACGCTTATCGGTACCTATATCGTCGGTCAGTTTGGCGGCAAGCTCGCGCTGGGTGGCATTCAGGCCACGATGGTGCTCACCGAGCTCTGCATTGGCTTTTGCGTTGGCGTCGGTGCCGGCTGCGCGGTCATTACGGGCCAGTTTTTTGGCCAGCACGATGACGAGCGCCTGAGCCGATCGGTCCATACGGCCATGACGCTCGCGCTGGTGGGCGGAATCGTTTTCTCGATTCTTGGCATAGTGTTCGTTGAGCCCATGCTGGTGCTTATGAATACGCCGCATGAACTATTGGCCGAGGGCGTGGCCTATGCCCGTTGCTATTTTGCCGCCATGGTTGCGGCGCTGCTGCTCAATATGGGAACGGCATTGCTGCGCGCCGTGGGCGACACGCGCGGGCCCGCTGTGATCATCGCTTCCGGCTGCCTTGTTAATGCGGTGCTGGATGTCATCTTCGTTGCCGTACTTCATATGGAGGCTCTGGGCTGCGGCATCGCGGTGGCGCTGACCATTTGCTCCAATGCCACGATGATCGTGATTCGTATGATGCACGCACCGGGTGCGTGGCGGCTTTCACTGTCCAAACTCGGCATTGATCCTGGTATTTGTAAGAGCATGATTTCGTGTGGTCTGCCGCTTGGCTTTCAGTCTGCTGCGTATTCGATTTCCAACGTTTTGATTCAGGTGTCGGTCAACTCGTTTGGTGCCGATGTCACCACGGCTTGGGGTCTTTCGGGCCGCCTGGATGGCATTGTCTGGATGGTTACCGAGGCGCTTGGCGTGTCGATTACCACGTTCTCGGCACAGAACTTTGGCGCGCGCAACTACGAGCGCATGCGAAAGGGCTACCATACGTCGCTCGTGCTGTCGTTTATGCTCATTGGTGGCCTGTCTGCCGTGCTGCTGGTGTTCTCGGGTCCGTTGTCGCGCCTGTTTGTCGACGATGCTTCGATTTCGGCGTACACCACGACCATCCTCCATTTCATTGCGCCGTTCTATGCGATTTTCTCGATTATCGAGAACGCCTCGGGTTCCATCCGCGGCGCCGGCGTGAGCTTGCAGCCCATGCTGCTCACGATTTTTGGCACCGTCGTGCTCAGGGTGATCTGGGTGTTTGCGATTATGCCGTTCGATCCGTCGCTTGAGCACCTGCTGCTGGTCTACCCCGTAACCTGGCTCATCACCGCCATAATGTTCACCATCTACCACCACAGCGGCAACTGGCTCGGCCGCGCCACTGCCTAATGATCCCTTGGGGACAGAGGAAACGCACTCGGCACTTGGGGACGTTCCTTTTCTTCCGGCACTTTGGGACACTCCTTGTAAAGCAATTTCGCCTTTTTCGGAGACTCTGTCTGCCGTGCCCTGTAAACTGTCAAAACGGGCATAGCAAATTATATCGTCCGCGCCTATCAGATGTTGCCCGGTGGGTTTGTGATGGGAGGGCGATATGCCAAGAACGGGTAGAGTCGTTTCGTTAACAGGCTATAACCATATAATCGCACGCGGTAATGGCGGCATCTGCATCTTCGAAGATGATGAAGATCGCTATCGGATGCTTACACTGTTCGAGGATAAACTTGTCGGTAATGGCGTTGGCGTTACCGCATGGTGTCTCATGTCGAATCATTTTCATCTTATGGTCGACGATCCTCATGGGAAGATATCATCGTGCATGAGCGGCGTTCTTACGTCGTATGCGATGTATTTCAATCGCAAAACAGACCGAGTTGGGCACTTGTTCCAAGATAGATTTACTAATATTCCGGTCGAGAATGACGTGCAAGCAATTTCGCTTGCCGACTATATTCATATGAATCCGGTCAAGGCGGGTATTTCCGCCGTTGATACGTATCGCTGGTCCAGTTACCGAGCATATGCTTACGGCTATGATGGATTTGGATTCTGCGACCCCGGGATTGTTTTGGATCTCGTGGGTGGATCTCTTGAGTATCGGCACTATCTTGCCGATCGAATTGACCAAGCGCCCTACGAAGCCGAGCCTCGACCGCGCATTCTGGATGATGAGGCTCTTGAGGTCGCCAAAAGCGTTGCCGCCCCTATCTCACTTCCCGAGCTTGCTTCCATGAAGCCATCTGAGCGAAAGCTCATTCTCTGCAAAATGAGAAGAGCGGGTCTCACGATTAATCAAATAGTGAGGGTCGTTGGCATCGGTCGTACGTCTGTTGTTTCTGGTACGGCAGGTTGGAAGAAGATTTAGGTTACTAGATAGGTGACGGCGCAGGAGTGTCCCCAACTGCCGGCAGAAAAGGAACGTCCCTAAGTGCCGGATTAGTATTCGATGCCTTGGCGGGCTAGGAGGCCTTCGTCGAAGTAGTGTTTGACGGGGCGCATTTCGGTTACTAGGTCGGCAAGGTCGGCGAGGGGCAGCAAGCCGCGGCCGGTGAGTACGAGTTCCGTGACGGTCGGTTTCATCGCGATCAACGCTTCGACATCTTCGCGCGTCACAAAGCCCCGTCGCATGGCTTCCCCCAGCTCATCCAAGATCAGCACGTCGACCTGGCTAATCTGTTCGCGTGCGAGCTCCATGATCTGTGCGGCGCAAGCCTCGGGTGTGTCGCGATCGGCCTGTACAATGCGCAGTCCCAGGCGCGGCGCGGCGTCGTGCTCGGCGCAGTGCAGCTTCTTGGCAAACTGAAGTATGAGCACGTTAAGTCCATAGCCCGTGGCGCGCAGCGCGAGCCCCAGCGCAGCCGTCGTCTTGCCCTTGCCGTCGCCCGTATAGATTTGAACCTTGCCGACTTCCAGTGATGCCATCTCTGTCCTTTCGTGCCCGGCGTCGGTTTATCGCCGTCCGGGTTGGGTATTCTAGAAAACATTATCAACCCCAGTAGATGGAGTTCAAGCAGATGGAGATGGATGACAACAAACGTAGACGGAATATGATCCTCTACGTGCTCATCGCCTTCGTCGTCTACCTCGTGCTCTCGACCGTTCTGTTCCCCAACATCGGTCACACGCAGCAGATTACGAAGACCGATTACTCGACGTTTGTCAAAGCGCTCGATAAGAAGAGTGTCGACAAGGTCGAGTACAACACGGACGATTACTCGATTTATTACACCAAGAAGGGCGAGGACGAGAACATCGCCTATAAGACGACCGGTGTGCCGAATGACGCGGGCTTTACTGATCGCGTGCTTGAATCTGGCGCCTCGCTTGAGTCGGTTGTTCCCGATAAGAACTCGGGTCTGATGACCTACTACCTGCTCACCCTCATTCTTCCCATGGCGATTTTCTTCCTCATCGGTTGGTGGCTCAACCGTCGTATGAAGAAGGCTATGGGCGATGACGGCCCGTCGATGAATTTTGGCGGCGGTGGCTTTGGCGGCGGCGGGCTGGGTAAGTCCGGCGCTCGCGTTATCGCCTCCAAAGATGTGGGCGTGACCTTTAAGGATGTTGCAGGGCAGGAAGAGGCCAAGGAATCCCTTAAGGAAGTCGTCGACTTTCTGGAGAAGCCGCAGCGCTACGAGGAGATCGGCGCCAAGCTGCCGCGCGGTGCCCTCCTTGTCGGCCCTCCGGGTACCGGTAAAACCTTGCTTGCCAAGGCTGTTGCCGGCGAGGCGGGCGTTCCGTTCTTCAGCATTTCTGGCTCTGAGTTCGTCGAGATGTTTGTCGGTCGCGGCGCCGCTAAGGTTCGCGATCTGTTTAAGCAGGCCAAGGAAAAGGCCCCGTGCATCGTGTTTATCGACGAGATCGACACGATCGGCAAGAAGCGCGATGGCGGCGGCTTTAGCGGCAACGACGAGCGCGAGCAGACGCTCAACCAGCTGCTGACCGAGATGGATGGCTTCGATAACCACAAAGGCATCGTCGTCCTCGCTGCCACCAACCGTCCCGACAGCCTCGATCCCGCTCTGCTGCGCCCCGGTCGTTTTGACCGTCGCATCCCCGTTGAGCTGCCCGACCTGACCGGCCGTAAGAACATTCTTGAACTCCACGCTAAGAGCGTGAAGACACAGCCGCCGATTGACCTGACCGCGATTGCCCGCGCCACGCCCGGTGCCTCGGGTGCCGATCTGGCCAACATCATCAACGAGGGCGCCCTGCGTGCCGTTCGCGAGGGCCGCAAGCGCGCCACGCAGGACGATTTTGAGGAGTCGGTGGAGGTCGTCATCGCCGGTCAGCAGCGTAAGTCTACGGTGTTGTCCGACCACGAGAAGCAGGTCGTGTCCTACCACGAGATCGGCCATGCCATCGTTGCCGCTCGCCAGAAGGGCTCTGCGCCGGTTACCAAGATCACCATCGTGCCGCGCACGAGCGGCGCTCTGGGCTACACCATGCAGGTCGAGGAGGACGAGCGCTTCCTGACGACGCGCCAGGAAGTGCTGGACAAGCTCGCTGTCTACTGCGGCGGACG
>DBGDZK010000048.1:0-7118 GCA_048373195.1 Collinsella sp.
GCTGCGCAGGCTGCTGCCGGTGTACTTGCCGAGGACGCGGACGCTGCTGGGGCCGTCGAGGCCGACTCCGTCGAGGAGTAGCCATGCCAGAGGGTTCTGTCCGCAACTTTGACGAGATCTCGGACCGTCTGGACCAGATCATCGCTACCGTTCGCTCTAAGGATACCTCCTTGGAGCGTTCACTCGATTTGTTTGACGAAGCGATTGAGTTGGGTTCCCGCGCGGTCGATATGGTCGACAAGTTTGAGTTGACGCCGCGAGAGGCCGACAAGCTCGAGCAGGAATACGATGAGGATGCGGCAAACGAATCCCAGGATAGCTAGGCCGCATCTCCGGATACGAATGGTTGATGGCATTCATGAAACGCGTGCGTCTCGATGACGAACTGATTTCACAGGGCATCTGCGCCGATCGCGCGGATGCCCTTCGCACTCTTATGGCCGGCTTGGTTTCGAGTGGCGGTGAGCGTTTGACCTCTCCGGGGCTCAAGGTGACGCCTGGTCTGCCGCTGCACGTTAAGGGGCACATCCCGTATGTTGGGCGCGGCGGGCTCAAGCTCGAGGGCGCGCTCGATGCGTTTGGGATCGATCCGACGGACCTTGCTTGCCTCGATGTGGGATGCTCCACGGGCGGCTTTACCGATTGCCTGCTCAAGCGCGGCGCCGCTACGGTCGTTTCGGTCGACGTGGGCCGTGCTCAGTTCGATTGGTCGCTTCGTCAGGACGATCGCGTGACGCTCCACGAGCGCACGAATGTGACGCAGCTGCCCGAGCTCGGCTACGGCGGCGCTATCGATCTGGCCGTGTGCGATGTGTCGTTTACAAGTATCGCGAATATCATCGACGCCGTGCTGGCGTGTCTGAAGCCTTCGGGTTCGTTTTGCACGCTCGTAAAGCCGCAGTTTGAGGCGCCGGCTGCGCTGGTGGGCGAGGGCGGCATTGTGACCGATCCCGCCGTGCGCCGCGATACACTCGTGGCGGCGGTTGAACTCTTTGCTGCCAAGGGCCTGTTCCCGGTCGATGTGTGCGTGTCACCCATTCATGGTGCCAAGGGCAACGTTGAGTTTTTCGTGTACGGCACGAGATTTGAACCCGGCGACCGCTCGCAAGACGAGCTGCAATCCCAGGTATCGGTTTTGAGCGAGAAAGCTGCAACGCTATGAAGGTCTTTCTGGTTCCCAATTACTACAAGCAAGAGGCGGTCGAGAGCGGCCTGATGCTCGAGCTTTGGCTGACGCGCCAGGGCTATGAGGTCGCATGGGCTGCCGACCAGCGATCCAAGATTCAGAGCACGCCTGATATTGACGGCTCCGATTTGGTCATTACGCTCGGCGGCGACGGTACGTTGCTGCGCGCTGCCCGCATCCTCAACCATCGCGAGATTCCTATCCTAGGTCTTTCCTATGGTCACCTGGGCTTTTTAACTGCTGCGAGCCCCGAGGAGCGCGACATTCTGCAGGTTGTAAGTGATGCCCTGTCCGGCGAGCTGCACGTGAGCCGTCGCGCTACCATCGCCGCGGATATCGTGTCCGTGCGCGAAGACGGTACGAAGGATGTCGTGCGCACCTTCGCCCTCAACGACATGGCGCTTACCCGCGGTCCGCTGTCCGATATGGTCGAGTTCGACATCACGGTGTCCGGCCATCATATCGACCGCCTGCGCGGTGACGGTGTCGTCGTTTCGACGGCGACCGGCTCCACTGGCTATGCACTATCCGCCGGTGGCCCCATCGTGAGCCCCGACTATACGGGCATGGTCTGCGTACCCATTGCGCCGCACACCATTCAGGCCCGTGCCTTCTTGACTTCGCCGAGTGATGTCGTCGAAATCTTTATGTCCGATGATCGCCCGAGCGTGCCGGCGATCGCCATCGATGGACAGTTTATTACCTGTGATGGCACCGTTGAGAGCGTGGCGGTGCGTCGTGGGCCCGGTGATGTGCTGCTGCTGGATTACGGCCCCGAGAGCTTCTATAACTCGGTGAGCCGCGTATTCTACGGAGTCCGTCATGATCGATGAGCTGCAGGTTTCTAACATTGCACTCATTCGCGAGGCGACGCTGGTGCCGAGTGCCGGCCTGACTGTTCTGACCGGTGAGACCGGCGCCGGCAAGACTGCGCTGCTCTCTGCGCTCAAGCTTATTTTGGGCGAGCGCGCGGATTCGTCGACGGTGCGCGAGGGCGAGGCGCTGGCGAGCGTCGAGGCGCGCCTGTTTGACGGGCCGCACGACACGGAGGGGTTCACCGTACAGCGTAGCCTTTCTGCCGAGGGCCGCAGCCGCGTGAAGATTGACGGCCGCATCGCCAGCGTGCGCGAGCTTTCGGAGCGCGTTGGCGTGATGATGGATCTGTGCGGCCAACATGAGCATCAGCGCTTGCTCGATCCGGCGCATCACGTTGCGATGGTCGATGCATGGGCAGGGCGCCCGGCACTCGAGGCGCTGGATGCGTACCGCGTCTGCTTTAAGGCTTCGCGTGCCGCCGCCAAGGAGCTTCGCCGTGTGGAGGAAGCCTCGCGTGCGCAGGGGAGTCGCGTCGAGGAGGCGCACTTTGCCCTCGAGCGCATCGGCGAGGTCGACCCCAAACCGGGCGAGTATGAGGAACTCGAGGAACTGCTGCCGCGCTCCGAACATGCCGAGGTACTGGTTGCCACGGCTAACGATGCCCATGCATCGCTTGCCGCCGAAGGGGGAGCGCTCGATGCCGTGAACAGTGCCGTGGCGGAGCTTTCCCGAATGGCTACCGTCGATCGCAAACTGGGCGACATTGCCGATGCGCTTTCGGATGCCTGTATCTCACTTGAGGATTGCGCGAACGAGCTTCGTGCCTATCGCGATGGCGTCGCCTTCGACCCGCGCGAGCTCGCTCGCATGCGTGAGCGGTATTCCGACCTCAAGGGCCTGTTGCGTCAGTGGGGCCCCACCATGGACGATGTTTTTGCCATGCGCGATCGCTCGCAAGAGCTGCTGTCCCTGGTCGATGATGGCGATGAACAGATCAAAAAGGCGCGTGAGGCACTCGGGAGCGCTGAGCGCGAGTTGTTTGCCGCTGCCAAGGCACTTAAGCGCGCCCGCAATACGGCGGCCCCGCGCTTCTGTCACGAGGTTGGCCGCCAGATGGCTCGCCTGGAGATGGGCGGCGCCGAGCTCGTCTGGGAGTCGCGCGATCTTCCCCGTGCTGAGTGGACGCCCGTTGGTCCTTCGAGCTACGAGCTGCTATACCGCAGCGGTGCCGGTTTGACTCCACGTCCCCTGCGCCGCATTGCGTCGGGCGGCGAGCTCAGCCGCGTCATGTTGGCAAGTAAGGTTGTCCTCGGTAACGCGGACGGTGTCGATACGCTGGTGTTTGACGAGGTCGATGCTGGCGTCGGTGGCTCCACGGCGCGTGCGCTCGCGGGCGTGCTGGCAGATCTCGCCGCTACGCATCAGGTGATTGTCGTAACCCACTTGGCGCAGGTCGCCGTCATGGCTGACAAGCATTATGTCGTCAGCAAGGAACCGGGCGATGTTCCCCAGACGCATTTGGACGAGGTAATCGGCGAAGCGCGTACCGCCGAGATCGCCCGCATGTTGAGCGGCGATCAGTCCGAGGCAAGCTTGGCCCACGCAAAGCAGATGCTCGAAGAAGCTCGAGGTTAGGTCGTATCAGCGGTGTTGGTGGGACAAAATAGACTGATATTTTTGTCCCACTACGCGTTTTACTCAACGACCTTATCCGGCTGGATGAGCTCCTCGTAGTAGCTGATATGCTCACGCGCGTCTTCAATCTCGGGCAGCAGGAAGTTGTAGATGACCTCGATGATCATCGTGGCGCTCATCTTGGAGAACGCGAAGTCGCCCGTTGTCAGCAGTGCTTCGTGGTTGACGGTATTAAAAGTGTAGTCTGCCAGGCGCGCGAGTGGAGACTTGCTGTCGCTGCTGATGACGACCACGGTTGCGCCGCAGTCGCGAGCCGCTTTTGCCATGCGATTCAGTCGGCGCGATTTGCCGGAGTTTGAGATTAGCACGATGACGTCACCCGGGCGCAACGTGAGCGCAAAGCCGATTGATGTCTCGCTAATGGTACTCGTCATGCAGCGCAGGCCCAGCTGCGAAAACTTAAATGTCGCGTCGAGCGCGACCGCGTTTGTATTGCCCACGGCGGCGAACTCAATAACGCCGGCATTCTTAAGCGCGTGTACAACTGCGGCCAACGTGTCGTGATCAATGCCGTCGATGGTCGCATTAAGCTCGCTCACCTTGGCAGCCAGGATGTTCTTGAGGCTCTGCTCCATATTGTCGAGCGAGACCTCGTCGGTCAGGCCCTCGTTGCGCTGGCTTTCCAAATCCCTCGCCAACGAAAACTGAAAGCTGCGGAAGCTACCAAAGCCCAGCTTGCGGCAGAAGCGCGAAACGGTCGCTTCGGACGTGGTGGCGGCGCGTGAGAGCTGAGCCGCCGTGAGGCGTGGAGCCTCGGACTGGTGCTCCAATATATAGTCGACAATGCGCTGCTCGGATTCGCTGTATCCCTGATGGGTGCTAATGAGGGAAAGTGCGCTCTTGCTACTATCGGTCATGGATGGCTCCTGGTTGGCATGAAAATCTAATTTGATTCGCAATGCCATAGTATACGGGCATTTTCAATTACAAGATACACCTTGCCGTTTCAAGTGTTGATGGTAAACTTTCACTTACCGTTTACGGTTATGAAAGAACCTTTCACCGGAGAATTGCACCTTGTCTCTTCTCACGCGGACGGTAGGTTGGTATCTTTCAGTTGTGGAAAAACGCGCATCGAAGCGCGTGTAGGGGAGCGCCCGCGGGCGCTGTACTCAAGAAGGAGGGACACATGGCTAAGTTTGACATCATCGCCGCGACCGGTTGCCCGACCGGCATTGCGCACACCTTCATGGCGAAGGAGGCGCTGGAGAAGGCTGCTGCCGAGCGAGGTCTGACCATTAAGGTCGAGACTCATGGCCAGGTCGGCGTCGAGAACGAGCTCACCAAGAGTGAGATCGCTGGTGCCAAGGCCGTCGTCGTCGCAGCAGACAAGGATGTCCAGGCTGAGCGTTTCGCCGGTAAGCCCATGGTTTCCGTTGGTGTTTCCAAGGCCCTGTCTGTCGAGGCTGCTGGTAAGCTGATCGACCGCGCGCTCGCCGCCAAGGGCGACGACACGGTTGCCGCTGCCGCCGATGTCGAGGACGAGGTCGAGGAGAAGGAGTCCATCGGTCACATCATCTACAAGCACCTCATGAACGGCGTCAGCCACATGCTGGTCTTCGTCGTTGCCGGTGGTGTTCTGACCGCCATTTCGTTCCTGTGGGGCATCACGTCCTTTGATTCGACGGCTGCCGACTACAACAGCTTTGCTGCGATGCTCAAGATCATCGGCGGCATCGCCATGAACCTTATGGTTCCGGTGCTTTCCGCCTACATCGCCGAATCCATCGGCAAGCGCCCGGCGCTCGTCCCCGGTTTCGTTGCCGGTATGATTGCCATCCAGGGCCTGCCTGTTAACGCCGAGACCGGCATGATCGACGCCGGTGGCGCCGGCGTGGGCTTCGGCTTCCTGGGCGGCATCGTCGGCGGCTTCCTCGCCGGCTATGTCATCCTGCTGCTCGAGAAGGTTTTCTCTAAAATTCCCGCGAGCCTTAATGGCCTGAAGGCAATCTTCCTGTATCCGCTGTGCTCTACCGCCATCGTCGGCCTGGTCATGCTCGGTATTTCCGGCCCCATGGCTGCCATTAACCAGGGTATGATGGATTTCCTGCAGAGCCTCGGTAACTCCGGTCCGGTGATCCTTGGCCTGGCCATCGGCTGCATGTGCGCCTTTGATATGGGCGGCCCGGTCAACAAGGCTGCTTACGCTACTGGTACCTTCCTGCTCGGTACCGCTCTCGAAGCTGGCGTCGGCACCGAGACCTACAACTTCGGCACCAACTTCATGGCTGCCGTCTCCGCCGCTTGCATCGTTCCGCCGCTGATCACCACCTTCGCCGTCGTTGTCGGCAAGAAGTACTTCAGCCAGGAGGATCATGACGCCGGTATCGTCAACCTCATCCTTGGTTGCACCCACATCACCGAGGGCGCCATTCCGTTCATGACCAAGAACATCTGGCCCGTCATGCCCATCATGATGCTCGGTTCTTCCATCGCTTCCATCTTGACCATCTTCTTCAACGTTCACGATCCGGCGCCTCACGGCGGCTTCCTGGTCCTGCCCGTTGTCGAGAACGGTCCGCTGTGGGTCCTCGCGATCCTCATCGGCGCTGTGGTCGGTGGTATCCTGTTCGTGGCCTTCAAGAAGTACGACTTCGAGAAGAATCAGAAGGCCGCTCCTGTAGCCAAGTCCGTTGAGGCCCCCAAGGCCGCTGCCGTCGAGGCCCCCAAGGCCGAGGCTGCCGACTTCGTGAAGGTCGAGAATGTCTTTGTCGCCGAGGACTTCGCTTCTCGTGACGAGGCTCTGAGCTTCGTTTCCAACCAGGCTGTCAAGGCCGGTATCGCCAGCGACGCCGACGCCGTGATGAACGCCTTCCTGGCCCGCGAGGCCGAGGGCACCACGGGCATGATGGAGGGCTTCGCCATCCCGCATGCCAAGTCCGACGCCATTACCGAGGCTGCCGTCATCGTCGTCAAGGACGAGTCCGGTGTGACCGGTTGGGACACCATGGACGGCGCTCCCGTCAACGTGGCCATCGCGCTGCTCATCCCGGGTGCCCAGGCCGGCACCACGCACCTTAAGATCCTGTCCAAGGTCGCCGAGGCGCTCATGGACGAGGACTTCCGTGCCACCGTCAAGGGTTCCACCGACGCCGCCAAGATCGCCAAGACGATCAACGCTCGTCTGGTCTAATCCCGGCGCTCGCGAATAACATCGCCCCCTGTATATAAGGCGGAGACCCACTCCCGGGCCTCCGCCTTTTTCTTTCCAACTTGGCACTTAAGGACGTTCCTATCCTGCCGGCACCCAGGGACACTCCTCAGTCCGCAGACGGGCATAGATAACCGCATCAACCAGATCTCCCATACGATCAGAGATCCAGCCAGAATTCCGTTCGCACGATATTACTTTGGACCGACCGAGTTTCCGCAGCTCGCCTGCCGGGCGGGGCGGTTAAGTTTGTCGCGAGTTCCGCACGCA
>DBGDZK010000049.1:0-7444 GCA_048373195.1 Collinsella sp.
CTCCGTGGCCCGCGGCTCGGTCTTCGGCGCATGGGTGGACCTGCGCGAGGGCAGCGCCACCTACGGCAAGGTCTACCCGACCGTGCTCGCCCCCTCGCAGGCCATCTACGTGCCGCGCGGCGTGGGCAACTCCTTCCAGGCGCTGGAGGACGGCACCGCCTACACCTACCTGGTGGACGCCCACTGGTCCCTCGAGCTGAAGAAGACCTACACCTTCGTGAACCTCGCCGACCCCGAGCTCGCCATCGAGTGGCCGATCCCTCTCGACGAGGCCACCGTATCCGATGCCGACCTCAACCACCCGATGCTCAGGGACGTCGTCCCCATGGCGCCGAAGCGCACCCTCGTCACCGGCTGCGACGGCCAGCTGGGCCGTGCGGTCCGCGCGCTGGCCGAGGAGCGCGGCGTCGCCAAGGACTTCGACTTCTGCGACATCGACACCTTCGACATGTCAGACCCGGACGCCTACGCGCAGTACGACTGGTCGCTCTACGGCACCGTGATCAACTGCGGCGCCTACACCGCCGTCGACAGGGCCGAGACCCCCGAGGGCCGCGTGGCCGCCTGGAAGGCCAACGCCACCGGGCCGGCGCTGCTCGCCCGCACCTGCTCTGAGCACGGGATCACCCTCGTGCATGTCTCCTCCGACTACGTCTTCGACGGCACCGCCGAGGTCCATACCGAGGACGAGCCCCTCAGCCCGCTTTCCGTCTACGGCCAGACCAAGGCCGCCGGCGACATCGCCGTGGCCGGGTGCCCGCGCCACTACATCATGCGCAGCTCCTGGGTCATCGGCGAGGGGCACAACTTCGTCAAGACCATGAAGGGGCTGTCCGACCGCGTCGCCGACCCGGAGGATAAGCTCACGCAGGTCACGGTCGTTGACGACCAGCTGGGCCGCCTGCCCTTCACGCGCGACATGGCCGAGGCCATCTTCCACGAGCTGGGGACGCACGCCCCCTACGGCACCTACGACTGCACCGGCTCCGGCACCGTCAAGTCCTGGGCCGATATCGCCCGCGCCGTCTTCGAGGCCGCCAACGGCAACGGGGACAGGGTCGTGCCGGTATCGACCGCCGACTACTACGCGAGCGCCGAGGGCCCCGTCGCCCCGCGCCCGGTCCACTCCGCGCTCGACCTGTCCAGGCTCGAGGCTGCCGGCTTCCACATGCCCGACTGGGAGGAAGAGCTGGGGGAGTACATCAAGACGCTCTAGGCGCTATTAACTTTTCGAGAGTAAAAGCCGCCGTTCTTTAACGGCGGCTTTTCTTGTTGGTGGCTATCTGCGCAGTGGTGCCAATAGTATTTTGCGGAAGATCTACCTCTCGCTTGGCTTGGAAGTAGGGTGGCCGGGCTGGTCGTCGTAGGCGTATTTGCTGTACACGTTGACCTCCCACTGCTTTTTTTCGACCTTTGCTACAGAATCTAGGATGAAGCCGGTCGCAAGGCTCAGGCCGCACAGGAACATAAACGAGGCGGCGAGCATAGCGGTGGGGAAGCGCGGGACGAGGCCGGTCTGGAAATATTCGACAACGATGGGCATGCCCAGGGCGAGGCCGAATACCGCGAACAGAAGCGCTACGAGGCTGAAGAACTTCAGCGGGCGGTAGTCCTTGAACAGCGTGCCGATCATCGCAACGACTTTAATGCCGTCGCTCACTGTGTTGAGTTTGGACTCGGAACCCTCGGGACGGTCGCGGTACTCGATGGGCACATCTTTGATGCGCCAGCGGTGGTCGACGGCGTGGATCGAGAGCTCGGTTTCGATCTGAAAGCCCTCGGAAAGCACTGGGAAGGTTTTAACGAACGGGCGGCTCATGGCGCGGTAGCCGGTCATGACGTCATCGAAGCTGTAGCCATAGATCAACTTGATCATGGCGCGGACCAGATTGTTGCCAAAGCCGTGGAAGGCGCGCTTGTTTTCCTCGGCGTAGGTGCCGTTTGAAAGGCGATCGCCTACGGTCATGTCGGCCGTACCGTTAAGGATGGGCTCGCAGAGGGCCTTGGCCGCCTCGGCGGGGTAGGTGTCGTCGCCGTCGACCATCAGGTAGCAATCGGCGTCGATGTCGCGAAACATCTGGCGGCATACGTTGCCCTTTCCCTGACGGGGCTCAAAGCGGACCGTGGCGCCGTGCTCGGTGGCGATGCGTGAGGTATCGTCCGACGAGTTGTTGTCATAGACATAGACCGTCGCCTGCGGAAGCTCGCGGTGAAAGTCGTCGATGACTTTGCCGATCGTGAGCGCTTCGTTGTAGCAGGGGATGATGACGGCGATGGATTCAGAATTCACTCAATGCTCCTTATACGTTCAATCCTTGAAAGTATAGCCGTTTGGGCTTGGCATCCTAAGATGTGGGTTAGTTCTCCAGTTTTGTTGCGCGAATCGTTTGCATGGCCGTCGGGTCTATACTGTTCGTTTGTCAACGATTACGAGTAAAGGAGTTGCATCCGTGTCGGATCAGACAAAGCAACAAGAAACTCGCAGTCTGCCTGCGACGTTTGCTAAGAACGAATTTGAGAAGGACGCGTTTATCCTTCGTCAGCTGGTTACCAAGGATTTTAAGATCAAGTATCGCCGTAGCGTTCTGGGCGTCGCATGGTCGGTGCTCAACCCGCTGCTGATGATGATCGTCATGGCCATCGTGTTCTCGACGATTTTTGGCCAGGGCCGCAATGGCTCAATGACGCCCGAGATGTACCCGCTGTACTTGATCGTGGGTAACATCACCTTTGCCGTCATGTCTGAGTCTACTAACCAGGCCCTGACGTCGATCGTGGGCGCTGCCCCTCTGCTCAAGAAGGTTAAGGTGCACCGCTGGGTTTTCCCGGTGCAGAAGGTGCTCTTCTCGCTGGTCAACTTTGCCTTCTCGCTGGTCGCCGTCGCCATCGTCATGCTGTGGTTCCGCGTTATGCCTTCTTGGCACCTGATTCTGTTGCCGGTCTGCCTGCTGCTGCTTATGTGCTTCTGCATGGGCCTGGGCATGATGCTCTCTGCCCTTACGGTCTTCTTCCGCGACGTTATGCATCTGTGGAGCGTCGTCATTACGGCGTGGACTTACATTACGCCCATCTTCTGGACGACTGACTATATTGCGCAAATGCCGCATCTCGTGCGTATCTTGATGTATGCGAACCCCATGTTCAACTACCTGCAGTTTATGCGCGATATCTTCCTGTTCCAGACTACGCCCTCGCTTATGACGTTTGGTATGTGCGTCGCTTGGGCGGTTCTTGCGCTTATTATTGGCTATACCGTGTTCCATAAGTCCGAGCGCAAATTTATCCTCTACATCTAAGGAGTGCTGTGATGACTGAATCTGTTGTTGATTACAGCGAGCAGCCTCTGGCTGTCGAGGTCGACGACGTCACCATGATCTTTAACATGGCGTCCGAGTCGCTGACCAACCTCAAGGAGTACTTCATTAAGCTTGCCAAGCATGAGTTGTTCTTTGAGGAGTTTAGGGCGCTTAAGCACATCTCGTTTGATATTCATCGCGGCGAGGTTGTGGGTCTGGTCGGCACCAATGGCTCCGGCAAGTCTACGATGCTCAAGATTATCGCTGGCGTTCTTGAGCCTAGCGAGGGCAGCGTTAAGGTGCACGGTAACATCGCGCCGCTGATTGAGCTTGGTGCTGGTTTTGACCCCGAGCTGACCGCCCGCGAGAACATCTATCTGAACGGCGCCCTGCTTGGCTATACCAAGGAGTTCATCGATGCCAACTTTGACGGCATTATCGAATTCGCTGAGCTGCAGAACTTTGTCGATATGCCGCTTAAGAACTTCTCCTCGGGCATGGTGGCGCGTATCGCCTTTGCAATCGCGACGATTACCGAGCCCGATATTCTGATCGTTGACGAGACGCTGTCCGTCGGTGATGTGTTCTTCCAGCAGAAGTGCGAGGACCGTATCCAGCACTTTATCCAGAGCGGCGACGTGACGGTTCTGTTCGTTTCGCACTCTATGGAGCAGGTTGAGCGCATCTGCCAGCGTGCCGTTTGGATTGAGAAGGGTGACCTTCGCATGGACGGCCCGGTTGATGAGGTCTGCAAGGCGTATCGCGAGCAGTTCAACTAGGTTATAATTACTTGCGCCTGACAGGCTTGCGCTTGCTTGGGCGTGCGGCTATTTGCTCCATTAGCTCAGTTGGATAGAGCAGGGGACTTCTAATCCCAAGGTCGACGGTTCGAATCCGCCATGGAGCACCATCGTTTATTAAGCCCAGACCGCTTGGTGGTCTGGGCTTTTTTCATCTTGTGTGTTGCTGGAGCCGAGCGCGAGCAAGCCGCTGCTGTTTGTTGGGGTTGGCATTTTACTTTTCGAGATGCTCTTTCAGCAGCTCCAACGCGTGGGCGTAGCCCTTCAGGCCCTCTCCGGTGATGGTGGCGAAGCAGGCCAGACGGGCGTAGCTCACCTGGCGGAAGTCTTCGCGGGTCTCGACTGCGCTAATGTGGACCTCCACAGCCGGGATGGCGACGGCTTTGAGCGCGTCCAGGATGGCCACGCTTGTGTGCGTGTAGGCGGCCGGGTTGATGACGATGCCGTCGACCTTTCCGTAAGCCTCCTGGATCTTGTCGACGATGCTGCCCTCGTGGTTAGACTGGAAGACCTCGACCTCGTCGAAGCCCTGTGCGGCACCCGCTTCCTGGCAGATCTGCACTAAGCGATCGTAGTTGTTGCTGCCGTAGATGCCTGGCTCGCGAATTCCGAGCATGTTGAGGTTGGGGCCGTTAATGACGAGTGCTTTCATGGTTGCTTCCTTTGCAGTTGAAAAACCACCACAAAGGTGCCTGCCCCCTTTGTGGTGGTTTTGGTTAGAGAGCGGGTGGGAGGGTGTCGAGGAGGGCATGGGCGGTGTTGGCGGCGCAGTCGCGTGAGTCGATGATGTAGTCGGCCCAGGCGCGGTAGCGCGGCATACGCTGCTCGGCCAGCTTGTCGATGCCGTCGCGCGCGGTGATGGGGCGGCCCTTGTGGGCGAGCTCGTCGAGCTTGCGGTTGAGCATCACGATTTGGCTGTTTTGGTGCAGCAGAGGGTAGTTCTCGTCGCGCGTAACCACGCCGCCGCCGGTGGAGAGCACCAAGCCGCTGCGCTTGGAGATGTCGGCCAGCGCTGCCGTCTCCTGCTCGCGGAAGGCCGCCTCGCCGCACTTGATGATAAAGTCGGCGCAGGGCATGCCCAGGCGCTCCTCGAGGGCGCGATCGAGATCGATGTGCTCGCGGCCCGTGAGCTGGGCGATCTGCTCGCCCACGCGGGTCTTGCCCGAGCCCGGCATGCCGACCAGCGCGATGTTCTGTTCGCGGCGTGACAGGCGCTCCGTTACGTCCAGGATCCTCTCGCGCGGGGTGGCTTTGCCGGTATAGCGCTCGACAGCTTGTGCCGCCTGGGCAACAAGCATAAGCAGGCCGCCGATGCAGGGGATGCCGCGGCGCTCGGCCTCGCGCATCAGGCCCGTGCGGGCGGGGTTGTAGACAATGTCGATGACGCCCTCGAGCGCATCGAGGCCTTCGAGCGTGCAAGGCGCGTCGGGGCAATGGGGGAACATGCCGGCGGGCGTGCAGTTGACGAGTAGGGAGGCGTCGGACTGCTGCGCGATATTGTCGTAGTTGACCTCGCTCGTGCGACCCACGGGTACGACGATGGCGCCCATGTCTCCCAGCACCATACTTGCCGTGGTGCCGGCGCCGCCGGTGGCACCGAGCACGAGGGCCTTCTTGCCGGCAACCTCAACGCCCAACTCCTCGACCAGGCACTGGAAACCGAAGTAGTCAGTATTATCGCCGTGCAGGCGGCCGTCGGGCAGGCGCGTGATGGTGTTGACGTTGCCCATGCGCTCGGCGAGCGGGCTCAGCTCGTCCAGGTATTCCATGACGGCGCGCTTGTAGGGGATGGTCACGTTGGTGCCCTCCCATTCGTCGCCCGTCATAAAAGCCTCAAGATCCTCGGGCTCGCGCTCAAAACGCACGTACTCAAGCCCCGCCAGCTCCTTGTAGATGGTCGGGGTGTAGCTGTGGCCCAGCACGCGGCCCAGCACGCCGTAGGGGCGGGTTGCGGCGGTATCGGTCATCTAGAGCACCTCCGTGTAGCTGCCAAAGTAGGTGAAGCTCTCGCATACGTCGTCGATCGAATCGAGCAGGTCGTCGAGGGCCTTGCTGCCAAAGGGACAGTCCAGGTCAAAGTAGAACATAAACTCAAAGTCGCGACCGGGGATGGGGCGGCTCTCGAGCTTGATGAGGTTGATGTTGAGTGCGTAGAAGCGCTCGAGCACGCGATAGAGGGCGCCCGGCTCGTTGGCCGTGGTGATCATGAGCGAGGTACGGTTGGCACCGGGATAGACGCGTGGCTCGCGGCTGATGACGACAAAGCGCGTGTAGTTGTTGTCCGAGTCCTGGATGTTGGACTCCAGCACCTCCAGGCCATAGAGTGCCGCGCAGCTGCGCGATGCGATGGCGGCAACATCGGTGCGGTCGGAATTGGCGACCATCTCGGCCGACATGGCGGTGTTGGGGTACTTGGTGGCGTGCAGGTCGTGGGACTCGATAAAGCCCGCACACTGGGCAATGGCTTGGCCGTGGCTGTAAACCTCGCGCACGTCGGCGAGCTTGGTGCCGGGCTTGACGAGCATGTTGTGGTCGATCTTGAGGCGAAGCGAGCGCACGATGTGGAAGTCGAACTGGGCGAGCAGGTCGTAGACGGCGTTGACCGAGCCGGCGGTGGAGTTCTCGATGGGCAGCACGCCAAACTCGCAGAAGCCGTCGCGCACAGCGCGCATAACGCCTTCGAAGGTCTCGAAAAACGCGATGTCGGGCACGTCGAAGAGTTTGCACGCGGCGATCTGGCTATAGGCACCTTCCACGCCCTGGCAGGCAACTGTGGCCGTTTGAGGGAAGGGCGTGTCAAAGGCTGCAGCCGTGGCGTGGGCCTTTTGCGAGACGGTGATGCCCTTGAGCTCGTTGATGTAGCGCTGCTGCTCGGCCTTGCTCATGCTCATAAGGAGGCGGAACAGGGTGATGGTCTGAGCCTCGTAGCGCTCGGGTGCGCGGCCGGCGAGGTTGTTGAGTTTGGAGCGCTCACGGGCGGGGTCAAAGACGGCCTTGTCCATCTCGATCTTGGATTTGGCGACTTCGGTGGCAATGTCCATGCGCTCGACGAAGCTGTTGAGCAGGGTGGTGTCAATGCCATCGATGGCCTGGCGAATATCGGCAAGGTCCATGGAGGCCCCTTTCACGTAACGGCTGAGTTGGCAGGCAACCCAGGTGAGTCGGGTTAGAGCTGGGCGGCGTCCTCGAGGAGGGCGTCCCAAATCGCGAGGGCGGCGGCTGCTTCGGCTACGGGGACGGCGCGGGGGACGATGCAGGGATCGTGACGGCCGTGGACCGAGAGCTCGGCATTTTCCATAGCGTCCATGTCTACGGTCTGCTGCTCGCGGCCAATGGAGGGCGTCGGCT
>DBGDZK010000050.1:0-4941 GCA_048373195.1 Collinsella sp.
ACGGGGCCCAGGTTGTTGATCTGGCGCACGAGCTGATTGAGCTCGCGCTCGGCAGCGTCACGATCGGTGGGTGCGGGAAGCATGAGCGCCTCCTCGAGTACCGTGGTGCCGTCGGCGGTGATGTCCTTGATGGCAGCCTCCACCTGCACCTCGAGCTTGCCGCGCGCGACCTTGAACTCATTTTGCGTAGCGGTGGCGGTATCGACTCTCTCCTTGGCGCGGGCGACTTCGGCCTTGGCGTCCTCGATGGTCTTCTTCAGCGAAGCCGAGTCCGCCTCCTCGAGCGAGGCCTGGTCGCGCAGGCGCGCGGCCCAATCCGAAGCACGCTCCAGCAGGGCCGAGTAACGCTCGTGCATGGGGTCGACGCGCAGGCGCAGCAGCTCGAGCGAGCGCGAGGCCTGGCGCGTTCCGCGGATACGGCGGTCGATGCCCTCCAGGCGATGCTCCAGATCGGGCACGCGGCCCTTCAGCGAACGAAGACGCTCGCTCGTCTGGGCCAGGCGAACCTTGGCGTCGGCGAGCTTACCGGCGGCCTCGGAGTCGTCGCGGCGCACACGGTCGAGCTCATCATTGGCCTCGGCAATCTGCAGGCCCAAATCGCTTGCCTGTGCACGGGCCTCGTCACGCGAACGGGTGAGCTCATCCACACGCGGACGTGCGGCGCGGACGGCCTCGGCAGCCTGCTCGCGGCGCTTGGAGATACGCACGCGCTCGACCTCGGCGTTGTTGGCGCTTTGCTCCAGACGGCCGATCTCGGAGAGCAGCGAGCGGCGCTCGCCCTCAAGACGGGCAATCTCGCCGGCGGCGTCGCCCTCGGCGGCACGCGCCTCCTCGACGGCCGCGTTAGCCTCGACGACCTGATCCGACACATGCTCAAACACGGCGGCCAGATCGGGCTCCAGACCCTCCAGCTCGCGGATACGACGCTTGCGCTCCAAGGCACCCGATGCCTCGCCGGCATCGAGCCCCACACGCACTAAGCCACCGCAGGAAACACGGGCGCCGTCGGGGGTCACATACGTCACGCCCTCAACAACCGGTGCCGCCAGCGCGGCGGCCAAGTCATCCACCACGTAATAGCCGCCGAGCAATGCCTCGACGACCGGACCGTAACCCGCACGCACGGACAGGCGATCAACCAGACGGGTACCGGCGGCACTCTCAGCGGCCGCAGAACCGCCCACGCCACGCGCCACCAGCAGCGCCTCACCCGAGGCTTTCTTCTGGTCCAAGGCCGCACGACCGGCACGCTCAAGCGTGGCGGCGTCATCAAACAGAAGGGCATCGATATCGCCGGCGAGCAGCTGCTCAACCAAGCCCTCGAGCTCGCGCGGGGCCTCGAGCACGTCACCCAGACGACCCGAAACATCGTCGCCAAGCGCCCCCATCAGACGGCTGACGAGCGGCGAGCTGTCGGCCATACGGGCGTCGAGCTTCTTTTGGCTGGCCAGCTCCGAGCGCACCTCAGACAGCTTATTACGCGCCTCGCTCTCGCGGGCACGCAGGTCCTTGAGAGCCGCACGCGCGACCTCAGTTGCCTCACGCGCATCAGTCTGGGCCTGACGAGCCTCCTCAAGGGCGCCGTCGAGCTCCTCAGCACGGTCGCGACGGCTCTCGAGCGAGGCCGTCACCTCCTCGAGCTGCTCGTCGATCTGCTCCAGGCGCGAGGCATGCATGTTGTCCTCGACCTCGGCGTTACTGAGCGAATCCTTCACCTTTGCAAGTTCGAGCGCGGCGTTATCGGCCACACGCTGCACATCGCGCTGTTCACGTGTGAACTGCGAGATCTGATTGTCGAGCGCCACGCGACGCTCATGGAGCGCGGCGGCGGCAGGACCGGCGGCGTCGACATCCTCCTGGGCCTGCATGTGTGCGCCGGTCACTTCCTCAAGCTGTGTGCGCGCATCCTCGAGCTCCTCGACCACGCGGCGACGCTGATGCTCGGAGCTCGAAATCTGGCCGCGCATGTCGGACAGGCGCGACACCATGTTGTGACCCTTCTCCTCGAGCAAGCGCATGTCGGAGTTAATGCGACCGACCACATCTTGCATATGGCGGCGCTGCTCGCCCAGATCGCCCACAAACAGGCCCTTTTCCTCGAGCATGACCTGGAGCTTCTCGAGCTCACGCTCCTTTTCGCCCAGGCGGTACTGCGCAAGCTCAAGCTCGGCGGCACCCTCCTTGGAGCGGCTCTCTAGATCGTTCCACTGCGACTGCAGCGAACGCAGCTCGTCGACGGCCAGCATCTGCGTAAGCTCGTTCGCGCGCGAGGACAGCTCTTTGTACTTGCGCGCGCGATCGACCTGACGCTCCAGCGGCCGCAGCTGACGGGCAATTTCTTTGTTGATGTCGCGGGCACGGGTCAGGTGCTCGTCCATCGACTTGATCTTTTTGAGCGCACGTTCCTTACGGCGCTTGTGCTTGGAGATGCCGGCGGCCTCCTCGATGAGGGCGCGACGCTCCTCGGGGCGGCTCTGCAAAATGGCATCGAGCTTGCCCTGGCTGATGATGGAATGCGTATCCTTGCCCAGGCCCGAATCGTGCAAAATGTCCTGGATGTCCATCAGACGGCACGGGCTCGAGTTGATGAGGTACTCGCTTTCGCCCGAGCGATACATGCGGCGGGTGATGGCGACCTCGTCAAAGTCGACGGGCAGCATATGGTCCGAGTTGTCGAGCACCAGCGTGACCTCCGCGACACCCACCGGCTTGCGCGCCGACGAGCCCGAGAAGATGACGTCTTCCATGGCCTGGCCGCGCAGCTGCTTGGCGCTCTGCTCGCCCAGGACCCACAGAATCGAGTCGGAGATGTTCGATTTTCCCGAGCCGTTGGGCCCGACGATGACGGTCAGGCCCGGCTCAAATGACATATGGGCGCGGTCGGCAAACGACTTGAACCCTTTGAGCGTGAGGGACTTGAGATACACGGTTCCTCGCTTAAACGAGCTTCTTGTTGAGAATCACGCCGTTGGTGGTGTAGCCCATGCGGTCGAGCGCCTCGAGCGCCGCAGCTCCCTCGGCCTCCTTCTTGGAGGAACCGGTGCCGCGGCCTTGGCGAATGCCGTCGACGAGCACCACGGCGGTAAAGGTTGGCGCATGCGCGGGACCCTCGGAGCCCACCAGCTTATACGCGGGAGGCTCGTGACCGTCGGCCTGCACACACTCCTGCAAATACGACTTGGGGTTCGCAGGGTGCTCGGCACGCTCGGAAGCCAGGTGCGGCTTGAGCGTACGGTGGATAAACTCCGCCGCAACGTCCCAGCCTGCATCCAGATACAGCGCACCCACGAGCGACTCGTAGACGTTCTCGAGCGCCGAGTGAAGGCCGCGCGCACCGGTACCAGTCTCAGAGGCACCAAAAATGATGATGTCATCGATACCCAGCTCGTGCGACACCTCGGACAGCGTGGCGCCCGAGACGAGGGACACCTTCAGGCGCGTGAGCTTGCCCTCGTCAAACTCGGGGTAGGCCTCAAAGAGAGAACGGGCCACCACGGCGCCCAAAATGGAATCGCCCAAAAACTCAAGGCGCTCATAGCTGGCAGAGACAGGCTGGCCCTCGACGGCCGAGGGATGCGTAAGCGCCGCGCGCAGCAGCACCTTGTTATTGAACTCATGGCCCAGGATCTCCTGGGCGCGCGTAAGTCGTTGAGACAAAGCCAAGACTTAGGCCTCCTTGGCGTTTTCGATCGCGTCGACGGCGTCGGCGACAGAGTTGAGCGACAGCAGGGTCTCGTCATCGATCTCGAGGTTGAACTCGTCCTCGATGGCCGTCACCAACTGCAGACGCTCGAGCGAATCGGCATCGAGATCGTCAAAGGTGGTCTCGTCGCTAATGTCGGCGACATCGACGCCCAGCACGTCAGCGGCGACTTCGGCGATCTTATCGAAGATTTCGGAGCGGTCCATAGCGCTTCCTCCCGTATGTCATGGAACACAACGCAACGCGGCAGTCGAGCCGCATTGCAATACGGCTCCGATTCTACCCCACGCGGTACTGATTGAGCCACGTAACGGGGCTCTTACAAAACGATACCGTCCATGGAATCGGCAACGTCCTGAACAAGCCCGGCGCGTACGGCCTGGGCCGCGGCAAGCGTGCCGTTCTTGACGGCCTCGACCGACGTGGCACCGTGGCCGATCAACACGACACCGCGCAGGCCCAGCAGAATCGCGCCGCCCTTGGCGTCGCCCGAAAGCTTAGCCTTAATCTCGCGCATTTGCTTTTTGATGAGTAGCGCGGCGATCTTGGTGCCGAGCGAGGACGTAAAGGCACCCTTGAGCTCTTGCAGCAAAAACTTGGCAGCACCCTCGGTAGCCTTGAGCGCAATATTTCCCGACATGCCGTCGGCAACGACGACATCGAAGTTGCCCGAGGTGAGGTCGGTACCCTCGCAGTTACCCACAAAGCCGGGAACGGCGGCTTTCATGGCCGGGAAGCAGGACTTGGTAAAGTTGGAGCCCTTCTCGTCCTCGGTGCCGTTGGCGAGCAGGCCCACACGGGGGTGCTCGATACCCAACACCACGCGGGCATAGGCGCTACCCATCTGAGCAAAGCGCACCATATCGTCCACCGTGACATCGGGGTTGGCACCCATGTCGCACAGCACCGTCAGGCCGCCGGCGCGATTGGGCAGCGCATTGGTCAGGCAAGGACGAACCGGCTGCTTCTTGCCCTCGGCCTGATACCTAAACGGCGTCACGTAGGCGGTGGCGGCAGCGGTCATGGCACCGGTCGAGCCGGCCGAGAAAAACGCGTCCGCATTGCCCTTCTTAATGGCGCGGCAGGCAAGCACGATCGAGGACTTGCGCTTGGTCATCACGGCGCGGATGGGATCGTCCTCCATGCTGATGACGTCGGGGGCCTCCAGGGCCTCCACGCGGGCATGCGCAGCGGCAAAGGGGTTGACGATTTCGGCGGGACCAACGGCCAAGACCTCG
>DBGDZK010000051.1:0-11018 GCA_048373195.1 Collinsella sp.
TGCTGGTGCAGACCTCGTCCAAGAACCAGCGGTCGTGCGTGACCACGAGCATCGCACCCTGGCCGCGCTGCCAGCGGGCCTTTAAGTGACGCGCGAGCCAGTTGATGGTGCGCATATCCAGGTGGTTGGTGGGCTCGTCGAGCATGAGCACGTCGTAATCGCCGATCAGCAAGCGCGCGAGGTCCACGCGACGGCGCTGACCGCCCGAAAGCTCGCCCACCGTGCCCTCCCAGGGCACATCGCTGATGAGGCCGGCGAGGATCTGGCGCGTGCGGGGGCTCGACGCCCACTCGTACTCGGGGGCGTCGCCCACAACGGCATGATGCACGGTATCAGTATCGACCAGGTTGTCCTTTTGGCCGAGCAGACCGATCGTCGTGCCGCGGCGGTGCGTCACGCGTCCGTCGTCGGGCTCCAGCGTGCCAGCGAGCACGCTCAGCAGCGTCGACTTGCCGTCGCCGTTTTTACCGACAATACCAATGCGGTCGCCCTCGCCCACGCCGAGCGTCACGCTATCGAAAATATGCTTGGTGGGAAACTCTAGGCTGACGGAATCGCATCCCAAAAGAATCGCCATATGCCCTGCTCCTTCGTAGAAATTCAACGTTGTCCATGATAGCAGCGAGCCCCACCCCAAACCACCACGAAGGCGCCTGTCCCCTTTGTGGTGGTCGTTTCGGTCGCAGAGTAAAAGGCGGGCCATCTCCCACAAGAGATGACCCGCTTCTCCAATCAGTCCCGCGGCAACCGTGGCCGCCGCGGGCCTCAAGCATGTCCCGGACTAGGAGAACATGCCGGTGAGGTAATCATTCAGCCGCTTATCCTTGGGCCGTTGGAAAATCTCGTCAGTCTCGTCGTACTCGACCATATCGCCCATGTAGAAGAACGCCGTGCGGTTGGACACGCGCGACGCCTGCTCCATGTTGTGCGTCACGATGACTATGGCGCGGTCGGCAACGATCGACGACATAAGGTCCTCGATCGCCAACGTCGAGATGGGGTCGAGCGCCGAGCAGGGCTCGTCAAACAGGATCACGTCGGGGTTGAGCGCCAGCGTGCGCGCGATGCACAGACGCTGCTGCTGACCGCCCGAAAGCGCATAGGCGCTCTTATCGAGCTTGTCTTTGACCTCGTCCCACAGCGCCGCGCCGCGTAAGCTTTCCTCGACCATGCGGTCGAGCTCGTCACGGTCGGTGATGCCGTGGCGCTTGGGCGCAAACGTGATGTTGTCGCGAATGGACTTGCGGAACGGGTTGGGCTGCTGGAACACCATGCCAATGGAACGGCGCAGCTCGTAGGTGTTTTCGGTCTTGGTGTTCACGTTGCGCCCGCGATAGTTGATCTCGCCCTCCACGCGGCAGCCGCGAATCTCGCGATTCATGAGGTTGAGGCTACGCAAGAAGGTCGACTTACCGCAGCCCGAAGGCCCAATGAGCGCCGTGATCTCGCCCTTGTGGAAGTCGAGCGACGTATTGTGCAGTGCATGGTGGTCGCCATAGTACACGTTGACGTCCTTGGTGGAGAGCACAACCTCGTCGCTCACGGCCTTGCCGCTCACGCGCACGCGCTTCTCGCTCTCCCCCACGCTCGACAGGAAGTCCCGGGTGTCGGACGATGCCGCTTCGGTTGCGGGCGTTACATTCATCTCGCTCATTCGGCCGTCATCTTCCTTGCCAGTTGCTTGCCCACAATGCGGGCGATTACGTTAAACAGCAGCACGCAAATCATCAGCAGTGCCGCGGTACCCCAAACGATCTGCTGGGCCTCGGGGCTGCCTTCGCCATAGATCTTGTAGATATGCACGGCGAGCGACTCACCGGGGCGGAACACGTTCCAGGCGCAAGTAGGGCTCGACAGGTTAAGGCTCAAGAAGTTGAGGCGAACCGGCGAGCTCATGCCCGAGGTAAAGAGCAGCGCCGCGGCCTCGCCAAAGACGCGGCCGGCCGAAAGCACGATGCCGGTCACGATAGCGGGCATGGCCTCGGGAATCAGGATGTGCAGCATGGCCTCCCAGCGGGTGAGGCCCATGGCCAGGCACGCATCGCGCTGGGCCTGCGGCACGTCCTCGAGCGCCTGCTGGATCACGCGCACCAGAATGGGGATATTGAACATGGTGAGCGCGACGGCGCCGGAGATGATGGAGTACTTCCAGCCCAGCTGCACCGAGAACACCAGAAAACCGAACATGCCGACAACGATGGAAGGCAGCGAGGACAGCGTCTCGATGGCGGTGGAGGCAATGTCGCGGACGGGTCCGTCGGGTGCGTACTCAACCAAAAAGACCGCGCCACCCAGGCTGATGGGCACCGAGATGATCAGGGTGATCAGCAGCAGGTAGAACGAGTCGAACAGCTGGTAGAGCACGCCGCCCTGCGTTCCGTTGGCGCGCGACGGCTCCGTGAGAAAGCCCGGCTGGAACAGCGTCGAGATGCCCTCGAACAGGATATAGGCCACCATGGAGACGACGATGAGCATGACGATGGCGACGATCGCCGTCAACACGCCCGTGGCGAAGCGGTCCTGCTTTTGGACACGCCCGAGCCTCGCCTCGTCGATGTGGATACGCGTGCTAGCCACGAGCCTTCGCCCCCTTGCGGCCGATAAGGTGGATGATCAGGATGAAGATGAGACTCATGCCCATCAGCAGCAGACCGAGCGCCCACAGAACATCGTCCTGGGCCGAGCCCTCGGCATAGACCGCCATAGACGTGGTGAGCGTGGTGGTGATGGTGGACGCCGGCGACAGCAGCGACGTCGGCATGGCCTCGATACCGCCGATGACCATGCGCACGGCGAGCGTCTCGCCAAAGGCGCGGGTCATGCCAAGGATGACCGCGGTCATGAGCGACGGCATGGCGGACTTGAGCACCACGTGCCAGATGGTCTGCCAGCGGGTATAGCCCAGCGCGAGCGAGCCCTGTCGGTAGCTGTCGGGCACGGCGCGCAGGCCATCGACCGAAAGCGTGGTCATGGTCGGCAGGATCATGACGGCCAGCACGATGGCGCCGGGCAAGATGCCCAGGCCCGTGCTCACGTGGAAAACGCTCTTCATAAGACCGACGACCACGTGAAAACCGATCAGGCCAAAGACGACCGAGGGGATGCCGGTCAAAAGCTCAATGAGCGGCTGAAAGATCTTAGAGCCAAACTTAGGGCTAATCTCGACCGCAAAGATGGCAGAGCCGATGGCGATGGGCAGCGCGATGAGCGTGGAGAGCACCATGACCGCAAACGAGGTGACAATCAGGGGCAGGGCGCCGGTGTAGGGCAGGCCGCTTTCGGCTGTGTTGGCCAGGTCCCACTTGGTGCCGGTGAAGAACTCGACGACCGAAACGCCGTCCTTGAGAAAAGCCGAGAGGCCCTTTTGGGCGACCATAAAGATGAGCGCGGCAACGACAAGCGTCACGAGCGCAACGCACGCGCCCGTGACGCCCAGGCCCACGTTCTCAAGGTCGCGCTTTGGCAGCTGTTTTGCCATTGCAAACCTTTCCGGGGCGATTACTTATTTAGCGGAGACCTTGCCGCTGGCGTCCTTGACGACCTTCATGGCAGAGACGGGGATAAAGCCCTGCTCCTCGACGAGCTTGCCCTGGACGTCATCGGAAAGCATGAACTCCAGGAAGGCCTTGGTGGCCTCGTCGGCATCCTTAGCGCAGTACATGTGCTCGGTAGCCCAGATCTTGAAGGAGTCGTCGGTGACATTCTTGCTCTTGGGCTCGACGCCCTCGACCTTGATGGCGTTGAACTTGGAGTCATCAAAGTGCGAGAAGTCGAGGTAGGAGATGGCGTTGTCGGTACTGCCCATCTGAGTCTGGACATCGCCGGACTTGTCGAGTTCGGCGTCGCCCTTAAAGTCGACGGCCTCGTCGCCAAAAACGGCGGCCTCGAAGGTGGCACGGGTGCCAGAGCCAGCCTTGCGGTTGAGAACGACGATCTTGGCGTCGTCGCCGCCGACCTCCTTCCAGTTGGTGATCTGGCCGGAGAAGATGCCCTTGAGCTGCTCGAGGGACAGGTCGTCGACCGTCACGTTCTTGGAAACGACGGGGCCCATGCCCACGACGGCAACCTCGTGGTCGACGAGGTTCTTGACCTGGTCGGCCTCGAGCTTGGTCTCGGCGAAGACGTCGGAGTTGCCGATGGTGACGGTGCCGGCGGCAACAGCGGTCAGGCCCTTGCCCGAACCGTTACCCGAGCCGGAGACGGAGACATCGGGGTTGGCGTCCATGAACTTCTCGGCAGCGGCCTCGACGAGAGCCTGGAACGAAGAGGCACCGTCGTAAGTCACCTCGCCGGAGACGGACTCGGCAGCAGCGGCGCTACCCTTGTCGGCGGCATCGGATGCGCCGGAGCCGCCGCAACCAACGAGACCGAGACCGACGATGCTGGCAAAACCACCAGCGAGGCCGAGGAACTGACGACGAGAATAAGCCTGATCGAGCATGATCTTCCTTTCATACATGCGACTCGCGGGCACCCCACCCGCTTTGCTGTTTGGAAAGATACGGCCCCGACCGGGCAGCGTCCGCGCCAACTACGGTTTCTTACGGGCATTTGATAGACCCTTACCGCAAGCGCAGCACGGCCTTTACAAACGAATAACAAACCCGCCACCAAGCATGACCCGCCTTTTACACCAATAAAAACAAAGTTGCGGTGAAATAGTTCCTGCTTGGCCATCAAATGGCCCATTCTAGGAACTATTCCACCGCAACTTAGATTGGGAAACCGCGAGACCTTAAAGCTCTAATTCATTCAAACGGAGGATCGCAACAATATAGATCTTGAGCGCCTGCTTGAGCTGTTCCTCGTTGGCGCACTCGTTGGGGCCGTGCATCTGGCCGCCCCACGAGGGCAGCTCCAGGCCGGTCTCCTCGGGGCCAAACGAGACGGCGCGGGCAAAGTTGCGCGCGTACGTGCCGCCGCCCATGGCAAAGGGTTCAGCATGCTTGCCGGTGAACTCGTTATAGGTATCGATAAGCGCCTTCACGGCCGGATCATCGGCAGAGACCGAGAACGGCACCTTCGCGCGACCCAGCTGGCACGTCACGCCGAAACGGCCCACGAGCGGATCGAGCTGCTCGCGGATGGTATCGGCACTCGTGCTGTCGGGGAAGCGCACGTCGATGACCTGCTCGATATGGCCATCCGCCACGCGGATGACGCCAGCGTTGCAGGTAAGCGGGCCAAACGCCGGACTCGTCGCATCGATACCCAGGCCGCGGCCATAGGCGTCCGCATGCACAAAGGCCAAAAACTTGACAAACTCGTGCTCGGCGGGCGTCAACAGGCGCTTGTCACGGGCGCCAAACGCGTCCTCGGCCTCGCGCAGATACGCCACGATCAGGCCGACAGCGTTGATAGTGCCCTCAGGCATCGAGGCATGACCGCCAATGCCGTGGGCAAAAATCTGCGCATGCCCGTTATCGAGTGTCGTGATCTCAAGGCGATCGGCGTTCTCGACCGGCGCCGGCAGCTCATCGGCGGCAATCGCGAGCTCGCAGATGGACTGCGACGGAATGGCATTGCTCGCCTCGGCGCCGCTCCACGACACGATGCGCCCGCCGTCGATCTTGGAGCTCACGAACGTCGCCCCAAACTGGCCCTTCTCGGCATTGCAGACCGGGAACTCGGCATCGGGCGTAAACAAAAAGTCGGGGTCTGCGTGGTTCTCCAGATAATGGTGAACGTCGGACATGCCCACTTCCTCATCGCAGCCCAGCAGCGCGCGGAAAGCATAGCGCGGGGTAATGCCGTGCTTGAGCAGATAAGCGCCGGCGTAGAGCGACAGCACCGCCGGACCCTTGTCGTCAATCACGCCGCGACCGAGCAGCCAGCCCTCGCGGCGCTCCATCGCAAACGGGTCGGTGTTCCAACCGGGGCCAGCGGGAACCACGTCCACGTGGCAGATAGTCGCGAGCTGCTTGTCGCCGCGACCCGGGATATCGGCGATTCCCACATAGCCCCCGTCGTCGCTCGTCTGATAGCCGAGCTTTTGCGCAATGCCGAGCGCGCAATCGAGCGCGTCACGGACCGGGCGGCCAAACGGCGCACCGGGCTCCGCATCGGCAGCAACGGCCACGGACGGATAGCTCACCAGTTGTTCGATATCGGCAACGACATCCTCCCAGACCTCGTCGACATACTCGGCAACGCTCTGCTCCACCTGATTCATGAACGACCTCCTTACCAATGAGCGACGGGTACGCCCGCCCCTCACATTATGTCTATTAGATAGCGAAAAGTTTAGCAAGCTCGGCCACCGAGTGCACCACCGCATCGGCGCCCGCGGCCTCGTGCTCCCCCGGCGCTGCCGCGCCCGAATAGATGCCGATGCACGGCACGCCCATCGCGTGCGCGCCCTCCACATCGTTAAAGCGATCGCCGATCATCACGGCATCGTCGGCCGTCGCGCCGAGCGCCGCCAGGGCATCGCGAACCGAATCGGCCTTGGTCTCGCGTCCCTGCGGCGGATTCATGCCAACCACAGCTTCGAACTGGCAAAGCCCCAGCTCATGAACCATATCGATGCACTTCGCCTCCATGCGAGACGTCGCCACGGCCATACGCTTGCCCTGGGCGGCCAACCCATCCAGCAGCTCGGGGACCCCATCGAACACGGGGTACTCCTCCGGCCCCAGCTCATCAAAAAAGGCGCGGTACTCGTCGGCCACCACAAGCGACTCCTCGCGGGAAAAGCCGTAAAAGTCGTGAAAGCTCTTCCACAGGGGCGGCCCGATCATACGGCGCAGATCACCCATCTGCGCCTCCGAAAACCCGCGCGCAGCCAGCGTCTTGCGCGTCGAGGTCATCACTGCCCGGCCCGTATCTGCCACCGTGCCGTCAAAATCGAACAACACGACCGGCCGTTTGCCTATCTCCAACGCCTCCATCGGCATTCCTCTTCCCCAGTTGACGATTTCCACACCGACACTTCAAACTGTTGACTATTCAACAATTGAACCTAGTAATGTGGAACGACTCTACTATACTTGTCGCACTTTGCTCTCAGAAGGCGGCGCGCAAGCGCCCCAACGAAAGGTGCAATTATGTCTTTTGCCATCATAACCGACTCCACGTCGGACATCTCCCCCGCCCACGCTCAAGAGCTCGGCATTTACGTGATTCCGCTGCATGTGATTATCGAGGGCGAGGACCTGCTCGACCAGGTGCAGATTACCGCCGAGGAATACGTCGCGCGCATGGCCGGCTCCGAGCAACTGCCGCACACCTCGCAGCCGAGCGCCGGCGAGTTCAAGGCACTCTTTGACCGCGTGCTCGCCGACGGCCATGATAGCGCCATCTTTATCTCACTGTGCAGCGAGTGGTCCGCCTGCTATGCCAACGCCAGCCTGACGGCCGAAACGCACGAACTCGACGTGCGCTGCATCGACTCGCGCACCGGCTCGGGTGCCGAGGGCCTGCTGGTGGAGTACGCGCTGGCCATGCGCGAGGACGGCCGCAGCCTGGACGAGACCGAGGCGCAGATCCGCGCGACGCTGCCCGACGCCCACCTGCTGCTGATTCCCCGCACACTCGAGAACCTCGTTAAGAACGGCCGCGCGCCCAAGCTCGCCGGCCAGCTCACGCAGATGCTCAACATTCGCCTGGCCGTTTCGCCGGAGTGGAAATCGGGCGAGATCAAGGCCATCAAGAAGGGCCGCGGCGCCAAGCGCATCGTCGTCAACACCATGGCCGACTGCCTCGCGTTTTTGGCTGAGCATCCGGGTTCAAGCGTGCGCGTGCTCACGACCGGCGCCGCCGAGGAGCAAGAGCTCGTCAGCCAAGCGCTCGCAGGCCAAGACTATGTAGACGCCGGCACCGGCCCCATCGGCTGCACCATCGCCACCCATGTAGGCATCGACGCCATCGCCATCAGCTACTGCCCCCGCTACCAGCCAACTCACTAGGGACGCCCACATCAGTTGCGGTGGAATAGGGACTGTTTTTGGCTTATTAGCCGCCAATCAATCCCTATTCCACCACAACTTGGAAATCGGCGATCAGCCCAGCGGACCCTGAAACAGCTCCTGATGAGTGCCCATTCTCACCAGCCTAATCATTGGGTTAGTCTTATGGGGAAGATAAAGAACGACCACATCGACCAAGCCATCGGATAGGTGGAAATCGATGTGGCCGTTGTAGTTTCCGCCCGGGTTTGAGAGCTCGTGGGCGCCATACTCCGCCGGAAGTGACCCATGAGCCACAAGCTCTGCAACCGCCGCTTTAAACTCACTTTTTAGCTGCGGATGCATGCGCATCGTTCGTTTGTAGTCCACCTTAAATTGAGCCTCGACTTTAATCTCGAACATCGCTATTCCTCATCGAGGAATGACATAAGCTCATCAGCGTTATTGAATGACGGGCTATCGTCCGGCAAAATCCCCAACTCATGAGCCTCGGCGATCACCATGGCACGCCTCGTCGCCTCGTTGGGCACCTCCGCCCTTCCTACAATCTCAAAAGGAATCTTTCGCTGATTTACCAGCTGCCGAACGGCAAGATTGAGATAGGAATTGAGGCTGAGGCCGACCGAATCCAAGAACTCAGTCGCCTGCTCCTTGAGCCCCTCTTCGATTCGAACCGTCGTAGGCTTAACTGTTGCTGTAGACATTTGCGACCTCCTCGCCCTCGTCTTTTACACCAGTATACCCAATATAAATGGCAATCTGGTGTTAAATAACATCAGATTGCCATGCGTATTCATGTCGCGTGGGCACGATTGATCTACATCAGCCCGCTCAGGGCGATGTCGACGGCTTCGTTGAGGTCGTCGGTGATGTGCACGAGCTCGGGATCGAGCGGGCTGATCATACCGGCGTCCATCACCGGGCCGTTGAGCCAGTCGAACAGGCCCTGCCAGTACTCTGTGCCCACCAGCACGAGGGGCATGCGCTTGACCTTGTGCGTTTGCACCAGCGTGAGCACCTCGAACATCTCGTCGAGCGTGCCAAAGCCGCCGGGAAACACGATGGCGCCCGAGCTGTATTTGACGAACATGGTCTTGCGCACAAAGAAGTAACGGAAGTCCATGCCGAGGTTCACGTATTTATTGAGCCCATGCTCGTGCGGCAATTCAATGCCCAGGCCAACTGACTTGCCGTTGACACTCGCCGCTCCCCTGTTGGCCGCTTCCATGATGCCGGGGCCGCCACCGGTGATAACCGCCACGCCGCGCTGGGCAATCTTACGGCCGACCGTGCGCGCCGCCTTGTAGGCCGGGTCCGTCTTGGGCGTGCGGGCACTACCGAAGATGGTCACCGCAGGCCCTAACTCGGCAAGTGCGCCAAAGCCATCGACAAACTCGGCCTGGATGCGCAGTACGCGCCACGGATCGGCATGCAGCCAGTCGGTCGACTCCTCGGGCGCCAGCAGGTTGGCGTAGGTGTTGTCCTTAGGAATCATGGGGCCGCGCATGACCACGGGGCCGCGGCGGTACGTCTCGTCGTAGGCAGGCTCGCCTTCGACGTTCTCATTCTTAATCATGGGCACTCCTATCGAGAAAAAGAAAAGCGGGCGGGGTCGACGCCATGCGCCAAACACCCGCCCGAACATCAACTATTCGGTATGGTACCCACGATGCATCAAGTGCTTGCAAGCTATCGGTCAGCGGTCGTGCGGCCGGTGTCAGCAAATGTGACGACCGGCCGTCGCTCGCCCCTTGCCGTTGCCCGCGCTCTGCAAGCGCCCGCGCCGCTCTTAGTAGTCCACCGCCGCAGGGCTGTTCATCCAGTCGCTCACAAACGCGCCGTAGCGGCCCTCGATAATGGCCTGGCGGGCACGCTGCATAAGGTTGAGCAGGTAGTAGATGTTGTGCATCGAAAGCAGGATGCCGCCGAGCATCTCCTTCTGCGTGACCATGTGGCGAATGAGCGCGCGGCTGTAGCCGCCCGTGCACACCGGGCAGGTGCAGGTGGGGTCGATGGGGCCGTCGTCGTGCGCAAAACGCGCGTTGCGGAAGTTAAGGCGACCTTCACTGGAGAATGCCGTGCCCATGCGGCCGGTGCGCGTCGGCAGCACGCAGTCGAACATATCGATGCCCACGCCCACGCCGCGCACGAGCGTCGTCGGGTTTCCGACGCCCATCAGGTAGCGCGGCTTGTGCTTGGGCATGTACTCGCTCACAAGCGGCGCCAGGGTCTCGAACATGGTCTCGTGGTCCTCGCCCACCGAGTAGCCGCCGATGCCGTAACCGGGGAAGTCACCGCACTCCTCCAGATGGCGCAGAGAGCGCAGGCGCAGATCCAAATGCATGCCGCCCTGGACGATGCCAAAGAGCGCCTGGTCATCGCGGGTGTGAGCCTTGTAGCAGCGCTCGGCCCACATGCTCGACAGCTCCACCGCGCGCTCAACGTAGGCGCGCGTGGCGGGATAGCCCGGGCACTGGTCCAGCTGCATGCAGATGTCGGAGCCGAGCTTCATGGCGATCTCCATGTTGTCCTCGGGTGTCCAGAACACGTGGCGGCCGTCGTAATCGTTGACGATAAAGCGCACGCCCTCGTCGGTGAGCTTGACGGCGTCGTTGTGGCTGAACACCTGGAAACCGCCCGAGTCGGTGAGGATAGGACCGTGCCAGTTCATAAACTTGTGCAGGCCGCCCAGCTCGGCGATAGTGTCCTCGCCGGGACGCATGGACAGATGATAGGTGTTGGCAAGCACGATCTGGGCGCCGAGCTGTTTGACGGTCTCGGTGGGGATGCCCTTGACGTTTGCCTTGGTGCCCACGGGCATAAAGATCGGCGTCTCGATGTCGCCGTGCGGGGTGTGCAGCACGCCGGCACGCGCATGCGTCGTCGGATCCTCGGCGATCAGGTCGAATTTAAAAAGGCTCTGGTCCATAAACTGGAACTCCTTGGTTGCGGTTCATACGCAAAACATTATACGGGCAACCCGCGAGAAGCACCGACTCGACAGAAACTGGTGCAAAGGGGTCATAGTCGTTTAAGAACGTCCATTACAGTCGAAATTGTCAGCCCGGGACCGTCTCGGGCTACGATTGAGGCGCGCCCAGAACGGGCCGC
>DBGDZK010000052.1:0-11081 GCA_048373195.1 Collinsella sp.
GACCCATCGAAACACATCTCCACCGTTCCTTCAACTGGGAAAACGGCGCCCCCGGGGCCCGTGAGGGGCCGCGGGGGCGTTCGGCTAGCTGCGGGAACGGCCTATTCGCTCAATGTGTTCGGTTGAGATCGGAAATCAACCGAGTGATAATTAAGTTGTTCGTGCCTCGACCGAGGTCCGAATCCATGCGGCGTCCACCTAAAAGAAAAGCCCCCGTTGCCGGAGGCTTTCAATTTCAATTGGTGCGGCGTATAGGATTCGAACCTATGACGTTCTGATTCGTAGTCAGACCCTCTATCCAGCTGAGGTAACGCCGCAGCGCAAGACATATAAAACCACTTTAGCTTATTGGAGTCAAGCACAATTTCAAACTTTTTTGTGGAACGCAGTTTTGTCATGCTGCTCCGCATATACCGCCATTCCCCGTACGATCGATTGGCTTTTCGATCACGTCAAACTTAGCATCAAGTTCCCTCAGGAGCGATCTCACCCGCTGGGCACAATCATAATCGGCAAACGAGATGCTCAACATGCGAGCAACCTGATTAGATGTCTGGACCCCATAGAAATGCTCTAAGGCCACAAGCCCCTCGTGCGCCACAAACGTCTCAACCACATGAGGCGACTCCTCGTAGCACCATTGCGTCAACGGCCCCTCGCTCGTCTGTCGAACCACCAGGCCACCCATGCCAGACGGCTCACACGTCACAAGCAGGTACTCCCCGCCCTCGTCGCTCTCAAACAAAACCACCCGGTCATCAAACAGCTCCATCGCGTCCCCTTTCTCTCGCTCTTATTTAGCAAAAGCATAGCAGGTAGATGGCTATATACAGAACAGTTGTTCGTGTGTTTTCTATTGAGCTGTCCGCACAGCATGGTATGGCCGCACACAAAAAGGGCACCCCAAAAAGGAGTGCCCTAGCAAATCGCTTATGCAGCCAATCTACGCGACCGGCTCGATCTTCTCGAGGCCGCCCATGTAGGGACGCAGAACCTCGGGGATCGTGATGGTGCCGTCAGCGTTCTGGTAGTTCTCCAGAATGGCGGCCATGGTACGGCCAGCCGGCAGACCGGAACCGTTGAGGGTGTGCAGATAGCGCGAACCCTTGAAGTTCTCGGGGTCGCGATACTTGATGTTGGCGCGACGGGCCTGGAAGTCACCGCAGTTGGAGCAGGAGCTGATCTCCTTGTAGGCGTTGTAGCTCGGCAGCCAGACCTCGACGTCGTAGGTCTGACGGGCGGAGAAGCCCAGGTCGCCGGTGCACAGGCTAATCACGCGATACGGAAGACCCAGCTGCTGCAGCAGGAACTCGGCCTCGGCGGTCATGCTCTCGAGCTCCTCGTCGGACTCCTCCGGCTTGGCAAACTTGACCATCTCGACCTTGTCGAACTCGTGCTGGCGAATGATGCCGCGGGTATCGCGACCAGCGGAGCCGGCCTCCTCGCGGAAGCAGGGGGTGAAGGCGGTGTAGCGGCGCGGCAGGGTATCGGCGTCGAGGACCTCACCGGCGTGCAGGTTGGTGAGCACGACCTCGGCGGTGGGGATCAGGAAGTTGTCGCCCGAGACGTGATAGGCGTCGTCCTCGAACTTGGGCAGCTGGCCCGTGCCGAACATGGTCTGACGCTTGACGACGATGGGCGGCCACCACTCCTTAAAACCACGGCTGGTGTGCGTATCGAGGAAGAAGTTGATGAGGGCGCGCTCAAGACGGGCGCCGGCGCCACCGAGAACGGTGAAGCGGCTGCCGGAGAGCTTGTTGCCGCGCTCGAAGTCAAGGATGTCGAGGTCGGTGCCCAGATCCCAGTGCGGCTTAAAGTCGAAGTCGAACTCGCGCGGGGTGCCCCAACGACGGCGCTCGATGTTCTCGTCCTCGTCCTTGCCGTACGGCGTGGCCTCGCAAGGAATGTTGGGCAGGTGAGCCATGAAGTCGTACTGCTCCTGCTCGAGGGCGGTGCGGCGCTCGGCCAGACCGTCAATCTTCTCGTTGACGGCGCGCACGGCCTCCTTGGCGGCCTCGGCCTCGTCCTTCTTGCCCTCCTTCATCAGGGCGCCGATCTTCTTGGACTCGGCATTGCGCGTGGCTTGAAGTTCCTCAACCTCGGTGATGACGGCACGACGCTCGTCGTCGAGCTCAAAGAACTTCTCGCGATCCCAAGACGTCTGGCGGTTAGCCATGGCGACATCGATGGCATCGGGGTTCTCGCGAACAAACTTGATATCAAGCATTAGATCCTCCGGCGATATACATTCCATTTAGGTTGCAACCTTGTACATGTATGGGCAAGTATATACTTATGAGCGTTTACGACCCAACTCAACTACGCAAGAAGGCACCCAATGGACGCAGTTTTTTCCTTTTTGTTTGGCACCCGCACCGGTTTTGCCATCCTTTTCGCCGGCGGCATCCTGCTGTTTGCGATTATTGCCTTTGTAATGGAAAAGCGCACCCATAAGATGTATGTCGACCGCGGCCCCAAGTCCGAGGACGAAGAAGACAGCTTTTGGGACTAACCCGCCAAAAAGGGACAGGTTTATTTTGGTCGGTTTTATCTGGGCAAACGCAAGTGCCCCGCAACTGGAATTGAACCAGTTGCGGGGCACTTTTCGCTAAAAGGACAAAACCGCAGGAAAAACCTGCCAACATAAACCTGTCCCTAAATGGCAGGTTTTACTGGAGGGTGGCGTCGATGGCCTTGACCAGGGCGCTGCGCATGCCGGCGTCCTCGAGCGCGACGACGCCCTTGATGGTGGCGCCGCCGGGTGAGCATACGGCATCCTTCATCGCCGCAGGATGCTGCCCTGTTGCAAGCTGCAGCTTTGCCGTACCCAACACCATCTGGCTCACAATGCGATAGGCATCGGCGCGCGGAATGCCGTGCTTGACGGCCGCGTCGCCCAGGGCCTCAATCGCCATGGCGACAAATGCCGGGGCGCAACCGCCCACGGTGCCGCCCACAAACAGCAGGCTCGTGTCGAGCTCGACGACAGTGCCAAGCTTACCGAGCAGGTCGAGCACCACGGCACGCTGCTCGTCATTGAGCGTAGAGGACTTCTCGCAAGCGATAACACCCTCGCCCACCGAAACCGGCGTGTTGGGCACTGTCGAGATATGCGCGACACCCGGCAGGACCTTTTCCCACTTGGCGCTATCCCAAGTCCAGGCAACCGAAAGGACAACCTTGTCGGCAAGAGTGTCCTTAAGCGGAGCGAAGACCTTCTCGATCATGTACGGCTTGACCGCAGCAACCACGATATCGGATGCGGCGACAACCTCCGCCGCATCACGACAGGCAACCATCCCACGCGTCTCACAACGCTCAACCAAGGCATCGTAGTGGCCCGCGCAGGCGCATATATCGCTCGCAGCCACACCGGCGGCGATCCAGCCATCGGCCATAGCACTCGCCATATTGCCAAAACCGACAAATCCAATCTTCATATCTCATAGTCCTCTCAGACACGCTCTTCAAAACGAAGGCTATTGTCCCACGGCATTGTTTCGTATTGCCGACCTATTTGTGATACGGCTCGCCACGGCTGATCTTGCAGGCACGATAGATTTGTTCCAGCAGCACCACGCGCGCCAAGTTATGCGGCAAGGTAATGCGTCCAAAGCTGAGCATCTCGTCGGCCCGCGCGCGCACGTCATCGCTCACGCCGTCCGATCCGCCAATCACAAAGGCGATGTCGCTGTTACCACGCAGCATAAGATCATCGAGCCGCGCCGAAAGCTCCTCGCTCGAGCGCTCTTTGCCCTCAATGGCCAGCAAGATCACATGCGCTCGAGGCGGCAGGGCTGCAAGTATCGCCGCTCCCTCCTTGTCGCGCGCGGCATCCACGCCGCCCGCCTTAGCCGGGTCGATATCGGCCACCTCGCGGATATCCACCTTGGCATAGGCACCTAAGCGCTTGGTGTACTCGGCACACGCGTCCTTCCAAAAGCGCTCCTTGAGCTTACCGACGCAAACGACGGTGTACTTCACGCGCACCTACTCCTTCGAATCGTTTTGAACTTTGCCGGCGGTCAGCATCTGCTCGAACATCGAGGCCGACTGCGAGAAATCGCTCGGCAGCACGACCGTCGAGGTTTTACCCGTACGAGCGAACTCCGTCATCATCTCGGACCACTGCGTAAACATGAACAGCTGGTTGGCCTCGTCGTTGCCGACACCCGTCTCCTGGATGATCTCGAGTGAATCCTTGATGCCCAGCGCGATGGCCTTGCGCTGGTTGGCGATGCCTTCGCCCGCCTTTTCCATAGCCTCGGCCTCGGCGGTCGCCTCGGTAACGCGCTTGATGCGATCGGCCTCGGCGAGCTCCTGCGCAGCAGCGCGCTTGCGCTGGGCAGCGTTGATGTCGTTCATGGAGTTCTCGACCTCGGTCGGCAGTGCGATCTTGGTGATGAGTGTCGACACGAGGGTAAAGCCGTAGGCAGCCATCTGCTCGGACACGGTGGCATTAACGTCCTTGGCGATGTCATCCTTCTTGGCAAAGACCTCATCGAGCGTGTAGACAGGGATGGAAGAGCGCAGGGCATCGGTGATGAAGTCGCGCATCTGGTCGACGGGCTCCTGCAGCATGTAGTAGCTCTTGTAGATGCCCGAATCTGCCGGGCCGGCGCCCATGTCATAGCTCACGTGGTACTGAGCAGAGACCTCAAGGCCGATGGTCACGTTGTCCTGGGTCTTAACGTCGATGCCAAAACCGTTTTTCATGGTGCGCAGACTCACCGTGGCGGCCTTGCGGTCGATCACGGGCACCTTCACGTGGAAGCCCGCGTTGACGATGCGGTTAAACTTGCCCAAACGCTCGATGATCACGGCATGCTGCTGTTCAACGACATAGCAGGCGTTGGGGAGCAGCAGCAGCAAAATGATGATGGGAAGCAGAAGACTCGTAAGGGCGGCAATGATTCCGGACAACAGCATGGTCTCTCCTCTGATAGGCACACGTTGGCACTAGGATACCCGTCCAAGGAGATCGTGCATATCAAAAAAGCTCCCATTGCTGGGAGCTCTTCCATTTAATGGTGCGGGCGAAAGGACGTCCGCGTATCCGCTTCGCGGATCCGCACCGGCTTCGGCCGCCTGCCGGCGTCCTCGCCAGCTCGCTAAAAACGCTCCGCGTTTTCTTTACGCTCGCTCCTTCGCAGGTTCAAGTCCCTGCGATGGGCCCATAACAAAAAAGCCCCCATTGCTGGGAGCTCTTTCATTCAATGGTGCGGGCGAAAGGACTTGAACCTTCATGGGGTTGCCCCCATACGGACCTGAACCGTACGCGTCTGCCAATTCCGCCACGCCCGCGTGCAGGAATTAGAATAACGGAGCGCCATCGCGAACGCAAGAACTATTTTTGAAAAAGTTTGCAGGCATTTTCCCAAGCTGCTCGCGCGATTGCCTCAACATCCTCGCCGGTACGATCGACACGGTCGTTGACCAGCGCGTTTGCCGTAATGGAGATCATTGCGGGCTCGCATTCAAGACCGCGGATGGGCTCCGGAGCCATATACGGGCAATCAGTCTCGAACAAAATTCGATCGAGTGGGGTTGCCGCAAATGCCTCACGCACATCGTCGTTGCGCTTAAAGGTGGCCGCACCACCATAGGCGATATAGCAGCCCAGCTCCACAAAGCGTTCCATCGTGGCGCGGTCCTCGCCAAAGCAGTGCAGCACACAACCGGCCTGGGGCACGCCGACCTCGCGCAACACGTTGTAGGCGTCCACATGCGAGGTGCGCTCCCCATCCGAGTCCTCGTGACGCAGGTGCAGCTCCACCGGCACATTGCGGCGCACGGCAAGCTCGAGCTGGCGCGCCATGCAATCAATCTGCACGTTATGGGGTGCCGGCGCGATATCGTCGTCATAGTCCATGTGGTAGTCCAGGCCGATTTCGCCAATACCGGCGCATAAGGGGTCATCAAGTGCCGCAACGACCTGTGCATGAACGTCGTCGGTATAGTCCGGCGCGCCATACGGATGCACGCCGGCAAGATACTTGATCTGCGGGATATCCTGCATCGGAAGAATCTCGTGCACCAGCCAGTCGCTATAGTCCGTCACGCTGCGTTTGTCAGCGATGGGGTCGAACATCGTCACCAACAGGTCGACACCCGCGGCTTTGGCGCGCACGAGCGTCTCGGGCACTTCTTTGCCCCAAAACGAAAGCAGATGCGCATGCGTGTCGGCAAGCGGTGCCAAGGGCACGGGGCAGGCGACCGTCTTCTTTTTCTTGGTAAACGTCACGCGTGCGGCATTAGGCATCATGGATTAGCTCCTGGGCCAGACGGACAAAGTCGGCAACATCAAGCGTCTCGGCGCGCGTGGTGGGTGCGATACCGCAAGCCTCAAAGGCGACATCGAGCACGTCCTTGGCAAAGCCGTTGGCGCTCATGGTATTTCGGATGGTCTTGCGACGCTGGGCAAATGCAGCATCAATCACGCGAGCCACAAACTCGCGATCGAGTCCCTCGGGCACCACGCCGCCAACGCGGTCGATACGCACGACGGCCGAGTCCACATGCGGCGCCGGCATAAAGCAGCGCGGCGGCACCTCAAAGCGACCCGTCACCTGCGCATACAGGCCGAGCTTTGCCGTATAGCCGCCATAGGTCTTGTTGCTCGGCACTGCGGCAATGCGATCGGCAACCTCCTTTTGAACCATGACGACGGCGCGCTTGAGCGCCGGCATCGTCTGGAAGAACTGCAGGATGATCGTCGCCGCCACGTTATAGGGCAGGTTCGCGACAAACACCGTCGGCTCACCGCCCGCAGCCTGCTCAATCTGCTCCGGACCCACCTTGAGCGCGTCGCCCATGATAAAGCGGAAGTTGGCATAGTCGGCGGCATGGGCGTCGAGCACCGGCTCGAGCTCAGGATCGGCCTCAATGGACGTAACGCACGCCGCTTCCTGCAGCAACGCAAGTGTCAACGTACCGCAACCCGGACCCACCTCGAGTACGCGCTCGTCACCTGCAAGCTCGGCAAGCTCGCAGATACGCTCGATCACATGATTGTCGATTAGAAAGTTCTGGCCCAAGCGATGCTTGGTCGCAAGGCCAAACTCCTCTAGCAGCTCCCTGGTGGCCGTGGGGTTTGCCAAAGGCGAAGTTGTCATGGTTGCCTCCTTAGCATGATGGCGGCGTCTTGAAACAAAAGGGCATGGACCGTGGTGGCCATGCCCTTACAGCTAAACAGCAAATTGCCGATATGGCGCTCGCGCGGTCTCTACGCCAGACGCGGGAACAGCGGATCGCCCTTCTCGACGGGCTGACCGCCGGCAAGCAGGCCCCAAGTGCAAATGCCCTTGAGGTCGTCGCTCGCGGCCTCGCCCTCACAGGACAGACGGCGCAGGGCCTCGGCAGAAGTCTGGGGCATGAGCGGCATCAGCAGGTGAGCGGCAATGCGGATGGCCTCGAGCAGGTTGTAGATCACAAATGCCAGCTCGTCAGCCTTGGCCTCGTCCTTGGCAAGTGCCCAAGGCTCGGAGTCCTCGATGTAGTGGTTGGCGGCGTGGATGAGCTCCATGACCTCGTCCTTGGCTCCACCGTAATCGAGCACGTCCATCTTGGCCATGTAGCGGTCGACCAGACCATCGGCGATCTTTGCCAGCGGGTTGTCGAACGCATCGAACGATGCGGGCTTGGCGGGCGCGCAACCGTCAAAGTACTTGCCGCTCATGTTGAGCGAACGCGAGATAAGGTTGCCCCAGCTGTTGGCCAGGTCGGCGTTGTAGACCTGCTCCATGCGATCGAAGCTGATGGCACCGTCGGTACCGGGGACGACGTCGGTCATGAAGTAGTAGCGATAGCCCTCGACGCCCAACATGTCGATAACGTCCTGCGGAGCGATGGCGTTGCCGCGGCTCTTGGACATCTTCTCAGCCTTGCCGGTCTCGGCATTGCGCACGGTCAGGAAGCCGTGGGCAAAAACGTGCTCGGGCAGGGCCTCGCCGATGGCCATGAGCATGGCGGGCCAAATGACGCAGTGGAAGCGGATGATGTCCTTGCCCACGATGTGGAACTGCGCGGGCCAGCGATAGGCCAGCTCGGCACGCGCCTCGTCGGTGTCGACACCGTAGCCGACGGCCGTCATATAGTTGAGCAGTGCATCGAACCACACATACGTCACGTGGCCCTCGTCAAACGGGACCTGAATGCCCCAGTCGAAGCTCGTGCGGCTCACGGATAGGTCGTTAAGGCCGCCCTCGACAAAGCTGCGAACCTCGTTCATGCGGAACGCAGGCTCGACAAAGTCGGGGTGCTCGTCATAGAGCTTGAGCAGCTTGTCCTGGAAGGCGGAAAGCTTAAAGAAGTAGGACTCCTCCTGCACGCGCTCAAGCGGACGGTGGCAGTCGGGGCACAGGTGCTGGCCGACGCTGCCGTACTCCTCGTCGCCCTTCTGGACCTGTGTATCGGTGAAGTAGGTCTCATCAGGCACGCAATACCAGCCGTCGTAGCTGCCCTTATACAGGTAACCGGACTCCTTCATGCGCTCCCACAGGTACTGCACGGCATGATGCTGGCGCGGCTCGGTGGTGCGGATGAAGTCGTCGTTGGAAATCTCGAGCTTGCTCCAAAGCTCCTTGAAGTGCGGGGCCTGGCTGTCGGTCCACTCCTGCGGCGTCATGCCATGCTTGGCTGCGGCCTCGGCGACCTTCTCGCCGTGCTCGTCCATGCCGGTCAGGAACTTGACGTTATAGCCGGCGGAGCGACGATAACGGGCCTGAACGTCGGCGATGATGGTGGAATAAGCCGTGCCCAGGTGCGGATCGGCGTTGACGTAGTAGATGGGCGTCGTGATAAAGAACGAAGGCTTGCTTTGATCCATGGGGTTTGTCCTCCAGAAAAACGTTGCATACAGAGGATGATTCTAGCGCAAGGGCTGGATATCCTCCATCTATTGCATATCGAGCACCATGGCATAGACATCGCGCTTGCGGCGCGAATACTTCTGAGACAGGCGCTTGGCCACCGCAGACGCGGGCTCCCCCTCCTCGAGCGCGGCGCGGATATCCTCGCGCAGGGCCTCGTCGGGATCCGCTGCCGCGGCGCCAACCGGCACGGCACCGGCCTCCTCATCCTCGCTCGGCGGCGCGATGACCAGCGCAATCTCGCCCTTTACCTCGCCGCGAGCACGCAGCTCCTCGGCAAGCTGGGCAGCGGGCCCGCGCAAGACTTCCTCGTGCAGCTTGGTGAGCTCGCGGCAGACGGCAACCTCACGCTGGGGAAAGACCTCCACCACGGCCTCGAGCGTCGCCACGATGCGATGTGGAGACTCGTAGAAGATGAGCGCGCCGGGCACCACGGCAAGGCGCTGCAAACGGCGCACACGGTCGCCGTGCTTTCGGCCCAAAAAGCCCTCGAAGAAAAAATGCTCGCAGGGAATGCCGGACGAAACGAGCGCCGTGACGCAAGCAGAGGGCCCGGGAATAACTTCTACGGGCACATCGGCCTCACGTGCCGCCTCGACCAGCGCCTGGCCGGGATCGGACACGCTCGGCATGCCGGCGTCCGAGGCAAAGGCGAGGGTCTCCCCCGCCAGCAGACGGTCGACTAGGCCGGCGGCGCGGCTGGCGATCACATTCTCGTCGCAACGGACAAGCGGCTTGGAAATGCCCAGGTGCATCAGCAGCTTTGACGTCACACGCGTGTCTTCGCAGCAGATGGCATCGGCGGCGGCAAACGCCTCGCCAACGCGCGGGGACAGGTCGCCCAGGTTGCCGATGGGCGTGCCGACCACATAGAGTTTGCCCGTATGGGCGCTGTTTTGCGTCATATCAACCTATTCAATCATGCCGCGCTCGAGCGTACCGAGCGCCGCGCGGGCGTCCCATGCTGCAATGCGCTTCTCGGTCTTCCACGTTTGGAAGAACCAACCGGCAGCCGGCGCAAACGAAGCCAGCTGATTGGCGATAAACACGCGCTCGTAGGCATTGCGGCCCTCGGGCGTAACCGACGAGTTGGCAAAGATCGCCGCGCCCGACCATTCGCCCACCAGCACGGGGAACCCAGTCGAAATCGCTTCTTTGAGCTCGCGCTTGTTGCGCGAAATCGCCGTCGTCAGCCCGCGGGGGCTCGTGATATCGAGCGCATACTCGTCACGGTAATGGTACAGGTGAAGGTCCATGTAGACGTTCTTGTACTTGGCGCCGCGCATAAAATGCTTCCACTCGTTGGGATGCCCCGACGACGAGAAGACGACGATCTTATCCTCGGGCATATACGAACGGACGAGCTCGTAGGCGTCGCGATAGAAGTTGCGCAGGTAGTGCGCCGGAATGCCATCCGTCATGGTGAAGAGGCTCTTGTGGACGCTCATCTGCGGCGTGTCCAGCAGCTCAATGCCCAGCAGGCTCTCGGCCTCGCCGTAGCGATCGGCCAGGCGCTCGAGCACGTCGAGTGCCACATGACGGCCGTTGGTGGACGAATGCCACTCGGCAACAGCCTCTGGCGTGGTGGGCGAATCATTGGAATCGCCCTGGCCACCGGGCACAGTTGCCAGATCGAGCAGCACGCGGATGTCGTACTTGGCAGCCCACTCAATTGCACGGTCGATGTAGTCGACAACCGAGATGTAGGACGCATCGGACTCCTGCGAACCAAAGGCATACCAGGGCACCGGCAGACGCACGGCATTGAGACCGATCTGCGCCATGCGGCGAAAATCGTCCTCGCTCACAAACGTCTCGTAATGACGGCGCATGCGCTCGTTATAGGCGGCGGTGCCCATGGCCTCCTGCAGCTCGGCCGCGTTGGATGCACCGGTCGCCGCGTATAGCGACGGGGTCACCCAAGGCTCGGGAATAAACCAGCCAGAGAGATTAACGCCGAGTATCCTCTCCATCACTGCCCCCTTCGGATCGTGCAGGTCGAACCTGCATCGTATTGCATAGGAAAAGTATCGTTTTGAGTATACCCGCGCGTGCGGACAGACGACCGAACGGTCTGTAAAGTGGCGCAAAAGCGGAAGGAATGTCTGGGCGGGCCCGAGATGTGCACGCACGTCGGAAGTAAGCGCCGGAAAACGCATCCCACTCTGAAGCCAAATTCCGGGACGCAATTTCCGCAGAGCCCTCGATAAA
>DBGDZK010000053.1:0-9375 GCA_048373195.1 Collinsella sp.
AACCTAGTCATTGGGGCCTGTGGTCAAAAAATAGCAAATATGAGTACTGTTACTTTTTTAGTAACAGCGATTTTGAATTAAAAAGGCCAGTCTTGGCCTTTTGTGTCCGGTTTTGGAAGGATGCATCGGCATTTTTCGTCCAGCCACGCAATCGTTAATGCACAGACAGAATAGACTTGTACATTATTTTTCGCGCCTAAAATGAAACGCCGTTTGTGACAGTACTCACAAACGGCGTTTTTTGGCCACTGGGGTGTCCGGCAGGTGGCAAGTACCACTCAAAACCGCGTTTTACACGCGCTCGAGCAGACTCTGGCGTCTGTTTCTACGCGCCTACTCGTTCTTGGGCGCGGGGTGCTTGCAGATCACACTCATGTAGATCATGCCAAGTACGGCCGCGGTGACAGAGCCGGCGAGAATAGCGGCCTTGGCGGCCAGAACCTCAAACTGGGCCGTCGGGAAGGCAAGGCCGCTGATGAGAATCGACATGGTAAAGCCGATGCCGCCCAGAATGCCCACACCGGCAATCATGTGCCAGTTGACATTGCGCGGCAGCTCGCAGGCCTTGAGCTTGACCAAGGCGAACGTCATGCCAAAGATACCGATCGGCTTACCCAGCAGCATGCCAAAGTACACGCCGAGCGTCACCGGGTCGGTGAGCAGCGTGCTCATGTCCACGCCCACTAGGCGAACCTGTGCGTTGACGAACGCAAAGATCGGCAGGATCACAAAGTTGACCGGTGTGGAGATCAGACGCTCCATGCGGATGAGCGGCGGGGTCACGCGGTGCATAACACGCTCGACCTTGGTGGTCGAGACGGTAAAGTCATGCTGGCCCAGGATGTGCGCCTCGTCGTCGTAGCGGTCATCGAGCAGCGGCAGGCACTCGCCCAACCAATCGGTGAGGCTATCGAGCTTGACGCCGCACTTGGCCGGGATGGTGAAGGCCAGGATGACGCCGGCAAGCGTAGCGTGCACGCCGCTCTTGAACATGCAGAACCACAGCAGCAGGCCCAGCACCGAATACGGGGCGAGGCGGTAGTGCTGCGTCTTGTTGAGCCACACGAGCGCGCACGTCACAAGCGCGGCGGCGCCCAACCAAAACGGATTGGGGCTCTGACCGTAGAAGATGGCGATGGCGGCGATGGAGATGAGGTCGTCGGCGATGGCGAGCGTCGAGAAGAACACACGCACGCCGTTGGGCACGCGATTGCCCAAAAGCGACAGCACGCCCAGCGCAAAGGCAATATCGGTTGCCATGGGAATGGCCCAGCCGTTGTGCGCGCCGGCATGGTTAAAGATCAGATAGATGCAGGCGGGAACGACGACGCCGCCCACGGCCGCCAGCATGGGAAGCATAGCCTGGCGCGGGTTTTTGAGCTCGCCGACCGTCATTTCATATTTGAGCTCAATGCCCACCAGCAAAAAGAAAATCGCCATGAGGAAGTCGTTGACGAAAAGCTCGACGGTGAGGCCAGCCGTCAAATGCCCCAGACCCACATACAGCGGGGTCTCCAAAAAGTGATGGATGGCCTCGTAGGCATCGGTATTAGCGCAAATGACGGCGGCGATGGCGGCGAAGACCATGACGGCGGCGGAAATCGTGCCGTTCTCGGCGATGCGCTCCCAGATGTCGTGACGTTCAAAGCGCTTGCGCTCGCGAACGTTGAACAGCTGCTCAGTTGCTGCCATGGGCGGCTCCTTTCACGGGATGGCTCCCGTCTTAAAAAAGCACGGCCCGCCCAAGTGGCGGCGCCGCGCTCTAACGTATTACGCTTGCATCTAGCCTACCCTGCACGACAAGCACGCAGGCGTGGCCGAAAAGCGGAACCACAGGTTGAACATTATTTGCTCAACGGCACGGGCACGCCTGTCCAAGAGACGACGCGACGCCGTGCACAAAAAACGACCGGAGCGCGGGGCATCCGCGATCCGGTCGTGGCGTTTGGTCAACTAAACCTAGCAGGCGGCCATGATGGGGGCAGCGACCTGCTTCTTACGGGAGAGGACGCCCGGCATCCAGACGCCGTCGTGCTCGTCGGCAATGCCCAGGCCCTTCTGAGCAGCCTCGGTCTCGCCCTCGAGCAGGACCTGCGAGCCCTCCTCCATGATGTCGGTGATGCACAGGACGATGCCGTCAGCACCCTTCTCGGCGGCGTAGGCGCGCATGGCCTCGCGGATCTCGTCGATCATACCGAGCGCACGGCTCTTGTCGACGGTCTCGTACTGGCCGATGAGCAGCTTCTTGCCGGCGGGCTCGAACATCTTGATGTCGTTGCCAACCATCTCGGCTGCGGTGAAGGAGCCGGACGGGCGGGTGAGGAAGACCTCCATGCCAAACTTGACCGGGTCGACGCCCACCTGCTCGCCGAGCTTGGCGGCGACGGCGCGGTCGACATCGGTGGTAGTGGGGCTCTTGAGCATGAGCGTGTCGGTCATCATGGCCGAGAGCAGCAGCTTGGCCTGAACGTCGGAAAGCTCAACGCCGAGCACGCCGGCGAGCTTGGTGACGATGGTGCAGCTGGAGCCCCAGGGCAGGCAGATGTAGTGCAGCGGGCCGGCGGTCTCGAAGTCGCCGATGCGGTGGTGGTCGACGACGCCAAAGACCGTGGCGTCCTTAAGACCGGCGACGGACTGGGCAGACTCGTTGTGGTCGGTGAGGACGACGAGCTGACCGGCCTCGACGGACTCGATCACGCGGGGCTCGGCAATGCCGGCGTCGGCGAGCAGCTTGGCGGACTCGGCCGGAAGCTGACCAAGGGCGCAGGCCTCGTAGGTGTTGCCGGCATACTCAACCTGGTTGAGCAGCTGGGACAGGACGACGGCGCTCATGATGGCGTCGTTATCGGGGTTCTGGTGACCAAAGACAAGAACGTTTGCCATGGATATCCTCCACTTGATATGTGTACTTGGACGTAGCTATGGTAGCACGCTGGCGCCGAACCTTATGAGACGCAAGGGCCGCGGCGCAATTTGGGGCGAGCCTGGGGGCGAAGTCTGCCACCTTGTACCACCGCCCTCCTGCACCGACTATTTACCGGCGGCGCGCAGGGCTACGTAGGCGGCACCGATGATGCCGGCGTCGTTTCCGAGCGAAGCGACCTTAATGGGCGTCTCGCGCGAGGCAGAGAGCGCGTACTGCTTAAAGTGCTCGCGAACCTTGTCGAGATAAACATCGGCCGAGGCAGACGCGCCGCCACCGATCAGGAACATCTCGGGGTCGACCACGTTGGCGATAAGCGCCAGGGCGCGGCCAAGGTAGTCGGCCATGGTGTCGGCTGCGGCCAGCGCAAGCTTGTCGCCCTCGCGGCAGGCCTGGAACACGTCCTTGGAATCGGAGGGGCCGGTGAGCTCAATGGGCTCGACACCCGCCTTCTTGCACTCGGCAAGGTAGTTGCTCACCACGCCGGTGGCGCTGGAATACTGCTCCAGATGGCCATGGCCGCCACAGCCGCAGGTGCGCTCCTCGGCCGGGTTCAGGCACATGTGGCCAATCTCGCCGCCGGCGCCCACAACGCCCGATACCACGTCGCCGTTAACGATAACGCCGCCGCCCACGCCGGTACCGATGGTGACCATCACCACGTTCTGCACGCCCTTGGCAGAACCGAGCCAGGCCTCGCCCATGGCAGCGGCGTTGGCATCGTTCTCATACTTAACGACCGCATCGGGGCAGTGCTTCTGAATGGCGACCCTCAGCTCGGGCAGGTTAATGGCAATGTTGGCCTTGACCTTGGCATCGCCCGACGCCGGGATGGGACACGGAACGGCCAGGCCAATGCCCGCCACAAAGGCACGCGGAATCTGTGCCTTGGCGACCACCTGGTCGATAGCCTCGGTCACCGCGGCAAAGCCCGCAGCGTCAACGATAGGAGGCGTGGGCACGCTGGCCTTGGCAAGCAGGTTGCCGTCCTCGTCGAACAGGCCCTCCTTAACCGAAGTGCCGCCGACGTCGATGCCGATGTAGTACTGCTTAGGTTCCATGGGAGCCCACCTTTCTCGTTTAAACATTGCCTGTATGGTACCGCTCTCAAGGCAAAAACCTACCAAAAAGGGACAGGTTTGTTTTGGCAGGTTTTATCTGGGGTAACGCAATTGGCTGCCCAACAGGCCGCGCAAGACCATCCCCAAAAATAAAGGCGCCGGGAGGCGGAGGCTCCCGGCGCCCGTCAAAGGGACTATGTTGTCTGTTGGACCGCACGGTCCGTCGCGGCGATAACGCCGACTAGGCCTGAAGTGCCTGCAGCTGCTTGTGAACCTCGATGAGCTCCGTCGCCATGACGCGCATGGTCTCGGTGCCGGCCATCTGGTCCTCGGCATGCAGCAAAATCAACGGGGCCTCGCCGTTACGCTCGCCGTTGGCCTCCTTCTTCAGAAGCCCCATGTGAACATCGTGGCCACCGTTATAGGCCTCGTCGCCCTGCTTGATAAGCTCCTCGGCGGCGTCAAAATCGCCCTCCTTGGCCTTTTGCACGGCATTGATGTACATGCTCTTGGCGGTACCGACGTAGCTGATGATCTCAAAGCAGGTCATCTGCAGTTCGTTCATATCCTCCATGCAGAGCACCTAGCCCATCACGCTGACGCAGTGGTCGATGATGCCGGCAGCGTTCATGCGGCCGTAGTCGACCATGTTGATAACCTCAACCGGGAAGCGGCCGGCGGCCTCCTTCTCAAAATCGCCCTTGGTGTAGCCGATCTGCGGACCAAGCAGCAACATGTCGCACTCGTCCAGGTGATCGTGGGCCTCGTTCATGGGACGAGCCTCGACCTCAATATCCAGACCACGGTTTGCAACCTCGGCCTGCATCTTCTGGACCAGCAGGCTCGTGGACATACCGGCATTGCAGCAGAGCATGATCTTCTTCATGGTTTCCTCCTTATAACTGCGCGGCGCGCAGACGACAACTGGTTTTATTCCTTGCGGCTATTGTGCCCACCCCCCTGCATCTTTACACAAGGGAGAGAGCTGCGGGCACCGGCACCGCGTACCGGCGCCCGCAAAGGTGAAAGGGACGAACGTTAGGCGTTCTACTCGGCGAAAGCCTCCTGCTTGGCGATTGCCTTCTCGGAAATCTTCATAAAGGGCAGGTAGACGGCCATGCCAATGACAATCTCGATAGCCTGCCACACGCCGGCGCGCCAGTCAAAGCCCGTAGCGAGCAGGGCATTGATGACGGGAGGCATGGTCCAGGGCACCTGGGCGATGCAGGGGCTGATGATGCCTGCGCAGGTAAGGCCATAGGTGATGCCGATGAACAGATCGGGAAGAAGAACGAACGGGATCATGAGCGGCAGGTTGTACACGATGGGGTAACCGTAGATAACCGGCTCGTTGATGTTGAACAGACCAGGCAGGATAGCCATCTTGGAAACGGTCTCGGAAGCCTTGTTCTTGGAGAACAGGAGCGTGTCGAGCAGGAGCATGAGGGTGCAGCCCGAGCCGCCGATGAGGGCGAAGCTGTTAACGATCTGCATGTTCATGTAGTGATCGGGCTGGATGGTGCCGCCGGCGGCAAAGGTAGCCATGTTGTCGACGATGAGCATGGTCAGGATCGGCTCGACGGTAGCGCCAGAGATGGTGGACTGGTGGATACCGACGCAGAACAGCAGGTTCGCAAGAGTGTAGATGAGGATAACAGCCCACGGACCGGCGTTCATGATGCTCTTGAGCGGGTTGGAAATGCACGTGGAGATGATGGTGCACAGATCGGTGCCGGCAAACACGGCGAGCAGAGCCGCGGCAATGGCGAAGATCGAGAGGTTGAGCAGCATCGGGATCATGACGTTAAAGGAGTTGGAGACCGCGGGAGGCACACCCTCGCCCAGCTTGACCTTAAGCTTCTCGACGCCGGAAATCTTAATGAAGAGGGTGACGGAGAGCAGAGCGATGATGATAGCCGCGAACAGGCCGTTGGTGCCGGTGTTGGCAGTCGAAAGGGCGCCCGTGACCTCGGCAGAGGTGATCTTGTCGGTGAGCAGCGGGCTCGTGGCGGCAAGCGTGGCGGTGATCTGCTGCGGCATCATGATGACGAAAGCGGAGATGGCAACGACCACGCAGGCAAGCGGGTTATCGAAGCGCTCGTTCTTAGCGAGGCTGTAGCCAATCAGTCCAGCCAAGATGATGGCAGAGACGTTGAGGGTGCCCAGCGTAATTGCCGAGCCCCAGGTCTGAAGGTTGGCAAGGCCCGCTGCATCGAGCGGGAACAGAGGGAACACGACGTTGTTAATAAGAACCGCGATACCCGCAAGGATATAGAGCGGCGTGATGGTTGCGAAGGCATCGCGCAGGGAACGCAGGTGAACCTGGTTTCCCACCTTCGCAGAGACCTCGGCAAACTTGTCGAGGAAGCTCTTTCCGTTGTCACTGGCCATGATTGCTCCTAACTTTCAAATCCGGCCTTTTCCTATGCACACGGTGGTCTGTCGCCCTCTGCCACCAGATGTGCCATGTTTTGCGCGCGGCGGCGCGCGGTTTGGGCGTTTGCTTGGTCGCTAGTCAACCACGTGGGTCGTTGCAACCTGCTTGAGCCAAGCTGCCGACTTCTTAAGGCGGCGCTTGTAGCCGTCCATCAGGTCGACCTCGACAAAGCCGTAACGGTTCTTAAAGGCATTGGCCCAAGACCAGTTATCGATGACGGCCCAATAATGGTATCCGCGGCATTTGGCGCCCTCGGCGATTGCCTTGGCGACCCACTCCAGGTGCTGGCGCACAAAGTCGACGCGGTAGTCGTCCTGGATGGTCCCCTCGGCGTCACGGTTCTTGTATTCGTCCATGATGCCGATGCCGTTCTCGGAAACGAACCACTCAAGATCGGGGTAGTTCTTGACGCAGTCCATGCCAAAGTCGTAGAGGCCCTGCGGGTAGATCTCCCAGCCGCGGCTCTCGTTCATAACGGCGTCGGGCCACACGTACTCATCGGCAAAGTGCGGCAGGCCGTACTGGTCGACCTTGCTCGCCGGAGCCTGGACGCGCGTGGGGTGGTAGTAGTTGCAACCGAGCCAGTCGACAACACCTTGCTTGAGAATCTCCTGGTCGCCGGCACGGAACGGGAGCTTAACGCTGCCTTCGGCCAGACTGTCGAGCACGTCGGCGGGAAGCTCGCCCTTGGTAATAAGGTCGAGCCACCAGCGATTGTTAATACCGCTGGTCATACGCACGGCCTCGAGGTCCGCCTCACTGGGGTTCTCCTTGGTGTAGACCGGGGTAAAGCAGTTGATCATGCCGATCTTGGCGTCGGCGCGAACGGCACCCTCGTCATAGGCGCGACGGTAGTTGGCCACGGCTAGCGCGTGCGCCAGCGAGATGTGATACTGCACGGTGCGAGCGCGGCTATAGTCGTGGAGCTGCGGGAACCACACGCCCTCCTGATAGCGCTGCTCGGGCTCGACGATGGGCTCGTTAAAGGTGAACCAGTACTTGATTTCCTGGCCAAACTCGCGGAAGGCAACGTCGGCGTAATGGGCGTAAGCCTCCACGACCTCACGGCTCTCCCAACCGCCGCGGTCAAAGAGGTAGGTGGGCATGTCAAAGTGGTACAGGTTGACGAACGGCTCCAGGCCGGCCTCGCGAGAGGCACGGAACAGCTCGTGATACCACGCGGCGGCCTCCTCATTAAGGTTGCCGTCGGCATCGAGCAGACGACTCCACTGGATGGAGGTGCGATAGGTATCCAGGCCCAAGTCCTTCATAATGCGAAGGTCCTCCTGGTACTTGGCCATAAAGTCATTGCCGGCATAAGAGCCAACGCGGTTGTAGAACGAACCCAGATCCTGGATGGACCAGGTATCCCACAGGTTCTCGAGCTTGCCGCCCTGGTTCCACTGGCCCTCGGTCTGCGGGCCGGACATTGCGGCGCCAAAGAAGAAGTCACGGGGCAGCTGATACTGTGCCATCAAGTCCTCGCTTTCGTGTTCTAGAGCTTCCGGTTGGAGACGGGTTTGCTTTGGCAGGTTATCCGGCGCGGGCGCGCACCGGTCATACCGATATCCAACCCGCCAAAACAAAACCGTCCCCAAACGGTCGGTCCCGCCGTGCGGCAAGGTTCCGTTTGTTGGCTACAACTATAGCGCTCTAATTCTATAAGTAAAGCGTCTTTTTCTTTTTTCTTTCTCGAACTTCTTAGATAAGAGTTATATGGATGCCTCACAGAGGGTTATACTTACTTATGTATTTATGTATGTTAGAAAGGAGGTTCCATGATTCCCAAATACGAGGCAATAGCTGCAGATATCCGTCGAAGCATCGAGGACGGCGCTCTAAAGCCGGGCGACAAGCTGCCCACCGTCGTTGAGTTCTGCGAGCTCTATAGCGTTTCTAAAATCACCGTCAAACGAGCGATTGAGCAGATTACCGAGGAAGGCCTTATTACCAGCCGGCGCGGATCGGGCACCTACGTTAAGGACACGGCGGGTCTTCCCGACCAGGCATTTTTCCAGGGCAAGAATGACCGCGCCCAGGGTTTTTCGTATGAGCACCGCGGGGAGAAGGTAACCTCGGTGGTCTACGATTTCTCGATTGTCAATCCACCAGCGGACGTCGCTACTCAGCTGGGAATTGCCGAGGACGACTTTGCCTATCACATCGTGCGCGTGCGCCAGGTCGACGAGAAGCCCATCGTCATCGAGTACACCTACATGCCTCTCGAGCTGATACCGGGCCTTAAAAAGAAGGACCTATACGGATCGGTCTATAGCTTTATCCGCGAGCAATGCGGGCTGAAGATTTCGAGCTTCCACCGCACCATCCGCGCCGTGGCGGCAACCGAGGAAGAGGCCGAGCGTCTGGGCACCAAACCCGGCGCTCCCCTGCTCGAACTCAACCAGATTGGCTTTTTGGATAGCGGCAACGCCTTTGAGTACTCGATTTCGCGCAACGTCGGCGACCGCTTTGAGCTGCACAACGTAACGTTGGCATAGGTTTTTGTAGTCATGCGGGCGCTCGTTATGACTCGATTAGAGCGGGCGGCCGCGCAACACCATGGGAGTATGAACATGTCCGATTTGATTAAACTGACGCCGATCTTCCACGAGAAGATCTGGGGCGGCCGCCAGCTCGAAACCGTATTTGGTTACGACATTCCCGAGGGTCCCATCGGTGAGTGCTGGGCCATCTCGGCACACCCCAACGGCGACTGCCAGATCGCGGAGGGCCCGTATGCCGGCCACACACTGTCGTGGCTGTGGGCCGAGCACCGCGAGCTCTTTGGCAACTGCGAGGGCAAGGAGTTCCCGCTGCTCATTAAGATCCTGGACGCCAAGGACGACCTTTCGATCCAGATTCATCCCAACGACGAGTATGCCGCCGAGCATGAGAACGGTAGCCTGGGCAAGACCGAGTGCTGGTACGTGCTGGACTGCGAGCCCGGCGCCACG
>DBGDZK010000054.1:0-7149 GCA_048373195.1 Collinsella sp.
CACGGCGCGCAGCAGATCGGCAAAGCGTGGCTTGCCAAAGAGATCGCGACCGTAGGAGTTAACGTTTTGGCCCAGAAGCGTAATCTCGCGCACGCCCTGGCGCACGAGACCGGTCACCTCATCGACAATCTCCTCGAAGGGACGGCTCTTCTCACGACCACGAACGTACGGCACGATGCAGTACGTGCAGAAGTTGTTACAGCCCGTCATGATGGGCACCCATGCGTGATACTGCGTCTCGCGATGCCACGGCATACTCATGGCGTCGGTATCCTCATGCTCATTCGTGCGGATATGGCGCTTGCCATCCAAAAACGCCTCGGCGATAAGCTCGGCCACGTGCGCAATAGAATGGGTGCCAAAAATCACGTTGACGTTATCGACGTTGGTGAGCAAGCCCTCGCCATCGCGCTGGGCGATGCAACCGCCCACGGCGACCACACGCTTACCCGAAGGCGAAGGAGGCAGGCTCTTGCAGGAATTGCACTGACCGTACAGGCGCGTATCGGCAGCCTCGCGCACACAGCACGTCATGAACACGACAATATCGGCATGCTCGGGATCGAGCGCCATAAGACAGCCATACGAATCGAGCAAGCCACTCACGCGCTCGGAGTCGTGCTGGTTCATCTGGCAGCCGAATGTGCGGATAAAGTAGGTTTTACCGGCAAGAATATCGCGTACGGAACGCTGGTCCATGTGCACAAGTCCTAACGATGGAAGGGAGGCGAATCGAGGCAAGCAGAAACTATGCCACAGGCTTAACATCATCCATGACGACGTTATCCATAGCAGCTCGATTGATCTGGTGAACGTAGATAGAAAGGCGGATGGCCGTGCGCGACTCCCCGTTAATGAGGATGTCGGAGAACACGGGCGCGCAGGAAATATCAAAACCGGTTGGAATCAAAAAACCGCGCGCGATAGCCACGGCCTTAATGGCCTGGTTGACAGCACCAGCGCCGACACACTGGATGTTGACGGGTACACCATCCTTGACCATGCCGGCGATGGCGCCGGCAACGGACGCGGGCGATGATTTGCTTGATACCTTCAGGCAATCCATGAAGAAACTCCTGCGTTTAAAAGTACGTTTTAACTGCAATAACTGTATCGTACCGAGTGGACTCGGTAAAGGCACTATTCCTCTTTGGCAAGATCGAAGGTCACAGTGATTCGATCACGCGAAACACGAATCTTTGGGTCGCCGCAAAGGTTGAGATAGTACCGGGCGGCAAGGTCATTAAAGTCACGCTCCACAGCACGCGAAAACTGTGCCATGTCATCCTTGGCAATACGTAGCCCGCGACGATCCTTCGCAAGATCGACAGGAGCCTGCGCATGCGAGGACGAATCACGCTCGCGCAGCAGACGCGCGGTCACACCGCGAACGGGCTTAATCTGCCCTGCCAAAATGCGATGAGCCGTGCGCTCGGACATCTCAAGACCCAAACCCGAACAGATACGGATAAAGTCCTCGGCATCAGAGGCAAGGCCTAAACGATCGACAACCGGAAGCTCACTCTCGTCATCAATGAACAGGAGACGCGACGTATCGAGCCGACTTGACGCCTGAGCATAAAGGGTCGCGGCAATCTCAGACGGAGAACCAAGATAGACATCGCAACCACGCAACTCCTCGAGCGCAAACTCACAAGCAGCGCGAATAATATTATGCGGGCCGCGAGCACAGACATAACGTCCGTCCTCATCCTTGACGGCCTGGGGCCAGCTGGACTGATCGGCACGCTCACTGAGGCGGTCGGCCGCAACGCTCACCTTAAAGGCCGAGCCAAGGTCGACACCAGACGTGACCACACGGGCCTCGTCGGTGTTCTGCTTGATCGAAAACAATGCCATGCCACGACCGTGAACGCCCCAACGGTCCATCTTCATGCTCTCGAGCTTGGAGGTAACGCGGGCATCGAAGATTCGCTCTTGCATATCCTGCGGAACGCCCGAACCGTTATCCAGAAAGACAAGCGTGCGGACGCCATCTTCCTTGGTCGTGGCGAGATAGACCTTGTCGGCGCCGGCATCGCGAGCATTACGGAGCATTTCGATGACGATATCCTCGACATGCTGAATGTCGTGCTTTGCCTGGCGCCGCTCGGCCTCCGAAACGCGGAGGCGGACATACCCCTCGCCAAGGTTCTCCTCGACGCGAAGGTTGCCCTCCCCCGACATCGACGCGATAAATGAGATGAGCTCGTTCGCGTCGCTCATGTTATTTAGCGATATCGACAGCGCGGCTCTCGCGAATCACGACGACGCGCACCTGACCGGGATACTCCATCTCTTCCTCGATCTGATGGGCGATATCGTGAGCTAGGACCGTGGACTGGGCATCGGAGATCTTGTCCGGCTGAACCATCACGTGGACCTCGCGACCAGCCTGCATGGCATAGGTACGCTCGACGCCGTCATGGGAGTTGGCGATCTCCTCGAGCTTCTCAAGACGCTTGATGTAGTTCTCGGCAGACTCGCGACGGGCACCGGGGCGAGAGGCAGAGACAGCATCGGCGGCCTGTACCAGGACATCGAGCACCGTGTTGGGGTCGACATCGGCATGGTGAGCCTCGATAGCGTGGACGATAACGGGCTTCTCACCATAACGGCGGGCAAGCTCGGCGCCGATGACGGCATGCGGGCCCTCGACGTCGTGGTCGATTGCCTTGCCCAGGTCGTGCAGCAGGCCGGCGCGCTTAGCGGTCACAACGTCCAGGCCAAGCTCGGAAGCCATCACGCCGCACAGATCGGAAACCTCGAGGGAGTGCTGAAGCACATTCTGACCAAACGAGGTACGGTAGCGCAGGGCACCAAGGGTCTTGACGATCTCGGGATGCAGGTCGTGAATGCCGGTATCGAAGGCAGCCTGCTCGCCAGCCTCGCGCACGCGCTGCTGAACCAGATCGGCAGCCTTGTGATACATCTCCTCGATGCGGGCGGGGTGAATGCGGCCGTCGGCGATGAGGTTCTCGAGGGCAACACGAGCGGTCTCACGACGGACCGGGTCGAAGCTCGAAAGAACGACGGTCTCGGGCGTATCGTCGATCACGAGGTTGACACCAGAAACCTGCTCGAAGGTCCGGATGTTGCGACCCTCGCGACCGATGATACGGCCCTTGAGGTCATCAGAGGGAATGTGCACGGAGGTAACGGTGACCTCGGCTGTGTGGTCGGCAGCGCAGCGCTGAATCGCCAGGGACAGAATCTCCTGGGCGGTCTTGTGGCACTCGGCGCGAACCTGCTGCTCGGACTCGCGAATGATCGTGGCGGCCTCGTGGGTGACCTCGCCGCGAACCTTATCGAGGAGCTCCTTGTGGGCGTCCTCGCGGGTAAGGTCGGCAATACGCTCGAGCTCGGAGGTCTGCTTAGTGCAGAGCTCCTCAAGCTCGCGGGAGCGCTTCTCGACCTGACCGGCCTGGCTGGACAGCTGGTGCTCACGCTTGTCGAGAGCGTCGTTTCGGCGATCGAGGGATTCCTCGCGCTGCATCACGCGGTTCTCGAGCGTACGAATCTCGCTCTTACGCTGCTTGTCCTCGGCCTCGGCGGCCTGCTTGTTCTTGATGATCTCCTCTTTAGCCTCGAGCAGAGCCTCTTTTTTGAGGGTCTCGGCCTGACGCTTTGCATCACCGATCAGGGACTCAGCCTGTGCGTGTGCCGACTGGATCTTTTCGTCGGCCTCGTGAAGACTACCCTGCTTGGCGGTGCGCATGTAGGCAATGGCGGCGATGGCACCCAAAACGATGCCAACGAGCGCTGCGATGATAGGCATGCTCACTCCTTTTTATGGATTCGTTACACAACAAAGCGAACCGTCCTTACGAACGGCTCGCGACATTTGAGTAATATGGGCGCAGCTTATGCGGGTCGGATACAGATAAACATATAAACAAACTCATCACAGATGAGCACATATCACAAAGCAAATGACAGTGTTTATCGTACGTTGAACCACAACAACTGTCAAATAAATGGCCCCGGCACGGCGGCTAAAACGCGGTGAACGGCAGGGCCACAAAGCGCATACGCCTAAACTGCACATTCCTCGCGTTCGGCATCGAGACGTGCCTTAACGGCATCGGCGGCGATGTGATACGAGAAGCCTTTGCCCATCAAAAACCGAACCAGTTTTTCGAATCCGCGCGTCTCTGGAACACGACGCTTGGCGAGCAGGGCTGACGCACGCGCCAAATCGTCTTCGACGCCAAAATAATCCTCGGGATAACCGGGAATGTCATCGAGCACGACATGACGGCGCTTGAGCTCGGTCTCGATTTTGCGCTGTCCCCAACCGCGCCGCTTGCGCTCCTCGATAAAGTACGAGCAAAAGCGGTTCTCGTCTAAAAAGTGATACTCGGTGGCGCGCTCGACGGCGAAATCGATCGCGGGCTGGTGAAAGCCGTAGCGAGCCAGCTTGTCACGGACCTCACCCGTCGCATGGTCGCGGCGCGATAGCATCTCGGTCACCATGGTAAGCGCACATTTACCCTCGATGAGCTGCACCGCCTCACGAAAGTTATCCCAATCGCAGGGCAGATCGGGGCGATTTTTGACATACAGGCGCGCGACCCGCACGGGAATCCAGATGGACCGCTCAAAACCGCCCTCAAGCTCACAATCGATATGTGCGCAAGGCTTTTTGGACGCATACCCGCTCGAGAACGAGGAGGCCGCCTTCTTATCGGGAAAGACGACCGTGGCCTCGGTCACCGTATACGACATGAGCGTAACCGCTACTCGTCGTCATCATCGAGCATGGCGGAACCATCGATGGCGTAAAGCTCGTCAAACTCCTCAGGCGCAGGCTGATCGGTCAGCTCGACCTCAGACGGAGCATCGTCATCAAACTCAAGTCCGCAGGCAAGGCGGACCTTATGCTCAATCTCGTCGGCGCAATCGGGGTGTTCGCGCAGGAAAGCCTTGGCGGCCTCTCGACCGTTGCCGAGCTTGTCCTCGCCATAGGCAAACCAGGAGCCCATCTTCTTGCAGATGCCGCACTCGACAGCCATGTCCAGAATTGAGCCCTCCTTAGAGATGCCCGTACCGTACATGATGTCGAACTCAGCAGAACGGAACGGAGCTGCCACCTTGTTCTTAACGACCTTGGCGCGCACGCGGTTACCGATAACCTCGTCCTTAAGCTTAATGCTGTCGATGCGGCGAATGTCGATACGCACCGAAGAGAAGAACTTAAGGGCGCGGCCGCCCGTCGTGGTCTCGGGGTTGCCGAACATGACGCCGATCTTCTCACGCAGCTGGTTAATGAAGATGCACGTCGTGTTGGACTTGGACAGCGAGCCGGCGAGCTTGCGGAGCGCCTGGCTCATCAGGCGAGCCTGAAGACCGACCGTAGTATCGCCGATTTCTCCCTCGATCTCGGCACGCGGGGTCAGCGCGGCGACGGAGTCGACGACGATGGCATCGATGGCGCCGGAACGCACGAGCATGTCAACGATCTCGAGCGCCTGCTCGCCCGTATCGGGCTGGGAAATGAGCACCTCGTCGATATCCACGCCGATGCGCGCGGCATACGTGGGATCGAGCGCATGCTCGGCATCGATAAATGCCACAACGCCACCCATTGCCTGGGCCTCGGCCAGGATCTCGAGCGAAAGCGTCGTCTTACCGGAGGACTCAGGACCGTAAATCTCGACGATACGGCCGCGCGGCACGCCGCCGATACCCAGCGCGGCATCGAGGGCCAGGGCGCCCGTGGGAATGGCCTCGACCTCGAGCTCGGGGCCACCGTCGCCGTACCTCATGATGGAACCCTGGCCGAATTTCTTCTCGATCTCGGCCTTGGTGGTGGCGATCATCTCATCGCGCTCTTTACCCGTCGTGCGAGCATGAACGGTACGTACGGGACCTGAATTCTTGGCCATGAATAGCCCTCCTCTTAACAACCTGCATCGATAATAAACGAACGGCTGTTCGTGGTCAACCGTTCAGGCCAATCATATGCAGGCGGTCTTTCCAAAACCCAACCAAACGCCGACCAAACACTGACCAAATACTTGACCACAAAGGACCAAATATGAACAAGGCAGGCAAAAATACATCTACAACCAGCACAAACGCTAAATTTGTCAGAGGTCCCTATCTCCACAATTAAGGGGCCCGGAGGCCCCTTAAAACACGTCTATTCCATAGGGTTGAGCACAAGGGCAATGCGACCCAATGCCTCCGTGACCGCATGGGCACGAACACACGAACGGTCGCCCTCATAGTGGCAGCGCACAGAGTCCACGACCGGCACTCCCCCATCGGCGGAACGATGTGCCCAGCCAATATAGAAAGTGCCAGCAGGATCGTCCTCAGTACCACCGCCGGGGCCGGCATAACCCGTTGCGCTCACTGCAATATCGCTCTGGTACAGCTCCAGCGAACCCACCGCCATCTCGCGCGCGGTCTGATGCGACACCGCGGTATAGCGGTCGAGCGTCTCCTGCTCAACACCAAGAACGCGATGCTTAATCTCATCGCAATAGGTCACCACACCGCCACGCAGCACCGCCGAGGCGCCCGGGATATCGGCAATCGTCGATGCGATCATACCCGCCGTCAGCGACTCAGCCGTCGAAACCGTCACGCCCCGAGCGCTCGCGCGCTCGACAATATCGCGCGCCAGCTCCTCATTGTGTGCGGAAATCTGCTCAAAAGATTCCGTCATACCCACCAGGACCTAGACCGAAAAGACGATCTTGCGGCAGTTCCAGAAGTACTGGGCGCCCGAGATAACGGTCAGGACAACGGCAACGGCGTACAAGAAGCGCGACACCGAGTAGATGCCGAGCGTCAGTGCCACCGGGCCAAGGTGCAAGCCGGCCATAGCAAAAACGCACAGGTAACCGCAGATGGAGACCATCGTGGTTGCCGTCTTGTACTTGCCGAGCTTATCGGCCGCAACGACCACACCGGCCGCACTCGCGACCATGCGAAGGGCGCTCACCAGCAGCTCACGGAATAGGATAATGAACACGGACCACACGGTCACCGCGCCAAAATCCAAGAACAGCAGCAGGGCCGAGAACACCAGCAGCTTATCGGCGATAGGATCCAAGAACTTACCGAAGTCGGTGATCTCGTTGCGCGAGCGCGCCAGATAACCGTCGACCTTATCGGTGCACGACAGGATCACATACA
>DBGDZK010000055.1:0-41106 GCA_048373195.1 Collinsella sp.
TTGCAACGGCTTCCAGGCCCTGGTCAAGCTCGGCCTGGTGCCCTATGGCGACATCGTCGACGCCACGCCGGATGCACCCACGCTGACCTTTAACACCATCGGCCGCCACCAGAGCCGTCTGGTGCGCACCCGCATCTCGTCCAACCTGTCCCCGTGGCTGTCGCAGTGCAGCCTGGACGACCCCTACACCGTCGCCATCAGCCACGGCGAGGGCCGCTTTGTCGCCAATGACGAGGTGCTCGCCCAGCTCATCGCCAACGGCCAGGTCGCCACGCAGTACGTGGGCGAGGACGGCAAGCCGAGCATGGACCTTTCCGTCAACCCCAACGGCTCCGCACTTGCCATCGAGGGTATCACGAGCCCCGACGGCCGCGTCCTGGGCAAGATGGGTCATGCCGAGCGCCGCGGCGACAACCTGTACCGCAACGTGCCCGAGCATGTCCCCGGCGATAAGTTCATGCCGATCTTTGAGAGCGGCGTAGCCTACTTCGCTTAAAGCTTTCCCATCGGGTACAATCCCCTCGGGTAACAACACCCGCCACCGGCACGCCCGGTGGCGGGTTCTTTTTTGCTTTGCGCGTATAGGAGAAGGACATCATGGAAAGCCGCAAGCCGTATCTCGCCACCCTGCCCGGACTCATCCTGGGCTGTCTTGTTTGCTGTGCACTCTGGGGATCGGCCTTTCCCTGCATCAAGATCGGCTACGCACTCTTTGGTATCCCGGCGCACGATAGCGCCTCGCAGCTACTCTTTGCAGGTTTGCGCTTCACGCTTGCCGGTATCCTGGTTATCGCCGGTATGAGCACAGCCCAGCGCCGCCCGCTCGTCCCACAGGTGCGCGATATCAAGCCCATCTGCATCCTGTCGCTCTTCCAGACTATCGGGCAGTACTTCTTTTTCTATCTGGGACTCTCGCGTGCCAGTGCCATGTCGAGCTCCATCATCGAGGCCAGCGCCAACTTCCTCGCAATCCTCTTTGCCGCCTTGGCATTTCACACCGAGAAGCTCAATACGGCCAAGGTGCTTGGCTGTGCGCTGGGCTTTGCCGGCGTCGCGCTCGTCAACCTTTCGGGTGCGGATGGCACCTTTGGCTTTACGCTCGACGGCGAAGGCTTTATCTTGGCTTCCACTGTCGCGGGCGCCCTATCGACCTGTCTCATTGGCATCTTCTCGCGCGAGCATGACGGCGTCTTGCTCGCTGGTTGGCAGTTTTTAGTCGGCGGCCTGGTCCTTACCGCCATCGGGTTTTTGATGGGCGGCACATTGTCCCCCACCGAAGTCGCCCCCGCCATCGCGCTCATCATCTACATGGCGCTTATCTCCGCCGTCGCGTACTCGCTGTGGTCCCGCCTGCTCGCCGTCAACCCCGTCAGCCGCGTGTCGGTCTTTGGCTTTATGAACCCGGTCTTTGGCGTGCTGTTGAGCGCACTGCTGCTCGGCGAGGGCGCTGGCACGAGCCCCGTTACCGTCATCGTTGCCCTGTTGTTGGTCTGCGGCGGCATCATCATCGTCAACAAACCCAAAAAAGCCTAGCGAGCTCACCTTTTTAGGGAGGGCGTTTGCACACTTTAGCTTAATGGAATACATCGATGAGCTGAGGGCCGCCACGCACGCAAGCGTGCGACCCTTTTCCTAGCGTATCTGGATGCCGGCTTTCTTTTTCTCGGCCTTGACGCGGTAGAGCTCCGCATCGGCAGCGCGAAGTAAGTCTTGCCAGGTATCAACACTATCGCCGACCCGCGCGCAACCGATGGACATCCGCAATGTATACGGCACCTCGGCATGCGCGAGCTCGTCGTTGATTGTCGCGCACAGATGCATGATATCCTGTTCCGCCGCTGCCTTTTGGAGCACCACGAACTCATCGCCACCATAACGCGCGATAAAGCCACCAGACGCCGAGCAGACCTCTTTGAGCGCAGCGGATATTACCTGAAGAGCATGGTCGCCCTCCACATGTCCATAGCGATCGTTAATCTGCTTAAAGCCGTCAGCGTCCATCATAAGCAGATATACATCTTCGGCCTGATCCACATTTGAAAAGAGCGACAGCATATAGGTCTCAAAACGGTTGCGGTTGTTGAGTCCAGTCAACGGGTCAGTCGAGATCAGTTGCTCCTGGCAGATGATATAGAGCAGCAACATGCTAATCATTATGCCGACACAAAGGCCAGGCACCGAGTATACGATCTGAAAGGTACCGCCCACCAGAGCGGGAACCGCAAAAAAGGCGAGGGTGCGATAAATGGCCTTCTTTTGCAGGCTTTCGACTTTTCGAGCCTGAATAAAGGCATGCAAGGACGTATATATGACGTAGCAGTAGCTAACGATAGGCTGAATCATATAAAGCGCTCCGCGACGATATACGCCCCGCGCATCGATATAGAACATAGCGTGCGTCCAGTAGCTGGTAAATGCCAGAACGACCACCAATGCGGTTGGCAACGTTAAAAGTACCACCCTATAGGGCGTGGTCAGGAGCCGTGAGCCCTGCATCGTCTCGGAATAGAAAAACCAAATGAGGCACGCGATGGCGAACAGCGAAAACGAAACCGCGTTGGAAATCCAGTTGGCCGTGATGCCTACAGGAGTGCTCACGCCGTCCGAGAGCGTCCAGATCATATCGAAGAAAATGTAGGCAGCAGACGTGTAGCCCAGCATGCTAAACAAAAGCTGCTGGGTGCTCGAGAACAGGGAGCGACGGCTTCGTACGGCAAGTCCGATAAGAATAATCATGCACAGCAGGAATATCTCGATCTTGAGTGCCTTTACCACTAGACGCCCTCCCTTCAATATCCAAGTGGCCAGAATCGCCCAATTCGAATCTGGGCAACAAACACCCCCTACTCCGCAGGGGTAAGGGGAATAATAGCAGAGCGACCGAACGTCACTGCAAGACAGCTCTCGTTCGGGCGCTCAAACGGCGCGAGCTGCACGCCGGAATCATTGATGGGTATCGATTGCTACTCGCCATCGATGTCGGTCGCGACAGCCTCTTCGATGGCCTCGACACCGGCAGGCGACAGGTCTTCCTTGCTCTGGCAGAACTTCTTATCGACCCAGCCGGTCAGAATCGGGGCCATGATTGCCGTGATGATGACGGCAGTGGCGATCTGCGCATACGCGGTGGGCGCAAGCTCGGCATAGCGCGGAGCGACCTCGGCGAGGGCGACCGGCGTGGTCATGGCCGTGCCGGCAATGGTGGAACATGCCACAGCCGCCTTACCATTGCCGCCACACAGGCGCTCGAAGGCAAAGGTAATGGGACCGACGATAAAGAGCGTGATGAGGCCCAGCAGGATGCCCGAAATGCCACCGGCGATGAAGCTCGAAAGGCTCATGGACGCACCGAGCTGAAAACCAATTACAGCGATCGCGGGATTGGCGCCGGGAACCAGCAGGTTCTTGATAAACGGGAACAAGTTGCCCAGGACCATGCCGATAACAAGCGGCAGGATGGATCCGATGATGGTGCCGACGGGGATGTTGGCGAGACCCGAAACACCAAGGATGATCATCGTGACGGCGGGGCCGGCCGTAAAGAACAGGATACCGACAGCGCCCTGCTCGGACTCATCGCCGAACTCGCCCATGATGCCCGTATAGAGCGCCATGTTGCAAAACGTAATGCCGCCGATGATGGAAACCGAGCTCAGGCCTAAAAAGTTATCGTTAAAGAAGTACGCGACGCCCAGACCCAGCGCGGCTGCCACTACAAGCTTAGGAATCAGCACGACGATGCCGGTCTTGATGGCGCCCGGCGTGGACTTAAAGCTGATGCCGGCGCCCACGAACAGCAAGATCGCGGCAACGATGGTGTTGGAGCCGCCGCGGCAGGCAGCCGTAAAGAAGCCGCCGACCTCAAAGACCTGCGGGCAGAAGGTATTGAGCAAAAGGCCGACGATCATCGGATAGATCATGATGTCGCCCGGGATGCGCGGTACCTTGAATTTCTTTTGCTCGCTGGCGGTCGCTTCCTGTGCCATGAAACCCCCATTTCCGCTGACGCAGAACAAAAGCCCACGTCACGCTTTGCTACAGTAAAGTTTGACCATGGTACCAGAAGAAGCAGACCGCCTCGGTGAGAAATTCGATTCGTTAGGCCGGGACGATAACGCGTCCTGCTCCTATACGAGGCTCAAAACGATATAGAACACGATGCCCGAAACGCAGCACCACAACATCGACTTTGTCTTGATTGCCACCGCCACGACGCCGGTGGCCGCAATCCAGGGAACCAAGGCAGGCCAGAGTCCCGCGTCGAACGCGCCGGGGTTCACCAAGTCGTTGGCGACCAGCGCGGCAAAGGCAGCGGGCGGGATATAGCCCAGGGCCTCGGTAATGCGGGGCGACAGGGTCCGCCCGCGCAAGGCGAACGCCGGCGCGATGCGAAAGAACGCGATAGCAGCCCACGACGACAGCCACAGAACCAAGAACTCGTTAGCGGGCATCGCGGGCACCTCTTCCGTCAAATACAGCATCGCACGCCAGCGCAATGGCAATGCCGACCACGACGCTTGCCGGCACGGCAATATTCGCGAGGCCCAAGAACTTGCATACGGCGACGGACACCGCGCCCGAAACCGCCGCGACAACGTTACCGCGCGACAGCCGCTGCGAAAAGAGCAGGCAGATAAAGAGCGAGGTGCAGACAAAGGCTGCAATGGCGGTGGGAACATCGACAACGGCGCCGACGATGGCGCCCATCGTACACGAAACGCCCCATGTTGCGATGAGGATTACGTTGAGCACAAAGGACTCGCGCGGGCCCCAATCCTCCCCTTCAACCAACTTGGCAAGCGAGATGCCATATGCCTCCTCGGTAAGTGTCGCGGCAACAGCCAGCGTCTGACGCTTCGAGGCACCCCTCAGATGCGGTGCGATCGATGCCGAGTAAAGCGCAAAGCGCGAGGAGATTGCGGCGACGCTCGCGACGATCGATGCTGCAGGCACACCCGCCAGCCACAGGTTGCAGATCATAAACTGGCCGCTGCCCGTCACAAACGTACTGCTTAGAGCAAAGACCATCCAGGGCTCCATTCCCGTCTGCCCCATGATCATTCCGCACGGCGCGCCTATTGCAACATAGGTAAGCATCACTGGCCAGACGGTTCTAACGATTTTGAGCACCATACGTTTCTCATCCTGACAAGGTCTCCGAGCCGCATGTAGCGACACGGCAGAATCATCATCCGGCAGCAACCGAGTTCACCTACAATTGCCACCGGATCGAAAGACACAACTTTTTAGGAAGTCATTATGACAGCTATCGATCGAGACCGGGCGCGCGCGGCCTTCAAAAGCTACACCGATGCCTACGACGCCACCAACCCACGCATCGCGCTCAAAATCGAGCATACGTACCACGTGGCCGAGGCATGCGATGCCGTAGCGCGCGAGCAGGGCTGGTCGTCAGAAGATATTGACCTGGCATGGCTTTGCGGCCTGCTACACGATATGGGCCGCTTTGAGCAGCTGCGACGCTGGGACACCTTTAAGGACGCCGAGAGCATGAGCCATGCGGCGCTGGGCATCGAGGTCCTCTTTGGCGAGAATCCCGCCGATGCACCCGCCGTAACGAGCATCCGCGACTTTATCGATGACCCGGCAGAAGATGAGCTCATCCGAGCGAGCATTGCCTATCACAGCGATTTCCGTCTACCCGCGCAGCTCGACGAGCGCACGCGGAGCTTCTGCGATATCGTGCGCGATGGCGACAAGATCGACATTATGCGCACCATCGCCGACAGCACTGTCGACACTATCCTCAAGGTGGACGAGAAGACGTTTCTCGGCAGCCGTTTCTCGTCGCCGACACTTGCCGCCTTTGACGAGCACCGCTGCGTCGCACGCGATGAGCGCAACGAGCCCGCAGACTACCTGGTGGGACTCATCTGCTTTATGTTTGAGCTCGTCTATCCAGCAAGCCGCGCGCTGGCGCGCGAACAGGGCGATATCCACCGCCTGCTCGACGCGCCCTTTGGCATTACGCGGCCCTTTACCGACCCCGCCACGCAGGCAACTTGGAGCCGCCTAAAGGACGAGATGCGCGACTGGCTGGCGCGCGCCTAGCGCTCAAGCTGGGCCAGCAGCTCCTCGACGACCTCGACGGCGTCCCCAACAACCTTGTACTGGGCAGCACCGAAAATGGGGGCATCCGGGTCCTCGTTGATGGCGATGATGCACTCCGCCCCACCGATGCCGGCAAGATGTTGGATGGCGCCCGAAACACCGATACTCACGAGAAGCCTGGGCGAAACCGATACGCCCGTCTGGCCAATCTGGTGGCGATACTCCAGCCAACCCGCCTCCACGACGGGACGCGTGCAACCAAGCTCGGCACCCAGAGCCTCGGCGAGCCTTCGCATCAACGGCAGGTTTTTCTTGGAACCAATGCCGCGACCCACCACGACCAGGCGCTCGGCATTGGCGATCGAGGGCTGCTGTCCCCACTCCTCGGCGGGAATCGAGATCTCGACACGAGCCTTAGCATCATCCGCAAGCGATATCTGGGTGATCGTGCCAGAGCGGCCGTAGTCGAAGTCGGGAGCCTTAAAGATACCGGGGCGCACCGTTGCCATCTGCGGACGGTGGTTGGGGCAAATGATGGTGGCCATCAGGTTGCCGCCAAACGCCGGACGCGTCTGTTGCAGCAGTCCCGTCTCTGTATCCATCGAAAGTACGGTGCAGTCAGCCGTAAGGCCCGCCTGCAAACGCACGGCAACGCCGGGTGCCAGTTCGCGACCAAAAGCGGTCGCACCGTATAGGATGGCCTCGGGTTTGCGTTCGGCTACCAAATCGCAGATCAAGCGGGCGTAGACCTCCGCATCGTTTTGGCGCAGGCGCTCGTCGCGACAGGCCAGGACTTCGTCGGCGCCCGCGCAAACCAGATGCTCCAGGTCCCCGAGCGAGCCCTCGGGGCTCATGCCGACCAGTGCCACCAGACGGCAGCCGCGAGCATCGGCAAGCTCGCGCCCCTTGCCCATAAGCTCATAGGCAACGGGAGTCACCGTATCGTGCTCGTCGGTCTGCACGAAGACCCAAATGTCTCGATATGCATCAAGGTCCACCGCACCAGCGGCCTCGTCACACTCGATCGAGATAGCGTTGACAGGGCAGGCGTCGACGCACCCACCGCATAGGATACAGCCGTCGGTTACGCGGGCGCATCGGTGGGACGCTCGCCCTCCACCACAATGCCGCCCGAGGCGCAGGCGCGAACGCAGCGACCGCAGCCGATACAGGCTTCGCTATCGATAATCAGTCCGCTCATCTATGCCATCCCCTCGATGATCTTGGCAAGTTTTGCCGCCTGCTCGGACGCCGTTCCGTCAACGGCCTCGCACGTTTGGTCACGGTCGGGCACAAACGAGCGCACGACCTGTGTCGGCGACCCGGCAAGACCGCAACGCGCGGGGTCGGCGTTCACGTCGGCGGCACTGACCACGCGCACGTCCGCCTCCTCCGCCGCGCGGATACCGGCAATACTCGGCATACGCAACTGGCCAATCTCCTTGGCAGTCGTCATCGCGCACGGCATCTCAAGACACACCGTCTCCTCGCCGGCATCGCATCCGTGAACGAGCGCCAGCGAGCCACACGTCGTAAAGCCCGCGCTCTGCACGCAGCTCACGTCGGTCACGCAGGGAATATCAAAGGCACCGGCAAGCTCGGGACCAATCTGGGCCGTATCGCCATCCACCGCCATCTTGCCGCAGATGAGCAGGTCGAAGTCCTCGTCGAGCGCCTCGATGCCGCACTTGAGGGCATAGGTGGTTGCCAGGGTATCGGCACCTGCAAAGGCGCGATCGGTCAGCAGCAGCGCGTCGTCGGCGCCTCGAGCGATGCAGTCGCGCAGCAGCGACTCGGTCGCGGGGATGCCCATCGACACCACCGTCACGCGCACATCCATGCCAAAGCCGATAAAGTCGTCCTTCAGCGCCAGCGCGCATTCCAAAGCGCTCGCGTCAAAGGGATTAATGACCGCCTGTTTGCCATCGCGCACGATGGTATTGGTCTTGGGGTCCATCTTGACCTCGGTGCTTCCCGGCACGGCCTTGACGCACACCACCATATGGAAATCGCTCATCTTCACGCGCCCCCTTTCTGGACGAGCTCATCCAAGAGCTTCTCCGAAAACAGGTTACCGCGGCCCAGCTGCCCGGCAGGATCGAGCTGGAGCTTAAGCCGTGCCGACTCGACCATGGCCTCGTGACCGTACATCGTCTCCAAGAAGCCCGCCTTGATCTTGCCGACACCGTGTTCGGCGGAGACGGCGCCGCCCATGACCGTGACCTCGGAAGCCCACCGGGCAAAGAGTTCTCCGCCGCGGCGGTATTCCTGCGCATCGCGCGGCAGAATGTTCACATGCAGATGGTTGTTACCGATGTGCCCCCAGGCGGCAGATTCAAGCCCACTTTCGGCCAACGTGCGGCGATAAAGGGCGATGACATCGGCCAAGCGTGCATTGGGCACCGACATGTCCGAGCCCAGTTTGGTGATGGCGGGATCCGTGCGGCGACGCTCGTCGATGAGCATGTTGACGCTCTCGGGCACCGCATGGCGGAAGAACCGCTGGCATTCGCAATCGACCTCGGTGCGCGCAACCCAGGTCGCGTCGTCGCGGCCACCCGCAAGCTCCAGTACCCACCCCAAGTGATACAGCTCCTCAGTCGCCTGAACTTCGTCGTCGCAGTCGAGCTCCACGTAGACACAGACCTTGGCCTCTTTGTCGAGCGCCGGCAGCGAGGCAAACGCCGTCGACTGCTCGCGCTGGCGACGTAGAATATCCAGGGCGCCAGCGTCGAAGTACTCGATGGCAGCCGCATGGGACAGGACGGGACGCACGGAATCGGTGAAGGACACGGCCTTGTCTTCGCTGTCAAAGAAACAGCTCACGCCCCAAACGACCGCAGGTGCCGCTTGCAGGGCAATCTCGAGCTCAGTGATAACGCCGAGCGTGCCACAAGCGCCGATAAAGAGGTCGATGGCGTCCATATCGTCCGCAACAAAATAACCCGAGGCATTTTTGGTCTTGGGCATGGTGTAGCCAGGAAGATCGAGCTCGAGTGTGTGGCCCTCTGCCGTCACGAGCGACAGGTGACGGTCCTGGGCAAAAACCTCGCCGCGCTGAAGCTCAAGCAAATCGCCATCAGCCAGCGCGACGTGGAGTCCCGTGATATGCGGGCGCATGGGGCCGTAAGCGTAGCTGCGGGCGCCGGAGGCGTTGCATGCCGCCATGCCGCCCAGACAGGCAGATGCCTCGGTGGGATCGGTGGGAAAGAACTGCTCGGGGGCATCTTGAAACTCATCGTAGGCCTTAAGCGATGCCTGCTCCCAGCCAGCGGCCGGCAGTACCTTCTTGCCCAGCTGCTTGCGCAGCTCCGAGAGCACAACGCCCGGCTCCACGCGCAGCAGAAATTGGCCTTGTTCATCGCGGCGAAGGCCCAAGTAGCGATTCATACGGGAAGTATTGAGGATATGCCCGCCGTGGGGCACGGCACCGGCGGCAAGGCCGGTTCGGGCGCCCTGAACCGTTACCGGGACACGCTCGGCATGGAGCTTTTCCAAAATGGCACGGACCTCGTCTTCCGTTGTCGGAAACGAGATGCTCGAGGCCTCGCCCGATGCGCGAGACTCATCGCGACCATACTCTTCGAACTCGTCGGTGAAGGGTTTGATGGTTGCAGACACGCGAACTCCCCCTTTAGCTAACTACAGTGTTTGCAGGGAGATGTTACCGCATCGTTTCGTCGACGTGTTCGAGACCGTCTCCATAATTGGCGATTTTTACGTTCGTGCAATTCGGCGAACGGCAAGGCTTCCTCGGCAGACGATGCTTTTGACACATATGGCCCCGCCGTCGCCGACCGCGCGATTGTCGCTCGAAAAAAGTTGGAGTATTTTTTGCCGCCTTTTACCTGCGGAGACGCCAATCCGTCAAGCATTTGGTCAGAAATTGGTCAAGTAGCGGCTGATACGGTCGGCGTCGACAGCCAAAACCGATAGAAGTTTTGGCCCAGAAGCAGGGAGGTTCCCATGGCATATTACTGGCCCCAGTACGGCATCGCCATCGAAGTCGACGACGATCCCCATCTCCTACCTTTCGACGAAGAGGCATTCCCCGATACGACGGTCTACCACGTTACCACCGATGTGATCTGCGACCCCGAGTCGTTCTCGGCGCTCGCCCACCACATCGCGCATATCCACGACATCGAGCTCCCTCCCGACTTCGACGAGCTCGTCTACTCGCGCCGTCTGATGCTTCACATGCTCTTTGGAGCGGACCCGTCCACCTTTGCGCGCGTCTATACCACCAAGGATGCCGCATGAGCGCGAAGAGGCCACCCCACTTTGTAGGCCTGGGTCGTCGCAAGAAGCTCATCGTTGCCTGTTTGGCCATCGTCTGCGCCCTTGTCGCCGTAGGACTATACGCTTGGCAGTCGCAGCCCGTACCCGAGGCGGGCGCTTCGGTTACGACGGCCGAGGGCAAAACGCGTCAGGAAATCCAAGATGAGCTCGACGCTATCGTCCGCGACAACATGATGACGATTTCGGTCGCACCGGTCGCTCAGCTGCAGGAGGACGGCAAGCTGCGCGTCAACGTGCAAAACGTCCAAGACAATAAATTTCCCCAGCGATTCCGCGTCATCCAAAACGACGAGACCATGTACGAATCCGGTGTGGTCGAGACCGGCAAGACAATCGAAACGTGCCCCGCCGGCGACATCAAAGAAGGCGAGGCGTACATCGAGATCCAGGCACTCGATGCCAAGACCCTCGACAGCCACGGCAATCCGACACGTGTCAAGGTGCGGGTTGAGCAAGCCGAGAACTAGCTTTTCCGGCCGACGCGGCACCGCACGCAATTCACCAGCATTCGTCCAATCATCGCGGGGACGGCCCGCGGCGAATAGAAAGGAACGACCATGGACATCACCAGGAACATGAACGGAGCCAGAGCGCTCGTCGTGGGCGCAGGGCTCGCGCTCGCGCTCGCAATGGGCGCCGCCCCGACGCCAGCTATGGCGGCCGGGCGCGTTGGAACCACGAAAGTAATGGTCAGGACCGAGATCGACAACGTTGAGTTCAAAGTTCCGACGGTTATTCCCTTCGTCGCCAAGGCCGACGGCACGCTTCAGGGCCCCTCAGAAGACGCGACCACCATCGACAATCATTCGGCCTACGGCATCCATGTCACCAACATGAAGATCGACGCCATGAACACCTGGACCATTGCTGCCGACGCCAAGGCCGGAACCGCGCAGAACTCCATCGACTTTAAGGTCGGCCCCGACGGCGCACTCCAGAACGCCAGCGCCGCAATGCAGGGGACGGGCCTCGATCTTTCCAAGAACGCAGCCTTCGACATGGGCTACCAGGGCATTGCCGGCGGCACGGACAAAATTAAGCTCAAGACAAGCGGAAACGTCGCCCGCGTCACGCGCGACATCTTCCGCGTAACCGGCGAAGGCGATCAGGTTGCAACGATCACCTGGACGGTCGAGCCCGGTGCGCACACGGCATAAGGCCGTCGCCCTGGCCGCCGCCGTCAGCATCCTAGCGTTTGGGCCAGCCATGGCCTTTGCCCAGCAAGAACAGGCGCAGGCCGCCACGCAAGTGACGGTCGACCTCTCGGAGCTCGACCGCGGCGACCGCGAGGAACCGTTGGCGCAGACAGGCGACAGACGATGGCTCTTGGCAGCAGGCGCCACAGCAGCAGGCGCGGGGACCGCCGGCCTCGGGCTGCACATCAAACGCAGCCAGAAACAAAACACGGACAGGCCGCACTAAATTAGCTAAGGAGACCCCATGGCATCGAAGAACCTTTTGCCCGTCGTCGCACTCTGCGGCGCGCTCGCAACCGGAACGCCTGTCGCCGCTTGGGCGACTCCCGTCATGGCAGACTCCTTACCAGCAGCCCTAAGCTCCGCACCAAATCCGTCGAGCGCCATTGCGTGCAAGCGTTTTTCGATCGCACAGGCCGCAATCTCGACCTCGGGATGCCTTCGTCGTAATACGGACGGCTCGATAGTCGTGGATATCAATCGTTCGAACAAGGCAAACGGCTCCCAGGCGGGGTGCGCCGTCTGCACGTGGCGCTCGGTTGTGCTCGATGCAGATGGCGATCCATGCAATTTAGAGCTGCGCATCGACATCGCTTCGGTCGATGACTCGGCGAACGGAGCGAAGGTCGCCTTCGACGGTACGTTTTTCGAGAAAGGAGGCGGTATATGTCTGGGCTGCGCCGCCGCGAATGCAGACGACACGCAGCCCACCCTCTCATTCACGGCATCGTTGCGGCTGACCAAAGCCGGCACCGATGCCATCGCGGCGGGAGAAGCGTCCCTGCTGTTCTACGCCGTCAGCGCCAAAGACACAGACGCCCATTTCGAGAAGCCAGCCGGATCACTCAGCCTTACACGAGGGATAGAGGCAGGCCCTATTGAAATCGATGCCCACGCGCAAAGCAGGCAACGCATTCTTGCCGACCCGGCGCTTCTCGAAATGGAGTGGAACGGATCCGGAGCCATCGGAATTCTCCCCTCCGCGCTTGACGCCAAGACGCTCCCCTCAAACGACGAACCCATCAACGCAACCATACAAGAAGAGAGCACGGATAAAGAAGCAGGTGCGGGCGACACGCCGTCGCCGACAAACAGCGTCCCAGCTTCTTTCGAAGCACCGAATGAGCCCGCTACCGATCCAAACGATCCCGAGTTCGCGGACAGTCTGGGGCTTGCTGATCCTCAAGAGATCGATGAAGGTAACTGCTGCGTGCTTGCCGCGCTCGACCACATAGAGGTCATCGACGCTGCGAACATTGAAGTTGCCGCCGCCAATCAGCCCGTCCGCAAGTCGGCTATCATCGCATTTCCCGAATCCATCGAAGTCGTCTTTTTGCCATCGGGCGAGGTCGTGGCCCCAACACTGCTCACCTTGTTGGGAGCCAAGAATACTCGAAACGAAATTAAAAAGGTCACGGTTGTCGACCCTGCAACCACCGCCAAGCTGCGTCTATACGCCGTTGCCCCAGACGGAGGCAAGACCTTGGAATTCGATGGCGACACACTCCTCGCCTGGCGACGTCTGGACATTATGCAAGACGTCTCGTATCAGATCGAACTCGTAGGGTTTGATCGTGCCCGCGATGCCAATATCATCGCCGCGGCTATTGAATCCCCACAGCGGCTTATGACGTTGCGCTTTGACTACTATCCCTATGTCCCGACAACCACCTGAGGCTTAAATGCTGCGCACCATTCCTAATACCACTTATATAACGTATTAGATGAGTCGCGATGTGCCTCGCATTTCGTTCTGCTACGATTGCCACGTTGGCATCAATGCAGGAGGGCTCATGCCGGGCTTGGGAACAATCATCAACGTTGTGCTTTTAGTTGCGGGCGGTCTTTTGGGATTAGCGGGCGGCCGCTTCATTACACCGCGCATTCAAGACACGCTCATGAAAGCATCGGGGCTGTGCGTCCTGTTTATCGGCCTTGGCGGCACCATGCAAAAGATGCTCCTTATCGATGGGAAGGCGCTGGCGACCACTGGTACCACCATGCTCATTGTCTCGTTCGCCCTCGGCTCGCTCATCGGCGAGGCCATAAACCTGGAAGCCGGCATCGAAAACCTGGGCGAATGGCTCAAGCGCAAAACCGGCAGCGAGGGAGACAACGAGTTCACCAATGCCTTTGTCTCGACATCGTTGACCGTCTGTATCGGTGCCATGGCTATCGTGGGATCAATCCAAGACGGCCTGCTCGGCGACTGGTCCACGCTCGCCCTCAAGGGAGCGCTGGACTGCATCATCGTCTGCACCATGACGGCCTCACTCGGCCGCGGCTGCATCTTCTCCGCCCTTCCCGTTGCCGTATTCCAGGGAACGATTACGCTGTTTGCCGGCGCGCTCTCCCCCATCATGACCGCCGCCGCCCTCGACAGCCTATCGCTCGTGGGCTCTATGCTCATCTTCTGCGTCGGAGTCAACCTCATCCGTCCTCAGACCTTCCGCACGGCCAATATGCTCCCCTCCGTTGTCATAGCCGTCATCTATGCCCTCCTGTTCTAAATCTATCTACGTAACGGTATCTCGAACACCTGTTTGATGCTGTGCTATGATATGAGGTCACCGAAGCTGCGTTAGGAGAGGAGAGACGGTGGCCGACCAGGACATCAAGATGCTCATCGAGCGCATTATGGCCGAGGCCCGGACCCATCAGTCTGCTCGCTTCTCAAACGAAGTCTATGCTGACGAGCCAATTCTCAAAACCGGTCGTCAGATGCAGAACTTCCTTCCCGACCAATACCGCAAGATGCGCGAGATATCGCGCTGGCAGGATGACCCCAAAGGCGGCGCGGGTCGCTGGCTTTCGGAAGCCGAGCTTTTCTACCGCCAAGGCCTGCTGATGGCCGACTTTGAGGACGACTGCCCCTACAACGGTACGTTCAAGTCGTACTTTCCCACCTATAACGCCATGAGCGATCGGCAGTTGCGTGGCTATTTTACCTGGCGTGCACAAGTGCGCCGCGGAACCGTCGAGGAAACGTCTACGTCCTTTGCCTTCCTGTATCTCTATGAGCTGATCTGTGGCATTGGCGTAGATGACCCACTCGATGGTTTTAACAAAATCAAGGCCTTTTGGGATGCCTACCGCGCCTTCGAGCCCGGCATCGACCGGTTTGCACGCGTGTGGCTGCAGGACTACGCCGTGTTCCACGGACTCGACCCCAAGCTGCTTCGCGATTCTAAAACCGTCATGTTCGACAACGCCCTCATCGAGCTGCGCCGCGCGGCTCGAGACCTTGCACCTACACCGACGCCGTCGGCCCAAGTCCCCAAGCGTCGCAAAACCTCCGAGCCCACGCTCCCCCTTCCGCCCGACGAGGCAGGCGAGGAGCGACTCATGACCGCTATAAACGCCCTCTCCACGTACAACCTGAATAACTCACGGCTCGACCGTTCCCACCATCGCGACCTGCGCCACGTGGCATGCGCCGTGTATGTCCGTATGGCGCGCTACTATGACACGCACCGAAAGACCGGCATCGTAGCGAGCTTGTTTGGGGAGGAGACGGCCATGCCCTACACCATGTTTGCCTCGGCCGTGTTCTTTGCGCCCGAGCGCCACGAGGACTGCGAATATCGCCTGGACCCCATTCACATCTACCGCTGCCAAAATGGCTTTTGGGAATGCATGCACATCCACGGCAGCAGACAAAAAAGCAGCAAGCTCGGTGAGATGATGCGCGCCTGCGACCAACGCCTGCGCCTGGCCCTAGACCCCACCCATCCCCTGAAGGAGGAGAAGGTCCCCAAATATCTGGCCAAGATCATCGATGACGAGATCGTGGCATGGCTTTCGTGGGACGCCGCGCACCAGCCCGTCAAGATCGATATCGATTTGAGTCAGCTAGGGCACATTCGGAGCGCCGCCGCGCAAACGCGCGAAGCACTTTTAATCGACGAAGAGCGCGAGGACGGCGCACCTGTGGAAGCCGAGGCAGCGGACTCAGGGCAACCGGAAGCCGAGCCCGTAGCCGACGCGATTGTCGAGGCGGTCGCGGCACCCATTCGGCAGGACGAGGCCGACGAGCCGACCATATCCACCGAACAGTTTGGTGTCGTGGCGCCGCTGCTCGCACCGACGCCAGCGGTCGTATCGACTGCACCCGCTGGCACCGCAACCGCACTCGATCCCGCCGCAGACGCCTATCTTCGAGCACTACTCGAGCAAAACGCAGCGCAGACGGCATCGGCGGTGGAGAGGTCGGGACAGAGCGAGGACATGCTCGTCGATACCATCAACGAGGCGCTCTTTGACCTGGTGGGTGACACCGTAATTGAATTTGGCGCAGCAGGACCGCACATTATCGAGGACTACGAAGCAGACGTGAGAGGATACCTAGACCATGAGTGATAACGCATCCGCAGCACCCCGCGTGCCCAAGCGCGTCGCTGCCGTCATTCTCAACTCGCTCAAGGGCGGCGTGGTCCCGCGCATCGGCCTTCCCTATATCACCGTAGGACGCGAGGTCGAGATCCGCGCCCTGCTCACCGACCTGAGTCTCATCGCCGGCGGCGGCGCAAGCTTCCGCTTTCTGGTCGGTCGCTACGGAGCCGGCAAGAGCTTTTTGCTCCAGACCATCCGCACGCACGCCATGGGCGAGGGATTCGTCGTGGCCGATGCCGACCTATCCCCTGAGCGCCGCCTGCAGGGCGGCCAGGGACAGGGCCTCGCCACCTACCGTGAGCTCATCCGCAACATATCGACTAAAACGCGCCCCGAGGGCGGTGCGCTCAACCTTATCCTGGATCGCTGGGTCGCCTCGTGTGCCGATGCCGATGAGTCTGCCGTCAATGCCCAACTGGCCCCGCTCGAGGAAATGGTCCACGGCTTCGACTTCGCCCGCATGCTCCGCCGCTACCGCGCGGCAGTATCCGAGGGCGACGAAGAAGCCATGAGCCGCGTGACCAAATGGATTCGCGGCGAGTACCGCACCAAGAGTGAGGCACGCGCCGAGCTGGGCTCCTCGACCATCATCAGTGATGACGACTGGTACGACTACGTTAAGCTCATTGCGCGCTTTTTGGTCTGCAGCGGCTACAAGGGCATGCTGGTGCTCATCGACGAGCTCGTGAATCTGTACAAGATTCCCAACGCGATCACGCGCCAATACAACTACGAGAAGATCTTGACCATGTACAACGACACGCTCCAGGGCAAAGCGCAGTACCTGGGCATAATCATGGGCGGCACGCCAACCTCCATCGAAGACCGCCGCCGCGGCGTGTTCTCCTACGAAGCCCTGCGCAGCCGACTCGCTCAGGGCCGCTTTGCGCGCGAGGACCTTAAGGACATGCTCGCGCCCATCATCCGCCTGCAGCCACTCACCTATGAGGAACTGCTGGTGCTCATCGAAAAACTCATGCAGATCCATGCCGGCTACTTTGGCTGGACACCCACGCTTACCGAGAACGACTTGGTGGGCTTTCTCAAGATTGAGTTCGGCCGCGTGGGAGCCGATACGCACCTGACGCCGCGTGAGGTCATTCGTGACTTTATCGAGCTGCTCGATATCCTGTGTCAGAACCCCGATGCAAATGTGGCCGAGCTGCTGCAAAGCGTCGGCGGCGACGCGCTGGCGCCGGCAGCCGCAACAGGCGACACCGGCACCGCAGACGGCGACCGCAACTTCGCCGAATTCACCATCTAACCTGCCAAAAAGGGACAGGTTTATTTTGGCAGGTTTTATCTGGGCAAACGTCGAGGCAGTAATGCAGCAAGCCACTGCCCACCGCATTGAGAGATTCGTTTTTGAAAGGAGGCCCCGTGAACGCCTTTGACCGCTACGCCCCGTTTATCCAAGACTTCATCTACTCCCACGATTGGGAGAGTCTACGCTCCATCCAGGTTGCAGCAGCTGATGCCATCTTTAACACTCAGGACAATGTGCTCCTGACGGCATCCACGGCTTCCGGCAAAACCGAGGCAGCCTTCTTTCCCATCCTGACCGAGTTTTGGGAGAACCCGCCCGCGAGCGTTGGCGCCCTCTACATCGGCCCCCTCAAGGCACTCATCAATGATCAGTTCGTCCGCCTCAACGACCTGTGCGAAGAGGCCGATATCCCCGTCTGGCACTGGCATGGCGATGTTTCGCAGTCGCACAAGGCTAAGCTCATCAAAAAACCGAGCGGTATCTTGCAGATTACGCCTGAGTCGCTCGAGGCGCTCCTGATCCATAAGCACATGGCAATCCCTCGTATGTTCTGCGACCTGCGCTATGTGGTTATCGACGAGGTTCATTCGCTCATGCGCGGCGACCGCGGCGGTCAGACGCTCTGCCTTATCGAGCGCCTCTCGCGCATGGCGGGCGTGCAGCCCCGCCGCATCGGCCTTTCTGCCACCATCGGCGACCCCGAGCGCACGGGCGCCTTTCTCTCACAGGGAACAGGACGCGATTGCATCATCCCCCGCTTTGAGGAACCGCGCCGCGTGTGGCGCATCTCCATGGAGCACTTCTACAACTCGGGTCCCCAGGCACAGCAGTGGGGATTCGAGAGCACGGGTCCACAAGAAGCCGAGATGCTTGCTTGCGAGCGTATTGAGCCGGCGGCATCCGCGGCACTGCCCGCCGGCGCCCAAGACATGCGTCACAGCGGACAGCTCACACAAGAGGAGCGCCGTCAACGTCGTGAGCGGGCACGGGGCAAGGCCACTCCCAAGGACCGCCAAACTTCCTCGGCCCCCGAGGGCGAAGTCGACATCCCGCGAGCGACCGAGCAGGCGCTTCTCAGCCCCACCGACACAGCACCAGACAACGCCGACCCCGGCATGGGCTATATCTTCGAACACACCCGCGGCCGCAAGTGCCTGGTCTTTGCCAACTCGCGCGAAGAGGCAGAGGCCGTATGCTCCATGCTGCGTTGCTACTGTGAGAGCCGGCACGAGCCCGACCGCTTTCTCATCCACCACGGCAATCTTTCGGCATCGCTGCGCGAGACGGCAGAAGAGCTCATGCGCGACGAGGAACAGGCACAAACGACCGTCACCACCTCTACGCTGGAGCTCGGTATCGATATCGGCCGTCTGGAGCGTGCGTTTCAGATCGACGCGCCGTTTACCGTCAGCTCTTTTTTGCAGCGAATGGGCCGCACGGGGCGCCGCGATCTTCCGCCCGAGATGTGGTTCGTCATGCGCGAGGAAGAGCCCGAGCCGCGCACGATGATGCCCGAGACCATCCCGTGGAAGCTCCTGCAAGGCATCGCGCTCGTACAACTCTATCGCGAGGAAAAGTGGGTCGAGCCGCCTGAGCTCGATCGACTCCCCTACAGTCTGCTCTATCACCAGACCATGTCGACGCTTGCCAGCACCGGAGAGCTCACGCCGGCCGAACTTGCCCAGCGCGTGCTCACGCTCAGCTATTTCCATCGCGTCTCGGCCGATGATTATCGCGTGCTGCTGCGTCACCTCATCAAGATCGACCATATCCAGGTCACTGAGGGCGGTGGGCTCATCGTGGGCCTCGCGGGCGAGCGCATCATCAACAACTTTAAGTTCTACGCTGTATTCCAGGAAAACGAGGAGTTCACCGTTCGCAGCGAATCGGCCGAGCTGGGCACGATCGTCAATCCGCCACCGCCCGGTGAGCGCATCGCCATCGCCGGACACTGCTGGATTGTCGAGGAAGTGGACTGGAAGCGTCATACCGTCTTTGCCACGCAGGTCAAGGGCCGGGTGCCGGCCTACTTTGGCGACTGTCCCGGTGACATCAATACACACGTACTCGAGCGCATGCGCAAGGCGCTCAACGAGCACACGGCATATCCGTACCTTATGGGCAACGCACGGGCACGTCTTGCACAGGCTCGCCATACGGCCGAGATTTCGGGCGCGGGGACCAAGCCACTCATCAACCTAGGCGGCGACACCTGGGTGCTCTTCCCCTGGCTGGGCAGCTACGCCTTTTTGGCACTCGAGCGCATGCTCAAGATTAAGTGCGCCGCGGAGCTTGGCCTTCGCGGGCTCGATCCGTCGCGTCCATACTTTATGCAGTTCAAGATGAAGGCCGACGAGGAGACGTTCTTTGAGGTGCTCGCCGCCGAGGCCGAGAAGGACTTTGATCCCATCGAGCTCGTCTATCCTGGCGAGGTTCCTTACTTTGACCGCTACGACGAGTTTGTTCCCGAAGAGCTCGTGCGCAAGGGCTTTGCCGAAGGCGTGCTCGACATAGAGGGCATGAAGCAGCGCGTCCGCAGCTGGCGCGACCACACATAAAACCAGTCTTTTTTTGGGACGGGGAGACTTACTTGTCGTGAAGGGCAGTGCCGAGGAAGTCGACGTCAAAAGGCACGGCTTCGGCAAAGGCATAGTCGCCGTCGCTGGCGATGAGCAGGTAGTTCTCCTCGCCGCCGAACTCCGCATCGCCACACGGGACCACCCAGGCGTGGGCGAACACCTCGAGTGCCGTGGCAGCGCAGTCGCGTAGGAACGTCACATCGTTCCCCTCGTTCGAGCTCACGATATTAGCCACGTAGATGCCGCCCGAGTTCAAGCTACCCCGCACCAAACGCAACGCCTCAACCGTTGCCAACTCGCGTACGGGCTCGGCACCGCCAAAGCAATCGCTCACGACCACGTCGTAGCGACGATGGCCCACGCTCGTCACGCCCAGATACGAGCGAGCCTCAGCGGTAATCACCCGCAGGCGATCGCCCACCGTGCGCTCCAGCTCGTCCAGGTAGAACCAACGGCGCGCCAGGCGCGTAATCTCGGCATCGTACTCAATGACGTCCATGCGCAAGCTCTCGTGCGACATCAGCGCAAATTTGGGATAGGCAAACCCGCCGCCGCCCAGCATGAGCATACGGTCGATACCATGCCCATAAGCATCACGCATTGCGTCCTTAGCCTCAAACACGTCGTCAAACGCGCGATAGTACGCAAAGACGGGCTCCGCCCAGCGTTCGCCAATGTAACTCGCGCTTTGGTAGACGCCGCCTTGCACCAATACGCGGACTTCGTCGCCGCCCTCATCGTGCACGCGTTTCACACGCGCCAACCCATTGCGGGTTCGCGCAACCTGCAGACAGGCAGCACGAACAGCGACGGCGGCCGCACCAAGCGCCGCGGCTCCCAGAGCAACGCCGGCAACGACGCCGGCAGAAACACTCGGCTTGTCCATCTAGAGCTCCTTTTGCAGATAAAGGCCATGGTCATAAAATCCAAGATGGCGATAGTACTCGCGTGTGCCAATCGCGCTAATCACGTTGATGCGCGCATAGCCCGCATCTCGGGCAATCTCGCACGCACGCTCTACGAGCAAACGCCCCAACCCGTGATGCTGCGCCGCCTGGCCTTGGTCGCCCACGCGCGCCGCCATGCCATACACGTGCACCTCGCGAATCATCGCCTCGTCCGGCGTCGTCGGCAATTCGCCCGCATGCGCGGCAACAAAAGCACGATCGGGAAGCGACAGCCGCAAAAAGCCCGCGATCTTGCCCTGCGGCGTCACCCACTGCAAAAAGCGCTCGTGCGTCACCGGCGTCTCGTACGTCACTTCCTCGTCAAGGGTCAACTCATCCAGGTCGGCACCCGCCGTGCTAATCTCGCGATAGCGGATCTCACGCACTGTCGCACCGTCACCCCGAGCAGCCAGGCGGTTCTCAACGAGCTGACGCAGGTTGGGCTTCTTGTTGCCCACCATGATGTCGTCGGAGCTAAAGTCGCGAATCATGCGACTGATGCGGCAGAACGCCGGCGTCACCACGATGTCATCGGCCAACACATCGAGCAGCTCTTCCTCGGTATAGGGGCGCCACTCGCCACGCTCATAGCAGCCCACCAGACGCGAGCCCTCGATGAGCGCACACGGGTAGACCTTGACCTCGTCGGGCATAAAGGCCCCTTCGGTCATAAAGCGCTCGTAGTCGCGCTTGTCCCCCTCGGGCGTGGCGCCCAACAGGTTAAGCATAAAATGCGCGTGGATCTTAAAGCCAAACAGGCGCGCAAGCGAAAACGCCCGCTCGACCTGAGCCACCGAAATGCGGCGCTCGTTGATATCGAGCAGGTGCTGGTTGAGGCTCTGGATACCCATCTGAATCTTGGTGCAGCCCAGGCGGCGGATAAGCGTGAGGGCCTGCGGCGTTACGGCATCGGGGCGCGTCTCGATAACGAGTCCCACCACGCGATGCTTCGCCGTCTCGTTGATGAGCTGCTGACGCTCGAGCTCCTCCATCGTTGCCGTCTGCCACTCGGTGACCTCGCCCCACGGCGTACCGGGGCCGTACAGACGACGCACCGCACGGTTGTAGCCGCCCACGGCAGCATCTACACGCTCCTGCTCGTCGGCAACGCCGGCAGCGAGCTCGGCCTCGTCTGTCGAAATGCCGGCGGCCCGATAGCGCTCGCGGCGCTCTACTATCACCGGCGGCAGGGCATCGGCGGGAGCGTCATCGAGCAGACGCCCCGCCTCGGCACGACTGATGCCCGGACGCGCCAACATGGGGTTGGCCGCCACGCCCGCCACCGCATCATCATTGAGTGCACGGAAGAGCTCCGACACAAACCATGCCTGATACCCTTGCGGATAGTCGCTCCAGGTACCGCCAAGAACGATAAGCTCGATCTTGTCGGTTGCATGCCCCATCTGCGAAAGCGCGGTCAGACGAGCGCTCACCTGCAGATACGGGTCAAAGCAATTTTGTTCCGCACGGGCGCACGCCGGCTCGGCGTGCAGATAGCTTTTGGGCATGCGCAAATCGTTGGGGCAAAACAGGCAATCGCCCGAGCATGGCCAGGGCTTGGTGATGACGGTAATGGTCGCCACGCCCGAAGCCGTTCGGCGCGGCTTCATGCGCAGCGCCTGCAGCAGTTGACGTTCCAGATCGGAATCGACATTCCACGCAGCCCACCGAGCCGGCTCCTCGCGTTTAACCCGCTGGTAGAACGGCAGCAGACGGCGCTTGGCCAAATCGCGTTTGTCGGCGCCCTCACGGCGCGCCTCGGCATGTATCAGTTTGACGAGCGCTTTGTCGTCCACGGTCTCGCCGCGACGCAGAGCCTCGAGTATGTTCAAGATAATCTGTTCCATGCCCCCATTGTAAAGGCAAAGGCGCCGGAGCCGACCACGGCCCCGGCGCCTCCATCAAAGAGCATGCCTATATGTACCGATCTCCCAAAACCGCATGTCACTCCGGGTCAAACGACATGTCGCCCGAACCGACCTCAAAACGATACGTGGCAGACTTATCGCCGTTATCGAATTTAAGATTCAAAATGGTCTCGCCGTCGTAGCCAAGCGGAAGGAAATCGCTCTCGAAGTCGCCACTGCCCAAGGTGAGGATCGCCTTAAAGCCCGTAGAGTTCGGAACCGTCATCTCCACGTCGCCCGAGCCCACACTCACATCCATCGACTTCGCGGGGGCCTGGTAGAGCTCGAACGTCACATCGCCCGAACCGACCTCGGCATTCAGGGTATCGGTCACGGTGCCCGTAAACTCAACGTCTCCCGAGTCCAGAGTCAGGTTGAGGTCATGGCACGCAATGCCCGCGACCGTCAGATCACCCGATCCTACATTCGCTGTAATGCCCACCATGTTATCGGCAACTTCGCGCGGCAGTTCGACGGTAACCGTGCGGTCAATGGCGCGCTCGTCATCGCAATCGAATTGGCGAATCTTGAGCGTAGAGCCCTTGATTTCGGCCAGGTTCTGGGTTGCCGCATCGAAGGCAACGGTCCCCGTTGCCACGCGACCGCTTTCAATTACGCGCACTGGCCCGCCGGAGACGTGTTTGACCTCGACCGTGCCCGACGTCACGTCCAAGTCAAGCGATGTGAACGCGTCGGCATCAAAGGTTTCGCTCGAAAGCTGCTGAGGCTGGGCGGAATAGTTACCGTCATCCAAAAGATCGCCCTCGTCCACCACATCGTCCATACCAGACAGGCCGGATACAACATCGTCGAGATCCCACGGACCATCAAAATGAATCAATGTCCGCGAAATGCCAAAGACAAGTCCGATGATGAGCACGAACGCTCCGATGCCGACGCCCAGGCGCAGCTTGGATTCATGCGAGAGCTTCATCATTCGTCACCCTCTTTGGCACATGGCTCAGCGGTGGCCGCGGTAGCCACGCCAGCATCAGGTTCCGCAGAAGTATCCTTCCCCTGGACCTTGATCGCCACCGACGCCGGGCCAACCTGAATATCCCCGCGCGCCCAATCGCCATCGAGCGCACGCGCCACCCAGTGATAGATGGGAATCGTAAAGAAGATCAGCGCGGCAAAGGGACCGGCACCAAACAGGAACATCAGCAAAAAGAACAGCAGCCAGCACACGGCCCAATACGGGAACGACTGGAACGGGCCCTTCACCGGAGTCGAGCCAACCGCGGTGCCACTCGTCGCCTGCGCCGTAGCGGCATTGGCGGCCTGCGCACTCCAGCTTGCCGCCTGCGCCGCCTTGGCGGCGGCATCACTCGCCTGCGTTGCCGCCTCGGTGGCGCGTGCCGCCGCCTCATGGGTGCGGGCGCGCTCTGCCGCCTCGGCCTCGCGCTGACGAGCGCGGTCCTCGTTCTCAAACTCGATATCGTCCTCGATCTCATCGCTCGGATTGAGGAGCTCGTCCAAACTCACGCCATAGAGCTTGGCGAGCGAGATCAGGTTCTCGGTATCGGGCGAGCTCTCCGCGCGCTCCCATTTACTGACCGCCTGGCGCGACAGTCCCAGCTTTCGTGCCAGCCCTTCTTGGCTAAAGCCCTTGCTGCGACGAAGGTCGGCGAGCCGCTGTGCAGTTTCTACATTCATGGTTCCTCCTATGTGATGCCAGCCGTGCCGCCGGACCGTTTTTGTTCTTAAGGCGCCTTGCACAGTTAAAAATCTATCCGCCACCGCCAAAAGCATGCCACCTATTCTAGTGAGATTTTTGACAACCGGCGGTTGCGGGCACATATGAGCTGCGGAAATGTGTCCAAACAAAGCAATGACCCACGGCTCGGTTGTCCCCGTTGCTGCGTTAACGGTAGTATGGTCGTACTGTTTATTCCGCACCGCCAACGGAGGGAGTTCCGCGCCGTGAACCGCGATTTCGCCTCATCGCTCATCCAGCTCAATAACACGTTCTATCGCGAGCACTCCGCCTCCTTTTCCGATACGCGCCAAGCCCCGTGGCCCGGCTGGGTGCGCACCATGGACATCGCGCTCGAACAGCTCGACGTCGCCACGATCGAGCATCCCGTCCGCGTCTTCGATCTTGCCTGCGGCAATATGCGATTCGAGAACTTTGCCGCCGGCGGCGCACTTGCCGCCAAGGGCGTCGATGGCGCAAACCCCTCGGCAGATGCCAGCTGCCCGTTTGAGTTCTATGGTGTTGACTCGTGTCAGGATTTGGCTATCGATGCGCACGGTCACGCCCTGCGCATTCCCAACCTGCACTTCCAGGAACTCGACGTGCTTGACGCCCTTATGAAGCTCAACCCCGCCGAGACGCCCGACGTGCTTTTCGACGCCCCGCTCGCCGATATCTCGGTCTGCTTTGGCTTTATGCACCACGTGCCGTCGTGCGAGTACCGCGTACGCGTGCTCGACGCCCTGGTGCGGCAAACGCGCCCGGGCGGCATCATCGCCATCAGCTTTTGGGAGTTTATGAACGACGAGCGCATGGCGCGCAAGGCCGTTCGAGCCGAAGCCCGCGCCGAGCTCACCCCGCCGTTTGAGGGTTACGATTCCGCGCAGTTTGAAGCCGGCGACCACCTCATTGGCTGGCAAAACGACCGCCACGCCTACCGCTACTGCCATCACTTTGACGATCAGCAGATCACCGACCTGGTGCGCGGCGTCCGTACGTTCTACAAGAGCGGCGAGGTCCCCGTGCGCGAGCTTGAGCGCTTCCATGCCGACGGTCGCAGCGGCGAGCTCAACCGTTATGTGATCCTCAAGCGCCTGTAGGCACCGACGACTCGCCGTCGAGCCGTACCGCATCTTTCGGGCAAATAATGCCCACCCCTTTTCAACCCATTGACGGAACGCGCAGCTATGCGTTCCATATTTATGACCAAGGAGCCTCATGGGAGCCGTCCACGTTCGCACGCCTAAGAACTTTGTGCTCGAGGAGCGCCTGGAGCGCTACGCCGATGCGATTGAGACGAACCCCGAGGCCTATGCCGGAGATTGGCGTGAAGCCTGTGCGCCAGTTGGCAGCAAGCCATTCGAACACCTTCACCTGGATCTTGGCTGCGGCAAGGGAACGTACCTTGTAGAGCGCGCGGCCCACGAGCCAAACACCCTCTTTATCGGTATGGACCAGGAGCCCATCTGCATCGCCTATGCCGCGCAGAAAATCTGCGAGCAGGAGCTGCCCAATGCGCTTGTGCTGCCCCGAGGCGCGGCATCGCTGCCACAGCTATTTGCCGCAGGCGAGCTCGATGCCATCACCATTAACTTTCCCACGCCGCAGCCCAAGGCCAAGTACGCTAAAAAACGACTCGTCCATGTCGACCATCTGATGCTCTACCGCCCGCTCTTTGCAGTCGGCGCCACCGTCACACTGCGAACCGACAGCAAGCCATTGCGCGACTACGCCCTGGGGCAGTTTGCCGCGGCAGGCTACGACACGCTTTGGGTAAGCGACGACGTTCGTCGCGACCATCCCGAGCATCCCGAGACCGAATATGAATGCCGCACGCGCGAGATGGGTGCCGCCGTCTATGGCATTTGTGCCACGCCCGGTGCGCAGCCCAGCGATGAACAGCTCGCAGCAGGCCGCGCGCAGGAGCAAAGCCTTGCCTGTTACCTGCCCGACAACCTCGATGAGCTCACCTATGTACCTCTGGGCATGGAAGAGGCCGTCGAGAACTTTAGAAACCGCGCCCGCAAAGGCAAGAAGCGCCTGCCGCAAGAGTCCTAGGGACCTCTGATGGTCGCGGTGTCGGCAAACAAGCGCAAATAGGCGTCAGCAAGCAACCCTCAAAACCTAAGTGAGTAGACTTTTTTGCAATAGCCAAGCACAGCCCGAATAACGAAAACTAAACCGCAGGTAGAGCCCTTGCGCAAAAGCCATGTGCTCGCGACATCGCAAAAAGTCTACTCACTTAGTTGGCAACCGCACCAAACGGCCGGACAGAACGCCCATTTCCTGCATTTTCTCGCGCGCTGGCACCCCGCGCCGCCGCTACGCCATAATAGTTGGCGGACAATCGCGAGAGAAAGCAACCACATGGCACAGACCACGACAGATACCGCCGCCAGCACCGTCTCCGGCGCCGGCGCCGCCAGCTCATTCTCGGGCGGCACGGGAACCGAAGCCGAGTTTGGCTCGCTCGGCGCGCTCTCCCCCACCTGGTGGGAGCCCGAGGATGGTAGCGAGCCCGAACCATGGCTCACGCCCGATCAGGCCTTCGAACGCTTCTTTGAATGGACAAGCGACCGCGGTATTGAGCTGTGGGACCACCAGGAAGAGGCCCTCATGGATCTAGCCGCCGGTGACCATGTCATTTTGGGAACACCGACCGGATCGGGCAAGTCGCTTGTCGCGCTAGGCATGCTCTTTATGGGCATGGCACAGGGCAAGCGCTGTTATTACACGGCCCCCATCAAGGCTCTGGTCAGCGAAAAGTTTTTCGACCTTGTGCAGGTGCTCGGCCGCGATAACGTCGGCATGATCACCGGCGACACGCATATCAACACCAAGGCGCCCGTCATCTGCTGCACGGCAGAAATCCTTGCCAACGATGCACTGCGCGAGGGCGAGGGCGCCGACGTGGGCTGCGTCGCCATGGACGAGTTCCACTATTTTGCCGACCCCGACCGCGGCTGGGCCTGGCAGGTGCCGCTGCTCACCCTGCCTCACACGCAATTCATGCTCATGAGCGCCACGCTCGGCGATGTCACTGCCATCGCCGCCTCACTCGAGGAACACACCGGCGCTACCTGCGACTTGGTCGTCGATGCCCCACGCCCCGTGCCGCTGAGCTACGACTACGTGACGACCTCCCTCGAGGGCACCGTCGAGCTCGCGATGCGCGGCGGAGAGGCCCCGCTCTATATCGTGCACTTTAGCCAGGATGCCGCCCTTGCGACGGCACAGTCGCTCGCCAACTTTGGCATTGCCAGCAAGGAGCAGCGCGAGGCCATCAAGGAGGCGGCCAAGGGCACGAGCTTCTCGACGGCCTTCGGCAAGATCCTCAAGCGTTTGCTTGGCTGCGGCGTCGGCGTGCACCACGCCGGTATGCTGCCGCGTTATCGTCTGCTGGTCGAGCGTTTGGCGCAGCAGGGCCTGCTGCCCGTCATCTGCGGCACCGATACGCTCGGCGTCGGCATCAACGTACCCATCCACACCGTGGTGCTCACCGCGCTCACCAAGTTCGATGGCTACAAGATGCGTCGTCTGCGCGCCCGCGAGTTCCACCAGATTGCCGGTCGCGCCGGCCGCTCGGGCTTTGATACCGAGGGCATGGTGATTGCCGAGGCACCCGAGCACGAGATCGAGAACGCCAAGCTCATGGCCAAGGCGGGCGACGACCCCAAGAAGCTCCGCAAGATTAAAAAGAAGAAGGCCCCCGAGGGCTTTGTCACCTGGAACAAGCAGACCTTTGAGCGCCTGATCGAGACGCAGCCCGAAACGCTCAAGCCGCGCCTGCGCATCACACACTCCATGGTGATTAGCGTGGTCGAGCAGGGCGGCGACGCCCGCGCCCGCGTGCACGACCTCATCGAAACAAGCCTGCAGACCCCTGAGGAAAAGGCAAAGCTCGAGGTTCGTGCCGACGAGATCTTCGCCACGCTCATCGACTCCGGCGTCGTCGTGCGCACCGAGGTGCCGCCCGCACCCGACGCTCCAGCTGACGCCGCGCCGGACATCGACTATGCGCTAACGGTCGACCTGCCCGAGGATTTTGCGCTCGACCAGCCGCTCTCGCCGTTTTTGCTTGCCGCGCTGGAGCTGCTCGACCCCGAGAGTGAGACCTATACCATGGATCTGATCTCAATGGTCGAGGCTACGCTCGAGGATCCCAAGCAGGTGCTGCGCGCGCAGGAGCGCGCCGCGCGCGACCGCGCTATGGCCGAGATGAAAGCCGACGGCGTCGAATATGAGGAACGCTTGGAGCGCATCCAGGATGTCACCTACGAAAAGCCGCTCGAGGATTTGCTCGATGCCGCCTTCGACAAGTACTGCCAGGAAGTACCTTGGGCCAACGACTACCAGCTCTCGCCCAAGAGCGTCCTGCGCGACATGTTGGAGAGCGCGAGCGACTTTAAGGGCTATATCCAAAAGCTCGGCATCGCCCGCTCCGAGGGCATTCTGCTGCGCTACCTAGCCGAGGCCTACCGCTCCCTCGATCGCACCGTGCCCATTGAGAAGCGCGATGAGCGCTTGCGCGACATCATTTCGTGGCTCGGCTTTGTGGTACGCTCGGTCGACTCGAGCCTGGTGGACGAGTGGGAGAACGCCGGCAACCCGGCGGCCCTCGACGCCGCGCCGCCGCAGGGCATCGACGAGGTCGTTGCGGACCGTCGCGGCTGCACGCTGCTGGTGCGCAACGCACTCTTCCGCCGCGTGACCCTTGCCGCCCGCGAGCACGTTCGCGACCTGGGCGAACTCGACGAGGACTGGGGCATGAGCGAGGTCCGCTGGCAAAAGGCGCTCGATGCCTACCATGAGCAGCACGAGGAAATCCTCACCGACGGAGATGCCCGCAGCGCCGCGATGTTTACCATCGACGGGAGCGACGAGAAGACCGATCACGTGTGGCACGTGCACCAGATTTTTGCCGACGAGGATGGCGACCACGACTTTGGCATCATGGGCGATGTCGACCTGGATGCCACGCAAGACGGCGGCGAGGTCATCTTCAAAAACTACCGCGTCGGCTTTATCGAGGACCTGCTCGAGGACTAGCCGTACATACTGGAACGAAGCGGGGCCGTTGGCAGTATCGCCAGCGGCCCCGCTTTTGCACTATACGCTATCCCCTACTCGGCATCCTCGACCTCATACGAATCCGCCTCGGCGGGCTCATCGTTTGCCCCTGTCGCAGCCCCGCGCGCCTCGTCAAACGCCGCCTTCATGGTCTTGTTGCCCCAGGTGAGCTTGCGAATGGTAAGATCGTCGGCCTTCTTGTTGGCTAGACGTAAATTGTTCTCGGAGGACAGCAATGCCTCCTTGGTTTTCTGCAGATGGCTAATCGTCTTGTCAATCTCCTCGATCGCCGTCTGGAACTTACGGCTCGCAAGCTCATAGTTGCGGCCGAAGTCGTTCTTGAACTTCTCCATCTTGGCCTCGAAGTTCGTGACGTCGATGTTCTGCTGCTTGTACTCCGCCAGCTCCTGCTTATAGCGCAGCGAACCCATGGCGGCGTTGCGCAGCAGCGTGATCATGGGAATGAAGAACTGCGGGCGGATCACGTACATCTTCTCATAGCGGTAACTCACGTCGACTATCCCTGCGTTATAGAGCTCGCTTTCGGGCTCGAGCAGTGTGCAGAGCACCGCGTACTCACAGCCTTTCTGGCGACGATCGTGATCGAGTTTCTTAAAGAAGTCCTCGTTTTTGTGCTTGGTCGCGGTCTCGTCGTTCTCGTTTTTCATCTCGAACATAATCGAAATGACCTCGTTACCGCTTGCGTCGCACTCGCGGAAGATAAAGTCGCCCTTGGTACCCTCGGACGCATCGTTATCTTTCTCGAAGTACGCGTTGGGAAACGCCGTCATGCGCAGACGGTTAAACTCGGTCTCGCAGTGCTGCTCGAGCGACTCGCCCACCATCTTGGTAGACAGGCGGACCTTCATGTCCTTAAGACGCTCAATCTCTTCATCCTTGTAGCGAATCAGGTCATCGCTCGCGCGCTTGGCCTGCGCAAGCTCGAGCTCGTGTGCTGCCTTGGCTTGCTCCTCGCGAGAATCGCGCACCGCCAGCTCGCTCGTCAGCTTGGCACGTGCCTCATCGCGCTCTCGTTCCGCCGCGGCGACCGCCTCTGACAGGTTCATTTTTGCCATCAGTTCCTGCTCGCGCAGCTGGGCACGCAGGCCCTCGGCCTCTTGCTCGGACTGAGCCTTTGCGGCGGAAAACTTCTCTTGCACCTTCGCGCGATAGTCAGCAAGCGCGCGCTCGGCCTCGCTGCGAGCGGCATCGAGCTCACGCTGCGACTCTGCCGCGGCAGCGGCAAGCGCCATCTCCTGGGCCTTGTCCGCCGCGGCAAGCCTGGCCTGCAGCTCGGCAATCTGAGCGTCGCGTGCAGCTAAATCGTTTTGAGCAGCGTTGCGCGCCGCCGACTCGGCAAGCTTTGCTTCGTCGTCCTTGCGTCCAAGCTGTGCACGCAGGCTGTCAATCTCACGCTGGAGCTCGGCGTTCTCCTTCTGAGCATCGGCGCGAACCTCAACCGCCGCTCGCTGGCTTGCGCTCTCACGCTCCGCGGCAGCACCCTCGAGCTTGGCGCGCAGCTCGGCAAGCTCGGCATCGCGCCTGGCAACCTCCTGCGCCAGTTCCTGAGCCGCGGCGTTTTTCTGCTCAACGAGCTGAGCGTTGCGCTGAGACTCCGCCTCCTGCAGAGCAGCCGTCGAGCGCGAGCGCTCAAGCTCCAGTGCCTGCTCGCCCTCGCGCTGGACTGCCTTCACACGCTCATCCAGGTCGCGCGAAAACTCAGCATCGCGCACTTGTTTGACGATATCCGCATAGCCGGACGCATCGACCTTAAAAACTTCGCCGCAATGCGGGCACTTAATCTCGTTCATAGCAGCTCCTCGATGGACGCAAATTTCAACCGACTACACTCTACCGCGCCGCACGGACAAAAAAGGCGCCGCCGCCATAATGGCAACGGCGCCAAAACCACCACAAAGCCACCTGCCCCCCCTTGTGGTGGTTTGAGGGCTACAGCCTAAAGAAGCTAAGAATCTGATCGCGGCTTACGGGCTTGTAATCGTTGGCATCGAGACCGACATCGTAGCGAAAGATAGGGCGCTCGCGATCGCGGTTGCGTGCGTTGGCGCGGTCACCCCTGCTGTGGATATGCCCATGCAGCATAATGGCGCCACGTGCCTTGCCGTTCCAGCTGAGCATGGGGTAGTGGCTCATAACCAGACGATGGCCCTTGGCATAGCCGGGAGCAATCTCCAGGTAATCGCGCACGTTTTCCCAAATCTGCGGTACGTCGGAATCTTCCCAGTCGCCGTCATGGTTACCGCGGATGAGCGTCACGTTCTGGCATTCGATACGCTCGCGCAGGCGCACCGCCTCCGCCAGGGGCAAACGATAGGTAAAGTCACCCAGAATATAGAGGCGGTCGTCCGCAGCCACGCACTCATTGATGGCATCGATGACCTTGCGGTTCATCTCCTCGACCGAGTCAAACGGCCGGTCCATGTCGTGCAAGATATTCGTATCGCCCAGGTGCAGGTCGGCGGTAAACCACATCATCGTCTATGCCCTCATTTCGCAACGTGCTCAACTCGTGCTAAGTATACAGACGTAGCGATGCGGCGGTTATCCAAAGAGCCCGCCGAACAGTCCGCGGCGGCGCTTGTCTTGCTTTTTCGAAGCGTCACCCTGAGTTTTCTTGTCCTGCCGCATCTTACGGTCCTGTTCCAGCTCATCGTCATCGAGTAGCACATCCCACTCAAACGGATCATCTGCCAGATCAAACAGGTCATCGTCATCAAACATGGCAGCCTCCATTGCCGACTAGCGAGCATCCACCACGTAGAGCCCAACGCGCACCTGATGCCACGGGCTGCGCTCGGGGGCAACCTGTTGCACACGGGCCTCAAATACGTCCTCGTGGCCGTAATACATCATCAAGGACAGTGGGCCGACCTCGTTTCCCGGAACGTAGCCAAGTTTGGTCTTGCCATAGTAAATCGCAACTGCCTCGGGGTCATGGGGATTATCGCGCTCGGCACACAGCGTCAGTTTATCGCCCGCTTTAAGATCGCCTAGGACCAAAGCGCCATCGGCATACTGAAATCCTGCAATGTGAAATGACAGAAGAACACGTGAAGGCTCGTACATAGCAACTCCCCTAACGGCCAGATAAACCGGCGCTTAACCTTATTGAGAAGTCTACGAACTCGTGCGGACACAAATTCATCCTGCCTGCGCCTTTCGACCGTTTGTCGCTACGCCATCTGATTCTAATGCACAAACATGCGCACGAACTTGTGCTTCCAGCTTGCGTAAGGCGCATAGCGGAATGGCACATCCAGCCAGGTTGCCTTGTTCACGATGCTCTTCTTGTGGCTAAACGTATCGAAGCTCTCACGTCCATGGTACTGCCCCATACCGCTCGCGCCCATGCCGCCAAAGCCCATATGGCTCGTGGCCAAATGCATAATCGTGTCGTTGACACAGCCGCCACCAAAGGGCACGTAACACACAAAACGCTGCTGAACTGCGCGATCCTGGCTAAAGATATACAGGGCCAGCGGCGTCGGACGATCCGTGATAAACGTCTCGGCCTCATCCAGGTCATCAAACGTCAGCACCGGTAAGATCGGGCCGAAAATCTCCTCCTGCATCACGGCGTCATCGGGGGTCACGCCGTCTAGGATCGTCGGCTCGATCTTGAGCGAAGCCTCGCGCGCGGCACCTCCAAGCACGACCTTATCGGGATCGATTAGCCCGCGTACACGCGCGAAATGCTTGGCGTTGACGATATGACCGTAGTCCTCGTTATCGAGCGGATGCTCGCCAAACATACGGCGGACCTCTTCCCTGATGAGGTCCAGCAGCTCGTCGTGCACGTGCGCATCGACCAGCAGGTAGTCGGGCGCCACGCAGGTCTGCCCCACGTTGAGCCATTTACCAAAGGCGATACGCCGCGCCGCAACCTTCAAGTTTGCCGTCGCATCCACGATGCAGGGGCTCTTTCCGCCCAGCTCAAGCGTCACGGACGTGAGGTTTTTGCTCGCGCGCTCCATAACGAGCTTGCCGACCGAAACGCTACCGGTAAAGAAGATCTTGTCCCAGCACTCATCGAGCAGCGCTTCGTTTTCGGCGCGCCCGCCCTCGACAACCGTCACCAGGCACGGATCAAATGCCTCTTCACAGATTTGCTTGAGCACCGCGCTCGATGCCGGAGCATAGGCACTCGGCTTGATGACCACGGTATTGCCCGCGGCAAGGGCGCCGGCGAGCGGCTCGAGTGTTAGCAAAAACGGGTAGTTCCACGGAGCCATGATGAGTGTGACGCCATAGGGCACGGCTTGCGTTTTGCACACGCTCACGGCGTTAGCGAGATCGCACGGACGCAGGCGCGGACGACTCCACCGAGCCACGTGAGCGATCTGATGTCGAATCTCGGAAAGCGACGTACCAATCTCGCACATATAGGCCTCGTCATGCGACTTCCCCAAATCGGTCTTGAGCGCATGGGCGATATCGGCCTCGTGGGCCCGCACCGCATCGCGTAAACTCACGAGCGCGCGACGTCGAGCATCGACATCAAACGTGGCGTGCGTCTTAAAGTAGGCGCGCTGATCGCCGACGATGCGCGCAATTTCCTCGGTGTTCATGGACCCTCCTAATTCTCGTCCTCAAACATACCACCTGCAACGACTTCGTACATATGCTCGAGCTCCAAGCGGTCCATTAGAAGCGGAACGGGGTATAGCGGATTGGCCTCGGCATCGGCATGCACCGCCATCTCGGGAATGTCAGAGCGGCGAATGCCCAAGACATATTTGGGGATTCCCAGGGCCTCGTTCATGCGGTCGACCCAATCGATAAAGGCCTCGGCCGCAAGACTATCCTGCGCGGTAGCCGGCGCAATGCCCGCCATGTGAGCAAGATCGGCAAGCTTGGGGGCGGCGGCGTCACCATAAGCGCGAAGCATGTGCGGCAGGATGATCGCGTTGGCCAAACCGTGCGGAATTCCGTATCGGCCGCCCAAACTGTGCGCGATGGCATGCACATATCCGACATAGGAGCGGGTAAACGCAACGCCCGCCTTATACGCCGCCAAAAGCATATTGCGACGAGCGCACATGTCGTCACCATGCTCATAGGCCTCGAGCAAATTGTCGTGGATAAGCTGCACCGCCTGTCGCGCCATCTTACGCGTATAGGGCGTGGTGCTTCGCCCGATAAAGGCCTCAACGGCATGCGTCAGGGCGTCCATGCCCGTCTGCCCCGTAATGGAAGCGGGCAAGCCGCACGTAAACTCGGGGTCGTGGACTGCAAAACGCGGGATGAGCACAAAGTCGTTAATGGGGTATTTGTAGTGCGTCTCGTCATCGGTGATAACCGCCGCGAGCGTGACTTCGCTTCCCGTACCGGCGGTAGTGGGAACCGCAATAAGCAGCGGCAGGAGACGATGAATCCGCAGTAGGCCGCGCATCTTGTTGATGGGCTTGTTTGGCTGCGCAATGCGTGCGCCCACGCCCTTGGCACAGTCCATGGCCGAGCCACCGCCAAAGCCGATAATGGCCTGGCAGGCGCTCTCTCGATACAGGGACGCCGCTTCTTCCACGTTTGAAACCGTGGGGTTTGCACGCGTTTCGGCATAGACCGTAACGCCAATCCCCCTGCATGCGAGCGCCGTCTCGAGCGGTGCCGTGAGCCCCAGACGGGCAATGCCGGGATCCGTCACGATAAGGACCTTCTGGATCGAGCGCTTTTGAAGCACCGCGGGCACATCCTCGGCATGCTCTAAAATGCGCGGCTCGGTATAGGGCAGGATCGGCAATGCAATGCGAAAAACCGTCTGATATGTTCGGCACCAGGCACGACGGGCTAGATGCATAAAGGAAACTCCTTCATTTGTTGATAGGTCAACATTTGCTCGCCCGATTGTACTCAGCGGCGGTCAAAGACGGCCTGCCAATCGTTAATCAATCAACATCTTCATATCTCAAAATTGTTTTATTACAAATCATTCCTAATAGGCTTCACATTTGGTTGCATTTATGGATAATAGAACTCGTCAAGACGCACGTCCGGAGAGGGCCCTTACGGGACCGGACGAGCGCACAATCGCCATCGATCGAAAGGATCGAATCATGAAGTTTGTTTGCCCCGTTTGCGGTTATGTGGAAGAGTTCGACGGCGACCAGCTGCCCGAGGACTTCAAGTGCCCCCAGTGCGGCGTTCCCGGTTCTCGCTTCCTGAAGCAGGAGGAGGGTCAGCTCGAGTGGGCTGCCGAGCACGTCGTGGGCGTCGCCAAGATGGAGGGCGTCTCCGAGGACATCGTTGCCGACCTGCGCGCCAACTTTGAGGGCGAGTGCTCCGAGGTCGGTATGTACCTGGCCATGGCGCGCGTCGCTCATCGCGAGGGCTATCCCGAGAGCGGCCTGTACTGGGAGAAGGCTGCCCACGAGGAGGCCGAGCACGCTGCCAAGTTCGCTGAGCTCCTGGGCGAGGTCGTAACCAACTCCACCAAGAAGAACCTCGAGATGCGCGTTGAGGCCGAGAACGGCGCCACCGCCGGCAAGACCGATCTTGCTAAGCGCGCCAAGGCCGCTGGCCTCGATGCCATCCACGACACCGTGCACGAGATGGCTCGCGACGAGGCTCGCCACGGCAAGGCTTTCGCCGGCCTGCTCAAGCGCTACTTCGGCTAAGCCAGCAACCTGAGACATAACCTCTAGCTCGATGAGGCCCGGACCGCATGGTTCGGGCCTTTTTCGTGCCTCACAAACTTGTTAACTACCTGAAATAGGACCGCCTTCGGCATCGGCTTCTCGTCAAAAACTAAGTGAGTAGACTTTTTGGAACTTGCCGAGCAGACCATCCATATCACTTTATAAAGCCTCAGGTAAATGCCTTGTTGCAAAACGACCTAGTCGCCAAAGTGCCAAAAGTCTACTCACTTAGATTCGCAGCCGTCCACGATCGAGCCATTTTGTGTCTAACGGGCATCTTTCCGTCGATTACTCCCAATTTTGTCCAGTCAACGAATAGTTCAGACCTGAGTAATGTCTCAGCCCTTTGCTCATCTGAGCTTTTATCACGATATTCAGCATCGAGCATCCTGCATACGGCCTTAACGATCGCGCGGAATCTATCCTCATCCGATATCTGTCTGTGTGTCAGGAGAAGCACATCGTAGCCCATGGCCTGAAGGGCCGTCATGCGGTCAGCGTCACGCAAGCCATCCCCTGCGCGTCCGTGCGAGGCCTTTCCCTGACATTCAATGGCCACCTGTCGCCTGCCGTCCGGCGAAGACAGAAGTATGTCGATATATACACGGGACTTTCCCACAATCGCTCGAGCACTTGTGCTTAGCATCACTTCAACATTAAGCTCTATGTCGCAAAAGCCTACGCCTCCCAGGGATCGCGGCAGTGCAAGTAGCAAATACGCCTCGACCTCAAAAGGCGACGCGGCACCCAATGGAACAAGTTGCGACACCGTCCTAAATCTATTGCCGTAACGTATCCCGCAAACATCTGAACAAAAACGGTCAAGGTCTCCGCCCAAAACCAAAGCGTCTCGACGCCATAAATTTGAGGCGGTGCCGTCCTCGGACGGGCAGCGCACCCAACCGAACGTTGTCGAGATCGCGCCCGAATCAATTGCACGCGAAAGCTCCGCCTCAAGTGCCGCAGGCAGAGCGCACACCGCAAACAAGCCACACATCTCCGCCAATACCAAAAGAAGCTGAAGATCCGTCAGATGCCGCGACATGATGAATACCGTCAGAAGAGGAGACATAATCAAAAACCCATGCTCCGTTTCCAGTACGGATTCCCTGGGAAGCTCACCAAGAAACAGCCGCTGCCTAATGCTGGCAGGACAAGTCCGTTTGTTTCTTGTCTGAACCAATGTATACAACGGAAAACCGAGCGCGACCGCAGCCGTCGGGTTGCGGGCGAGATCATATCGCTGCCGGTCTTCTTCCGGTCGTGGAAGCGGCGGACACAGAGCGCGGACCTGAGGGGGCAAACGCCAGTACCTAAAAGCCGATATGTCACAAAGTAGATCTTTCATAGGCACAGGAAAACACGAATTTCAACCCAGTCAGTCACGCATTGGCGCGAACGCGCCAAAAATGGTGCCGAACGGACTGCCAAGTTTTCAACAGCCCTCCCCAACTGGCCAAAAGCTTGCCGAGAGCTGGACGAAGTTCTGTTGAAAACCCCATTTTTTCTCATGCAGAAGCTTTGCGCGACAAGTGAGTAGACTTTTTTGAACATCCCGAGCAGCCCGGTCATCCTGCTTTTCAAAACCGCAGGTAGATAGCTTGTTACAAAACTGCCTGGTCGCCAAAGTTCCAAAAGCCTACTCACTTAGGTTGCAGAGTGCTCCCATTAGCTGCGATTCCAAGGTATTTAGCGCTTTTGAACTCAAATCGTCATACTGAACAAGAATTTGACTTGAGTTTTCAGGGACAAATGCGCCATCGGCACACCAATAACAGTCACTGATATCGACAAAAGGGATACTCGAGCGCGTGAGGGCCCGCACAAAAGAGCTTCCGCCCGCTCCGCGCTCCGCAACCACGGTGCAGTAAAGGCCCGCGTCTGCATGTTCGATCGAGACCTCCCCTGCCGGAAACGCTTTCCGCACAAGCGACGTCAGGCCATCACGCGCCTCGCGAGCACGAACGCGCACGCGGTTCACATGTCGCTCGTAATCACCCGATTCCAGCAAACGCGCCAAAGCGACCTGGTCAACAGAGCTCACCGACGAGGCGTAGAAACCAAGGTTGCGCCTAAACCGCTCCATTAGCTCATCGGGCAACACCATATACGCCAAACGCAACGCCGATGAAAGGCTCTTCGAAAACGTGTTGGTGTAGATAACCGACTGGGCGGCATCGATCGACGCGAGCGCGGGAATCGGCTTGCCGGCAAGGCGAAACTCACAATCAAAGTCATCTTCGATGAGATACCGACCTGGTCGCTCGGCGGCCCAGCTCAGTAGCGCATAGCGACGCGCAATACTCGTCACAAGGCCGGTCGGATACTGATGAGACGGCATCAAGTGAAGGACATCGGTCCCGCTTTTCTGCAGAGTGCTCAAGTCCACGCCCTCATCATCCAACGGGATATGTCGTACTTGGCAGCCCATAGCCTGATAGATACGCGTCAGACGCAAATAGCCCGGGTCCTCAACGGCATACACCTTGTCGGCTCCAAGCAACTGAACCAACATGGTATCGAGCAGCTGGGCGCCTGCACCGATAACAATGTTGTTGGGGTCGACATTCATGCCCCTTGTCCCACGCAGATGGTGAGCAATTGCGCGTCGCAGCCGAGCGGTGCCCTGCGCCGGTGCGGGCGAAAAGATTTCGCGCTCATCTTCGGATGCCAGCGTCGCCCGTAGTGCGCTTTGCCAAAGCCGCGCCGCCTCCAAAGCGGAAGGAGAAAGTGCATCGAACAGCTCGACCTGTCCGTTGACATCATGCGCGCTGAGGCCCACAGAGACGGTATCTCGGTCGATGCCCTGCGAAGCCAAAGGCAAAACCGGTGCATCCGGAAGCTTGCAAGCGTAGTAGCCACGACGCGGCATTGAGCAAATATAGCCCTCGGCAAGTAACTGGCTATATGCATTCTCGATGGTAATGACACTGATTCCCAGATGACTGGCAAAGGCGCGCTTAGACGGAAGATGCTCCCCCGCCACAATACGTCCAGCAACAATATCATCTCGAATTTGCTGGTAAACATACTCATAAAGCGATGCTTCGCCGCGTTTTTCCAAATTGTAGTCAAGCATGAGTTTGCCACCTGACCTTATCGAGCTGTTCAATCTGGTATTAGGCTGACCTTATTATTATCTCGAAAACTGAGTATTTTGCCATACCCAGCTCCCCGATAGGATGTTCCGTCAAGCAATGCACATGCCAACCAAGGGAGCAACCATGGCAGAACAGACCAGCAAGGCCGATCGCGTCAAACTCAATCGCGAACTCGCGCAGATGCTCAAGGGCGGCGTCATCATGGACGTCACCACGCCCGAGCAGGCACGCATCGCCGAGGAGGCAGGCGCCTGCGCCGTCATGGCACTCGAGCGCATCCCGGCCGACATCCGTGCCGCAGGCGGCGTCTCGCGCATGAGCGACCCCAAGATGATCAAGGGCATCCAAGAGGCCGTCTCCATCCCTGTTATGGCCAAGTGCCGCATCGGTCACATTGTCGAGGCGCAGGTCCTGCAGGCTATCGAGATCGATTACATCGACGAGTCCGAGGTTCTCTCCCCTGCCGATGACGTCTATCACATCGACAAGACCCAGTTTGACGTGCCATTTGTCTGCGGCGCCCGCGATCTGGGCGAGGCGCTGCGCCGTGTTGCCGAGGGCGCCACTATGATTCGCACCAAGGGTGAGCCGGGTACGGGCGACGTCGTTCAGGCCGTGCGTCACATGCGCAAGATCCAAAAGCAGATCCGCGACGTTGTTGCCCTGCGCGACGACGAGCTCTTTGAGGCAGCCAAGCAACTGCAGGTTCCGGTCGAGCTGGTACGCGAGGTCCATGCCACGGGCAAGCTTCCCGTCGTGAACTTTGCCGCCGGCGGCGTAGCGACCCCGGCCGATGCCGCGCTGATGATGCAGCTGGGTGCCGAGGGCGTCTTTGTCGGCTCGGGCATCTTTAAGAGCGGCGACCCCGCCAAGCGCGCCGCTGCCATCGTCAAGGCCGTGGCAAACTTCACCGATGCCAGGCTCATCGCCGAGCTTTCGGAGGACCTGGGCGAGGCCATGGTGGGCATTAACGCCGACGAAATCGAGATTATCATGGAAGAGCGCGGGCGCTAGTCCAGCAGAAAGGATCGCACATGAGCGATTATGCAGACCAAACGGTTGCCGTGCTGGCGGTCCAAGGCGCTTTTGCCGAGCACGAGGCAAGACTATTCGAGCTTGGCGCACACTGTATTGAGCTGAGGCAGGCGGCTGATTTGAAGCAGGACTTTGACCGTCTGGTACTTCCCGGCGGCGAGTCTACCGTTCAAGGGAAGCTGCTTGATGAGTTGGGCATGCTCGAGGAGCTTCGTGCCCGTATCGCTGAAGGTATGCCCGTCCTGGGCACCTGCGCCGGCCTGATTCTACTGGCTCACGACCTTGCCGCCCATGACGATAAGGGCACGCCGCGTCTGGAAACCATGGATGTACTTGTCGAGCGCAATGCCTACGGCAGGCAGCTCGGCAGCTTTCGAACCAAGGGGCAAATAGCCGGCATCGACGGTGAAGTGCCGCTGACGTTTATCCGCGCGCCCCGCATCGTCGAGGTCCACGGCGACGCCAAGGCCTTAGCGAAAGTCGACGGTCGTATTGTCGCCGCCCGTCAGGGCAACCAGCTCGGCGTAACCTTCCACCCCGAGCTCGACGACGATACCCGCCTCCACGAACTGTTCCTACAAATGTAGGCATCGAAATCAACAAACGAAACGAGAGTGGATGATCTCCCACTTTGAGCTTGAATGCAGGCTCAAACCGGGAGATCATCCACTCTTGTTCTATGTAGTCGTTTAAGAACGTCCCCAATGACTACAAGGAGTGTCCCAAGCTGCCGGCAGAAAAGGAACGTCCCTAACTGCCGCATCCGGAGCAAGACAACGCCGCAGGCAGAGGACGGACAGCGAGCGGGTCGCATTTGAGGCAAGGTGACGTGAAACGAAAGGGCGCTGACCTTCTGGTCGCGCCCTTGAAGTTGAACGTCAGATTG
>DBGDZK010000056.1:0-4592 GCA_048373195.1 Collinsella sp.
AGTTTCCGCTAGGGGCCTCAACCGGAAAGCGCATCCCAGAATTCAGCCAAATTGTGGGTCGCACTTCCCGACAGGACGTGACAAAGGGACCGCCGCTTTATCTCATCCGTTTGGCAATGTTGCGCAACAGATTCTTCTAATCAAGCATGAAGATACTAGATAGTTACGTATAACCCGACGAAAGGATCGCCATGTTCAAGAGCATCCGAAAAGGCGGGAGGATCGCCGCAGCCACGATCGGCATCGTAGCGGCGCTGACCCCGCTGGCTGCCCCCCCGCGGCATTAGCTGACGGCCTACCGACACCGGAGCTGGAGAAGTCGATTACTGTTGATGGACACAACGTATTAACCTTCATTAATAATGTATTAACCTTCACGGATAATGGTCGCTATGCCATCATCGAAGAAAGCGACTCGGATCTTAACATAATCGGGTACTCAAGAGTCGATCTTACGAGCGGGGAAACCGTTCAAATCAACATACCTAAATCCAGTCTCTCAACGGTCCATGTATCTTGCGACGACGAGTGTCTTTGCTGGCTAGACGAAGATGGGCTAATCGTCTATTCCATCGAAGATCAGCAAGAGACCACTCACCCGATTAGCGCAAAGAAAGCGGGCGTCTCCTCCCTTGCTTTAGCTGAAAATGGGAAGACCCTCACCATCGAGTATTCGAATAAGGAAAACAAAACCACGAAAGTTGACTTATTCGATTTACAGTTAAATGAGAAAACCTTTACTTACAAGTTCAAACAAGGCGATGTATCTGCCGTTACATCAAAAGATGGCAATCGTCTGTATATCAATTCGTATCGAAAGAAAAAATCCCAGCTCAAGATCATCGATACAACTAGTGGAACCACATCAGTCAAGGAAATTCCTCATAACGGAAAATGTTACGGCATGATAAGGGGGAAGGGGTCCGATTCAATATTTCTGTGCATGCATAGACAATTGATAATGGGAACTTATTTTGTGGCAGACTACGATGGAAATATCGATGCGGTCGCAAACGGAAACAGTTTCATATTTAACGGTTTAGGGAGCACCAGAACACTGCTTCCCGCTCACACAAGCGGAAATACACTCATTATCGATTCAGATTCTGGAAAACAAGTCGGACTATTCAAAACAAATAACGATGAAGACGTTGGTGCTATTTCAAAAGACGGCAAGATTGCGCTGGCCACAGGCTGGAATGAAAATACCGCAGCGGTGCGTCTTATTGACATTAAAACCGGTCAGAGAAGCGAATGCAAAATCAAGCCAAATGGTGGCTATACCTGCATGCTCACAGACGACGACCAAAAGATACTGATTACTTACCCTGACGAAAAGCACCTCGATAAGTTGCACATCGACGTCTACAAGTCGAATATCCACTATAGCCCGATCGAAAAACTCATCTTCTTTGCCCAGGACAACATGCCAATCGTTATTTGCGGTGGGATTGCGGCTGTCCTGATAATCATCGGAGGCATCGCAGTCGTTTGCATCCGTCGCAAAAAGCGCGACGCGGCTCAAACAAACATCGCCGGCACTGCATCCAAAGCGAAGTCGCGCAAGCGCAGCCGCCGAAAGAAGCATGCTCAGCAGGAGCAGATCGCTCAGCAGCCCTCTGCCGATGCCGCATTTGACACACGGCAGCAATCAACGGAGGAACCCCTCACAGACATTCCCCAGCAGCCGGTCACATCTCCCGCCCCGAAATTCTGCCGCCACTGCGGCACCCCGCTCGTGCCAGAAGCCAAGTTCTGCCCCAAGTGCGGCCATCCGGTCGAATAGCATCTGACAAGCAAGCCCACAGCCAAATCGGGCCGCCCCTCACGGGACGGCCCTTTTGCTTGGAAGGAAATCAGGTGAAGCGGCAGGATGTGACAAAGGGATTGTCCCTTTGTCACATTGGCTAAAAAAACGGGTGCAGACCGAAGTCCGCACCCGTAAATGTCGATGCCCGAAGGCTTACTTGCGCATCAAGCCGCCGCGCTCGTCGATGGCGTCCCAGAAGGCGCTGGCAAAGCGAGGATCGCTTGCAGCCATGAGGGCGTTGGTGGCCATCCAGCCAGACGGGGTACCGGTGTCGTAGCCCGAAAGCGGGTCGATGACGACAGCATACATGGCCTCGCGGTCGAGCGAACGGGCCATGGCGTCGGTGAGCTGGATCTCGCCGCCCTTGCCGGCCTGCTGATCGGCCAGCAGGTCCATGACCAGCGGGCTCAGCAGGTAACGGCCGACGATGTACAGGTTGGACGGAGCCGCCTCGGGGGCAGGCTTCTCGACCAGACCGCCGATGCGCCAAACGGCACCGGGCTCGTCGTCGGCAGCATTCTCGAAGCCCTCGAGCGAGCCAACGCGATCGCCGGCGATGACGCCATAGCGGCTGACTTCCTCGGGAGCGCACGCGGCAACGGCGATAACCGAAGCGCCACCGTGCTCCTTGGAGACGGCGAGCATCTTGTCGCAGATGTCACGGTTAGGCACAACGTAGTCGCCCAGAAGAACCAGGAAGTTCTCCCCTGCCACAGCGTCGGCGGCAGAGCGAATGGCGTGACCGAGGCCCTTGGGCTCGTACTGATAACGGAAGTCGACCGGCATGCCGCCCGCGTGGGCAACTGCATCGGCGTAAGCATCCTTACCGCGCTCGCGCAGCAGGTTCTCGAGCGAACGGTCGGGCTGGAAGTAGCTCAGCAGCTCGGGCTTACCGGGAGAGGTAACGATGATGGCGTCGTCGACCTCCTCGGGGTCGAGTGCCTCCTCAACGACATACTGAATGACCGGCTTGTCGAGCACCGGCAGCATCTCTTTGGGCGTGCACTTAGTGCCAGGCAGAAAACGCGTGCCAAGACCGGCGGCGGGGATGATTGCCTTCATGTTATTCAAGGATCCTTTCGCAGGCGCAGAATGCGCCCTGTGCGTGCGGTACGACGGCCGCAGACCAAATTGCGATACTGAAGTATCTTACCGCCGGAGACATACGTCGCCGTAAGGCAAACGCAATTCTTCAGCAGGTCAACGCAAATTATTGCTCGAATGGTGCAATTTTACGCCCCAGCGGTAACGGGATTGGCACGGCGAAGACGGCAGTGTTCTGCGTGCCGAACAATGGGAATGAGGGGCCAAAACAAAAAAAGACGGGGCTCGCAATGCGAACCCCGTCTGCAAAGAAATCTGGCGAGAAAGCCTGATTACTTGAGGGTGACAGCAGCGCCAGCAGCCTCGAGCTTCTCCTTGGCAGCCTCGGCGTCCTCCTTCTTGGCACCCTCGAGAACAGCCTTGGGAGCGCCCTCGACGACCTCCTTGGCCTCCTTCAGGCCAAGGTTGGTGAGCTCACGGACGGCCTTGATGACCTGGATCTTGTTGTCGCCGAAGCCCTCGAGCACGACGTCAAACTCGGTCTTCTCCTCGGCCTCAGCAGCGCCAGCAGCAGGAGCGGCGACAACAGCGGCAGGAGCAGCGGCGGAAACGCCGAAGGTGTCCTCGATAGCCTTGACGAGCTCGGAAGCCTCGAGAAGGGTCATTTCCTTAAGAGCATCGATGATCTCATCGGTGGTAAGCTTAGCCATTTCTAAGTCCTTTCGGTTTCCGTGCGGATGCACGGAGATCAGTTAAAACACGGCGCGAATGCGCCAGGGGTGCGGCGTTGCCGCCGCGGGTGAAAACAGCAACTAGGCTGCCTTCTGCTCGGAGACCTGCTGGATCGAACGAGCGAGACCAGAGGAAACGCCGTTGACGCAGACAGCGATGTCGCGAGCGAAACCGGAGATGAGACCGGCAATCTGGCCGAGAAGCTGATCCTTGGTGGGCAGCTCGGCGATAGCCTTAACATCATCAGCGGAAACGGCCTTGCCGTCGGAGATACCGCCCTTGATCTCAAGGACGCCCTTGGACTTAGCGGAGAAGTCCTTAAGGGTCTTAGCGGCCTCGACCGGCTCGGTCTCGTAGAACACATAAGCGACGGGGCCGGCGAGGATCTCGTCGAGCTCGGGCTGCTCCTGGTTCTTGAGAGCGATCTTGACCAGGTTGTTCTTGTAGACCTTCATCTCGGCGCCGCACTCGCGAAGCTGATGACGCAGCTCCTGAGCCTGCTTAACCGTCAGACCATTGTAGTTGACGACGAACAGACCGGCGTTCTCGGCGATACGGGACTCGATCTCTGCAACCTTGTCGATTTTGTACTGCTGGGGCATGAATTACACCTCCTCGAATTCTTTCCGGGCACGGTCCGCCACAAGGACGTGACGGGGGCATGTCCAAAAAGAAAGCCCCCGCGCTGCATGAGCGACGGGGGCGAGAAGACATATCTACTCGACCACCTCGGCTGGCGGGATATCCCATTAAGCTCGCGGGCAATGCCCGTTTGCACCGGCTGTCTCTGGCAGCGGATTCGTGCGTGAACCGAAAGTATTATGGCGGGGACCCCGGCGTCGGTCAACGGAAAACCGGGCTGCACACAATTCCACCATCCGGCACGCGCCGCCGAAGGCCAGGCGCAAGGTTTTCGCTCGATCAAGTCCTGGCTCGCACGAAGAGCACATTAAGTGCTCTTCGGCTCGTGCGGAATCTACGAAAACCTTGCGCCTGGCCTTCGGCG
>DBGDZK010000057.1:0-5354 GCA_048373195.1 Collinsella sp.
GCTTCTGCAGCGGCTGTTTTGGCTCCGGGACCGCGTCAATCGCATATCTTTATGGCGCCTTTATCCTACACATGTTGTATAACTACCAAATGTGGAATATAACAAAGAGCAAAACATAGGCTGAGCGTTATGGAGGATTGAGGTTGAAAGAGAAGCTATTTCGATGGGTCGTGAAGCACCGCAAACCCATCATCGCGTTCTATGCGGTGGCAGCACTGGTATGCCTGTTCCTGCGCCAGTTTGTAGGCGTTAACTACGACATTACGAGCTATCTGCCCGACGAAGCGGCGTCGACCGTCGCTCTGAATACCATGGGTGATGAGTTTGAGGGTGACATTCCCAACTGTCGCGTTATGGTGCCCAATGTCTCGATCGCTCAGGCGCTCAAATACAAGGACAAAATCAAAAAGGTCGACGGCGTCGAGGAGGTCCTATGGCTTGACGACGCGGCAGATATCGATCAGCCGCTTGCCACGCAAGACAAAGACACCGTTGAGACCTATTACAAAAAGAACAACGCCCTGTTTACGGTGACGGTTAATTCCGAAAAGGAGATCGAGGCAACCGACGCTATTCGAGATATCGTGGGCGACGAGGGCGCCATTACGGGCTCGGCCATGTCTAACGCGCTCGCCACCACATCGACCGAGCAGCAGATCAGCATTATCACGGTCGCTGTCATAGCGATTATCTTCGTGATTCTGGTCATCACGACTACCAGCTGGGCCGAACCCATCCTGGTGCTGCTGGGCCTGGGCGTCTCGGTGTTTATCAACTGGGGCACCAACCTCATCTTTGGCGAGATTAGCTTTGTCACCAACTCTGCGGGCTCCATTTTGCAGGTTGCCATCGCGCTGGACTTCTCGGTCTTTTTGCTGCACCGCTTTAACGAGGAGCGTGGCCGCCACGGCAGCGTTGCCGAAGACATGGTGCAGTCGTGCTGCCTGTCCTCGGTCGCCGTGTTTTCGAGCGGTTGCACGGTCTGCATCGGCTTTATCGCGCTTGCCGCCATGCAGTTTAAGATCGGCCCCGACCTTGGTCTTGCCCTTGCAAAGGGTATCGCCATCAGCCTGGTATCGGTCTTTACCTTTGTTCCTTCGATGTTCGTTCAGTTCGATGGCTTTGTGCAAAAATCGCAGCACAGGCCCTTTGTCCCGCCGCTGGGTAAGTTCGCCCGTCTGGTGCTCAAGGTCTGTATCCCCGCTGCCGTCGTGATCCTCGCCGTGGTTTACCCTGCGCGTGTGGCATCGACCTCCAGCGATATCACGTACTACTACGGCACTTCGCACATTTTTGGTTCGGATACGCGGCTTGGTCAGGATATGGACAAGGTCAAGGAGGTCTTTGGCAACTCCGATACCTACGTTGTGCTCGTTCCCCGTGGAGAGGTGAGCGAGGAGCAGGCACTCTCCAATGAGCTCAAGGCGCTCCCCGAGGTCAAGTCCATCCAGAGCTATGTTGACGTTGCGAGTCCCTATATCCCCACGGGCATGGCCGAAAAGGACACGCTCGATCTGGTGGAGGGAGAGCACTACAGCCGTTTGGTGCTCACGGTTACCGCGCCCTACGAGGGTCCGAGTACATTTAAGCTGGTCAAGAAGATTCGTTGTATCGCGGACAAACATTATCCGGGTAAGGCAATGCTCGCCGGCGAGGGCGTGAGCACCACCGACCTTAAGGACACCATCACCGTCGATAAGGGCAAGGTCGACCTCATCGCCGTCGTGGCCGTGTTCGCGGTCTTGCTGCTGGCCACCAAGTCGCTGAGCCTGCCGATCATCTTGGTGCTCGTGATTGAGACCTCGATCTGGATCAACTTTGCTGCACCGCTCTACACCGGTATGCACGAGTTCTTCCTCGCCTACTTAATTGTGAGCTCCATCCAGCTGGGCGTTGCCGTCGACTACGGCATCCTGATTGCTGACCGCTATCGTGAGGACCGCGTGACCATGCATAAGCGCGAAGCGCTACTCGAGACCATGGAAGCTTGCACGATTCCTGTTTTGACCTCTGGATCGGTTCTGCTGATCAGTGGCTTCCTGATCCATGCGATCTCGAGCCACGGCGTGCTCAAGCAGATCGGCTGGTTCCTGGGCGTCGGCGTGAGCATCTCCCTAGTCGCCGTACTCTTTGCGCTGCCGGGTTTCCTGTATGTGCTCGATGGCCTCATCGGCAAGACCACGCTCAAAGCTCATTTTTTGCCCAAGGATGCCCAGGATCCGGTTTCGGATACCACCGAGGCATCGGCTGCGGACGGCTCCGCTCAGTAACGTTTTACAAAGCAGTTGGAAGGAATACCGCAATGCATACCCATACCACTGATACCGCTTCGAAAGAGCTCAAAGCCCAACGCGATCTTGTACGTCGTCCCCATAAGCGCATCGCTGCGCTCGCTCTTGCCGCCGGTCTGACCGTGGCCCTTACCGTTCCCGGTGCCGTTGTGTTCGCCGACGGCGTAGGGTCGACGAGCGCTGCCTCGGCTACGAGTGAACAGATGGCGACGGACTCCGATAACAGCACGCCGGGATATAAGAAAAACCAGGTCGTATACGTCAAAACCGATGCCGACGGCAATCGCACGGGTGTTTACGTGGTCAATAGCTTCGAGGCCAATAAGGGCGTCAAGATCGACGATGCCGGCACCTATAACAAAGTGACCAACCTATCGACGACTCAAAAACTAACGGACGACAGCGGGTCGGTTGCCGTTACGGGCCAGGGAGTGCAGGACTTTGTCTACCAGGGCGATCTGGACAAGAACACTCAGATGCCGTGGAACGTCACCGTGGCATACCAGCTCGATGGCCGCGATATCGACGCCAAGGATTTGGCGGGCAAGAGCGGCAAGCTCACCATGAAGCTCAAGGTCGAAAAGAATGACGACTATACCGGTGGCGATTATGCCGATAACTACCTGGTTCAGATTACCGGTCAGCTTAAGGATGCCGAGGCACACGATATTGAGGCTGAGGGCGCCACGGTTGCTGCCAACGGCTCCAACACGCAGCTTACCTACATGGTGATTCCCGGCAGCACCGGAGACTACACCATTACGACCGATGTTGAGGATTTTGAGTTTGATGGCTGGCAGATTGTCGGCGTGCCGCTGAATCTTGCCATCGATGTGGACTCGAGCAGCATGGATACGAGCCAGCTCGTGGAGCTCTCCAACGGTATTGCTACGGCCAATAGCGGTGCTGGCCAGGTTGCCGACGGTGTCAAGACGCTCGCGGCCTCGCTTGCCACGGCCAATACCGGTGCCGGCACGCTGTCCAGTGGCGCCGCTGCGCTCGCGGCGGGTACGAGTCAGCTCAACGCGCAGGTCCCCACGCTGGTCGAAGGCGTGAGCAACCTTAATGCCGGTGCCGAGGGGGTTAATGCCGGTGCCGTGCAGCTTAAGGGCGGTGCGTCCGATCTTTCGGCGGGCCTTTCCAAGCTGCAGGGGAGCGCACAGCAGATCTCGGGCGGCATAAGTGGAATTGCCGCTGGGTCCGATACGTACGTCGACGCGCTGACGCTGGGCAAGCAGGCTCAGGAGGCAAACCTTGCCAAGGCGCAGGCTGCGGCCAAGGCGGCCCAGGACGCCGTGACCGCTACGTCGGGCAACGCCTACAGCGCGCTATACGGGCCGCAGGGTCTTACGGCGGCGCTCAGCGGCGAGGGGCAGTACCTTGCCGGTGCACAGCAGGCGCTCGGCGGGGCAAAGCAGGCCGCGAGCGCCGTGGGCAACGATGCGGCAAAGGCTAACGCCGAGAGCGCAAAGGCTGGCGCCGAGAGCACCGTTGCATCTATTGCCGCTGCCAAGGCGGCGGTCGCCGATGCTCAGGACGCGCTGGATAACGCGGCCGATCTCGACTCCGCCAAGGCTGCGGCAGCCAAGCTAAGCGAGGCTACGGCACAGCTGGATGCCGCCACCGCAAGTGCCGGCAGTGCTGCTACCAGCGCGGGTGCCGCCGCCACGGCGGCATCGAGCGCCGATGCGACGGGTCTTACCGCGCTTCTCGATTCTGCATCCAATGCCGTTGCGGGCGCGCAGGGTCTTAACACGCAGGTGTCGCAGGGCCTTAAGGGTGCCGAGTCCATGTTTGGCACGCTTACCGATCAGGTTACGACTTTGGCCCAGGCGGCCGGCGCCCAGGGCGGCGCCCAGGGTGCCGTCACCGCGCTCGATAGCGCCATTCAGGGCTACACCACTGTCCAGGATGGCCAACAGCTGAGCCTGGCCGGAGCCATCGCCTATATGAACAGCGCGATCAACCCGGCAAACCCCACGGCCGTGAACCCCGGTCTTGTCGCCGGTGTTGGCTCTGCAGCAACGGGCGCGGGTCAGCTGAGCGATGGCGCCGCGGCTCTTGCCGCGGGCACCGACCAGCTTGCTGCGGGCACACAGCAGCTCAACGGTGCCACGCCCGCGCTTGCCAACGGCGCATCACAGCTCAACAACGGTGCGGCGCAGCTCAAGACAGGTGCTGCTAACCTTGCTAGCGGCATGAATCTTCTCTCCTCGGGTGCAGGTACGCTTGCCAGCGGCGCATCCGAGCTCGGCAACGGCATGCAGGAGCTTACCGACCGAACGAGCAATCTCGATACTCAGGTCATCGACACCGTTAAGGACAAGATCGAGGAAATGCTCAACCCCGGCTTTACGCCGACGGACTTTGTCAACGGCGAGCAGGGCGGACATATAAATCGCGTGCAGTTTATCTATATGACGGGCGCGATCAGCAAGTAGGCAGCCGCGCCCTTGTGGCGATTGGCATCGATAGCAAGTTATGAGGGGAGGGGCCGTCGGGCATTGTCTCGGCAGCCCCTCTTTGCTGTCAGCGGCCACTTCGCGTCTTTGCAGAAGCTGTACCGCAAGATTTGTGTTTGGAAGGAGACGCGCTTTCTGCAAGGGGCGGAGCGCGGAAAGCATGTCCCGGATTTGATGCTCGGAACGGGATGAGCTTTCCGGATCGGACCCCAAGCGGAAAGCGCGTCCCGTTTCGGGGCTTCAGAATGGGACGCCCTCATCCGGAAACCGCATCCCACTCTGAGCCGAAATTCCGGGATGAGATTTCCGCCGAGGACACCCTGCGCCGACGGCAACGCAAAAAGGGCGCCCGCGCGAATGCGGACGCCCTTGTGTAGGGTCGAGATATCAACCAGCCAAGATATCGGCCCTGCGGCCAGCTCTTAGTAGTCGAACTGGTGGTAGTAGCGGCGGTACTTGAGGTTGTGCTTGGTGACCAGCTCGTAGTTGCGCGAGAGGCGGGCGGTGGTGAGCACCGACAGGATCCAGGGGGACACGATGACGCGGAAGTCGTCGTCCAGGCCCGGGATCGCGTACTCGGCGGTGTCGATGATGACGTAGT
>DBGDZK010000058.1:0-2793 GCA_048373195.1 Collinsella sp.
AGCAGCGTATCGGCTTCGGCGATAGTGTGGATCTCGCCATCTTTTTCGTAGCTGATGGTGTCCTCGGTAATCTCGGTCACCTTGGCCTCGGTCAGCACGTGAACGCCCTTGGAGAGCATGCGCGTGATGAGCACCGCGCGACCGGCACCGCCCTCGTTAGCGGCGAGCGTCTTGGTCATCTCGATAACAGTAACATCGCGATTGGCCGGCGACAGGTCGTTGACCAGCGGGGCCAGGTAATCTGCCGTCTCGCAGCCAACGGTGCCGCCGCCCACAATGACGATCTTCTTGCCCGGGAAAGCCTTGCCACCCAGCAGGTCGTCAGCCGTCATAACCTGCTTAAAGCCCTGCATAAAGGCCGGGGCGATGGGCTCGGCGCCATAAGCCAGGACAACCTCGTAGCCCGCGTAGTCACGCTGAATGTCCTCGGCAGTAAGCTCGGTGCCAAATATGCACTTCACGCCCGCCTCGGCCAGACGACGGTACTGATACTTGATCACGCGGGTGAGCTCCTGCTTTGCCGGCGGAACGGCCGCGATGCGCATCTCGCCGCCCGGTTCGTCCTGCTTGTCCACGAGCACCACGTTGTGGCCGCGCTTGGCGGCAATGAACGCCGCCTCCATGCCCGCAGGACCAGCGCCCACAACCAGTACGTTCTTGGCCTCGGCGGCAGGCTCGTAACCGGCCTCGTCGCGCTCAACATCGGGGTTGACGGTGCAGGAGATACGCTTGCCGAACATAATGCCGTTCAGGCAGCGCAGGCAGCCAATGCAGGGGCGGATATCGTCGGCGTTGCCGGCAGCGGCCTTATTGCAGAACTCGGCATCGCACAGATTGGCGCGGCCCATCATGCAGATGTCGGCAGCGCCGTCCTCGATCAGCTCCTCGGCGATCCAGGCCTCGTTAATGCGACCGACGGTGGCGACGGGAATGTTGACGTGCTTTTTGATCTCGCGCGAGCAGGCGGCATGCGAGGCCTGCTGGGTACCGGCGGCGGGAATTGCGGAGCCGCGCTTGATGGTGGTACCACCCGACACATGAATCATGTCGACGCCGGCCTTCTCCAGGCGACGCGAGACGTAGATCATGTCGTTGATGGTCAGGCCGCCATCGGTGTACTCATCGCCCGAAATGCGGACGTCGATGATAAAGTCCTTGCCGCAGCGCTCACGAATCTCGGCGATGACCTCGAGCAAGAAGCGCATACGGGCGTCGAGCGAGCCACCATACTCGTCGGTACGCTTGTTGTAGAGCGGAGTCAAAAAGCCGCCGAGCATGCCGTGGGCGTGTGCCGCATGGACTTCAACGCCATCGACGCCAGCCTTCTGCATACGCACGGCAGCGTCGCCAAACTGACGCGTGAGCTCGTGAATCTCGTCGACCGTGATGGGGCGCGGTGCCTCGCGGGCGTAAGACGGGCCCACAAAGGACGGAGCGATCAGGCGCGGCGTACCCGGAATGTTAAAGGCCATGTAGGCGGGGTGGAAGAGCTGCGGCATGATCTTGCAGCCGTACTCGTGCACGGCCGCGGCGAGCTTTTCCCAACCGGGGATAAACGTGTCGTCGTAGCAGCACATGTCACCCGGCAGATAGGTATAGGTGGGCTCAACCGTCACGACCTCGGTGATGATCAGGCCAACGCCGCCCTTGGCACGGGCACGGTAATGATCGACCAAGTCGTCGGTCACATAGCCATGATCGGCCAGGTTCGTGGACACCGGCGGCATAAAGACGCGGTTCTTGACCTCGGTCGTACCGACCTTGATCGGGCTAAAGAGCATCGGGTAGGCGGAGGACTCCATACAGGCTTCCTTTCGTTTGAGCCGCTCGGCGGCAGTTGCTAACGTACATATCATATCAGCAACCGCCGCGTCCGTACCCGCTCGCACTCCCCACCTTCAATCCCGACCCTCACAAAAAAGTCGCGGTGAAATACGGGGCAGCCGAGGCTTTTGACAGCCAAAACAGTCCGTATTCCACTGCAACTGATGGGCGGGGTGGAATTAAGGGCTCAGATAGTCAGTCATGCCCTCATCCGCCACTCCCTCACCTACAGCGCGCCGTCCAGCATAAGGTTCACCTTGAGCACGTTGACCGTAGGCTCGCCGAAGACGCCCAGGAATCGGCCCTTGGTGCACTGGGCGATGATCTCGCGAACCTCGCCTTCGCTCTTGCCCGTGGCCTTCGCCAGGCGCGGTACCTGGTACTCGGCGGCATCGGGAGAGATCTCGGGGTCGAGCCCTGAGCCAGAACACGTCACCAGGTCGACGGGCACGGCGTCCATGCCGGCGTCGGGGTTGGAGGCGCGGATCTTCTTCACGCGCGCGTCCACAAGCTGCCGATACTCCTCACTCGCCGGGGATAGGTTGGACGGGGTACCATACGCCATGAGCTCGCCGTCTTCGCCTTTGACAATTGACACGTTCTGGATACGACCCCACATGTGGGCTTCGTCATCGAAGTTCTGGCCGATGAGCTCGGAACCCACAACCTTGCCGTCGACCGTAATGAGTGAACCGTTCGCCTGATACGGGAACGCAACCTGGGCGATGCCGGTCACGACGAGCGTATAGCCCAGGCCGCAGACAACGGTAAACAGCGCGAACACGCCCAGTGCGCGCGATGCAACACCTTTGAACATACAAACCTCCACTTACATAATGCCGCAGAACGCGAGCAGCATGTCGATGAGCTTGATAAATGCGAACGGGGCAACGATACCGCCCAGACCCCATACGAGCAGGTTGTGGGTCAGCAGCTGTCCGGACGGTACCTCGCGGTACTTAACGCCCT
>DBGDZK010000059.1:0-10548 GCA_048373195.1 Collinsella sp.
AGCGCCAATGCCAGATCGGTATAGTCCTTGTAGGGGTTGTGACGCTCCACTTCAAAGGCTTCGGCGGCATCGACTAGAGCGCGTCCCGCGTCGCTCACCGTGTCGGCATCCCCAACAAACACGTCGCAGCTCAAGCCAGCGCCCAACAGGGCGTCCAGACCGCGGTCTACAGCTACGATGTGGTCGCACTCCCCCGCTAGCCGACGCAACAGATCCACGCTCGCCAGCACCGGCGAGCCGCAAACAACTAATACTTTACAAGCCATGGCACTCGCCTATCCCTCAAACGAAAGCACGCGGGCCAGATCCAGGTCCTCGTAGCTGTCGATAAAGACGTCGCAGTTGTCGCGCACGTCGTCGCGCTTCATGCGGCCGTGCGGGTCATAGATGCCCACGCGCTTAAAGCCGACGGTGCCAGAGCTCTTTAGACCAAAGACGGCGTCCTCAAACACCCAAGCGCGCTCAAACTTGTGCCCATGGCGCTCCTCCAGGCGGCGCAGCGCCAGCTCGTACACATCGGGGAACTGTTTGGAGCGTCCCGCCTCCCCCGTCGTGGTAACAAACTCCATGTAAGCGTCGAGCCCGGCACCAGCGAGCGCGAACTGCACCAGCTCGGCCGGCGTGGACGTGGCAACGCACATGGCAATGCCGGCCGCCTACGCCTGCTCCAAAAAAGCCAGGAGCCCCTCGCGCGGCGGCACCTTGGAGTACCCATCAATCAGAATATTGCTCAGTTCACGATATAGTTCCTCGCCATTCGCGCCAATGCCCCACGTGTCGTGGTAGGCCTGGCATTCGTCCTCGAGCGAAAGATGCTCAAACTGGGCAAAATCGTCGACCGTCACGTCAACTCCGTGGCGGTGCAATAATTCGGGCTGGGCATAGCCCCAAACGGGTGTGCTATTAACTAGCGTGCCGTCGCAATCGAAAATAAAAGCAACCTTGGGAGCGGCGGTATGGGACATAAACGAACCTTTCGATGTCAAATGGTAAACAACCTGCTAAAAACGTTTTACCAAACGTCAGCCAGACAATTTTGAAACCCAAATTGGTAAAACTGTCAAGAGTTTTACCATGGCAATTCTGTCAGTGGTATAAACATGTCGCTTACCGATTAAACGCCCCTGTAAATCCGCTTTCGTCCATAAAACTAACGCATAGGTGTTATCGTAGTTTCTGCCGAAAGTTCCACCGAGCACGCGAGGTGGAACGAATCACAGAAACTTCGCCGTCCCTTCGATTCGTGCAGCCTTGGACCTTTCGCATCTAGTCACCAAGGCAACACGCTGCCGCGTCATGATGGGATCAAACGTGAGCGATACAAAGCTAAAGCCAACGGCTAAAAAGCCCGCAACCCGCAAACCGGCTCCGCACGCACCGGAGCTCTCAAAGGACGATGTCTACCTATTTGGCATTGGAATGTGGGAGCGCAGCTGGGAAAAGATGGGTGCGCATCCCGACACGCAGCAGCGCACGCGCGGCTGGCGCTTTTGCGTTTGGGCGCCCGACGTGAAGAGTGTCCATGTCATTGGCGAATTTAACAACTGGGATGAGGAAGCCAACCCGCTGGTGCCCGTGCATACAAGCGCTATTTGGGAAGGCTTTATTCCTGGCGCCGAGCAGGGCCAGCTATATAAATATCTCATCGAGACCAACGAGGGCGAAAAGCTCTACAAGGCCGATCCGTACGCCTTTAAGGCCGAGTGCCCTCCGGGTACCGCGAGCGTGCTGTGGACCCTCGATGGCTACCAGTGGAATGACGCCGCGTGGCTCAAGCGCCGCGCCGGCCACAACCACATGTCGCAGCCGCTTAACATCTACGAGGTGCATATTGGCTCGTGGAAGCGCCACGGCGACGCGCCGCAGGGCGAGCCGGACGAGTACGGCAACTACCCCGGCCCCATGGATCCCTTCCCCGCGCAGCGCGGCGAGTTTTACACCTACGACGACCTGTCGGTGGAGCTCGTGGACTACGTGCGCGACATGGGCTATACGCATATCGAGGTCATGCCGCTTATGGAGCATCCCTTCGACGGTTCCTGGGGCTACCAGACGACCGGCTACTACGCCGCCACGTCGCGCTACGGCAATCCGCAGCAGCTCATGCACTTTATCGATGCGTGCCACGAGGCTGGCATCGGCGTGATCATGGACTGGGTGCCCGGCGGTTTTTGCGCCGACTCCCACGGCCTTGCCACTTTTAACGGTCACATGCTGTTTGAGCACGAGATTCACCCTAACTGGGGCACGCACAAGTTCGATTTCGCCCGCGGCGAGGTACGCTCCTTCCTGGTCTCCAACGTGCTGTATTGGCTCGAGAACTTCCACGTGGACGGCATTCGCATGGACGGCGTATCCAGCATGCTGTACCTCAACTTTGGCATCGACGATCCGGGGCAAAAGAAGTTCAACAAGTACGGTACCGAGGAGGACCTGGACGCCAGCGCGTTTATCCGCCAGGTCAACTGCGCCGTGGAGGCCCACTTCCCCGACGTGATGATGATGGCCGAGGAGTCCACCGCGTGGCCGCTCGTGACCTACCCGCCGCAGGACGGCGGCCTGGGCTTCCACTACAAGTGGGACATGGGCTGGATGAACGACACCCTGCACTACATGCAGACCGATTTTCCGTGGCGCCCCGGCAACCACGGGTTGCTCACGTTCTCCATCATGTACGCCTTTACCGAGAACTTTATTTGCCCGCTGAGCCACGACGAGGTCGTGCACGGCAAGTGCTCGCTGATCGGCCGCATGCCGGGCGACTGGTGGCGCCAGTTTGCCGGCCTGCGCACGCTGGCTTTCTACCAAATGACGCACCCCGGTGCCAAGCTCAACTTTATGGGCAACGAGATCGGCCAGTTTATTGAGTGGCGCTACTACGAGTCCATCCAGTGGTTCCTGACCGAGGAGTACGAGACCCACCGTCATCATCAGGCATTTATCAAGGCGCTCAACCACCTGTACACCGCCGAGCCCGCCCTGTACGAGCGCGGCTACACCGACGACGGCTTTACCTGGATCGACGCGGACAACTCCAAGCAGTCCATCGTAAGCTTTGTGCGCCAGGGCGAGGACGTCGATGACGACCTGGTGATCCTGATCAACTTTGATCCGGCGAGCTATGAGAGCTTCCGCGTGGGTGTGCCGCGCGAGGGTGACTGGGAGGTCATCTTCGATTCCGACCGTCCCGAGTTCGGTGGCAGCGGATACGCGGGTGAGGAGCCCTACACCTGCTCGAGCGAGCCCTATCCCTGGAACGGGCAGATGGACTCCATCGAGATGAAGGTGCCCGGCCTGGCAGGCGTTGTGCTTAAGCGCCGCGGTCCCAGCAGCTATAAGCCGCCCGTGGTCGAGAAGCCCAAGAAGGCGACGCGCAAGCGTGCGTCCTCGGTGAAGCCCAAGCCTGCGGCTGCTAAGAAGGCTCCGGCCAAGGCGAAGGCTGCCAAGCCCGCTGCCAAGGCTTCGGCAAAGTCCACCACGACCAAAAAGGCAGCCACCAAAAAGGCTGCGCCCAAGGCTAAGGCAGCTGCCGTTAAGGCTCCTGCTAAGAAAGCGTAACAAAGGCGTTACCACTGTAATTACCCGCCCCGCGGGGGCGTAGGATACATGTCATAACCGTTCCGGGAGAAACATCCCCGGGGGAAAGGAACGTATGAATAAGATCTTCGACAACAAGCAAGAGTTTACCGAGCTCTATCGCGATGCCGTCATGAGCATCAGCGGCAAGAGCGTCGAGGCCGCCAGCGACCTCGATCGCTTTAACGCCCTGGCCAAGCTCGTGGCCGAGAAGGCCCGCACCGTTGCCACCAAGAGCGACGCCCGTGCGGCGTCCGAGGGCAAGAAGCGCGTGTACTACTTCTCGATCGAGTTTTTGATCGGCCGCCTGCTCGACAACTACCTGCTCAACTTTGGCGTGCGCGATATGGTCGCCGAGGCGCTCGACGACATGGGCTTTGACCTGTCCGTCATCGAGAATCAGGAGCCCGATCCGGCACTGGGCAACGGTGGCCTGGGCCGACTGGCCGCATGCTTCCTGGATTCCATGGCAGCCGAGGGCATTGCCGGCTACGGCAACGGCATGCGCTACCGCTACGGCCTGTTTAAGCAGGAGATCGTCAACGGCAGCCAGGTCGAGGCCACCGACGAGTGGCTCACCCACGGCTATCCCTGGGAGGTCCGCCGTCAGGACAAGGCCGTGACCATTAAGTTTGGTGGTCATGTCGAGGGCTTTGAGGAGAACGGCCGCACGTTCTACCGCACGGTGGACACGCAGGACATCCTGGCCGTCCCTTATGACATCCCCGTCGTGGGCTATGCCGGCGAGACCGTCAACAAGCTGCGCGTCTGGGCCGCCGAGCCGGTCGAGGAGCACTTTGACCTTGAGGCCTTTAACCGCGGCGACTACGCCCTCGCCGATGCCGAGCGCGCCGAGGCCGAGGCCATCAGTGCCATCCTCTACCCCAACGACGCCGGCGAGCACGGCCGTCTGCTGCGCCTGAAGCAGGAGTACCTGTTTGTCTCGGCCGGCATCTACAGCCTGCTCGACACCTTTGAGAAGGAGCACGGCGAGAACTGGGAGCTGCTGCCGCAGTTTGTGGCCATCCACACCAACGATACGCACCCCGCCATGTGCGGCCCCGAGCTCATGCGCATCCTCATCGACGAGAAGAAGCTCGAGTGGGATGACGCCTGGAACATCGTGACGCAGGTCGTGAGCTACACCAACCACACCATCCTGCCCGAGGCTCTGGAGAAGTGGCCCATCGGTACGTTCTCTAAGCTCCTCCCCCGCGTGTACCAGATCATCGACGAGATCAGCCGTCGTTGGCACGAGTCGTTCGACACCACGCAGGAGGGCTGGCAGGAGCGCCTGCGCCAGACCGCCATTCTGTGGGACGGCGAGATTCGCATGGCCAACCTGTCTGTGATCTGCAGCCACAGCGTCAACGGCGTGGCAAAGATCCACTCCGATATCATCAAGAACATCGTGCTCAAGGACTTCTATGCCCTGACGCCCGAGAAGTTCAACAACAAGACCAACGGCATCTCGCACCGTCGCTTCTTTGCCGAGTCCAACCCAACCTACGCCAAGCTCGTCACCGATGCCATTGGCGATGGCTGGCTCAAGGACGCCTTTGAGCTGGAAAAGCTCAAGGAGTTCCAGAACGACACCGAGTTCCTGAAGGCCGTGGGTGCCTCCAAGCGCGCCAACAAGGAGCGCCTGGCCGCCTACGTCAAGGCCGAAACCGGTCTGGTCATCGACCCCAACACCGTCTTCGATGTTCAGGTTAAGCGCTTCCATGCCTACAAGCGCCAGCTCATGAACATCATGAAGGTGATGGACATCTACAACCGTCGCATCGCGGATCCCAACTTCCACGTGACGCCGACGACCTTCATCTTTAGCGGCAAGGCTGCCTCGAGCTACACCTTTGCCAAGGAGACCATCCGCCTCATTAACTCCGTGGCCGACGTCATCAACAACGACCCGCGCGTCAACGAGGTCATGAAGGTCTGCTTCATTCCCAACTTCCGCGTGAGCAACGCCCAGCTCATCTACCCCGCCGCAGAGATCTCGGAGCAGATCTCCACGGCCGGCAAGGAGGCCTCGGGCACGTCCAACATGAAGCTCATGATGAACGGCGCCATTACGCTGGGCACCCTCGACGGAGCCAACATCGAGATCGCCGATCTGGCCGGCCGCGAGAACGAGGCCATCTTTGGCCTGACCGCTCCCGAGGTCGAGCAGCTCTGGGCATCCAACAGCTACTTTGCGTGGGATACCCTCAACGGCGATCGCGAGCGTCTGGGCCGCGTGATGGACGAGCTCAAGGACAACACCTTTGCCGGCCTTTCGGGCAACTTCGAGAGCATCTACAACGAGCTCATGAACAACAACGACCCCGACCTGGTCATGGCAGACTTCCGCAGCTACGTGGATGCATGGGAGAAGCTCACGAACAGCTACGGCGACCAGGAGACCTGGAACCGCAAGGCGCTGCTCAACACCGCCTCCTCCGGCTGGTTCTCGAGCGACCGCACCATTCGCGAGTACCGCGACGAGATCTGGCACGCGTAAAGGCGCGCGAGCTCCCTTATGCCAGCACGGCATTACTCGACGGGCGCGATCGAGCGCCGCGCCCGTCGCTAATGGGTTTAAGAACATCGATGACAGAAGGAGAAATCGATGAGTAAGAAAGAATGCATCGCGATGCTCCTCGCAGGAGGACAGGGCAGCCGATTGGGGGCACTTACCCAAAAGATCGCTAAGCCGGCGGTTAGCTTTGGTGGCAAGTTCCGCATTATCGACTTTTCGCTGTCCAACTGCTCCAACTCGGGCATCGACACGGTGGGCGTTCTGACACAGTATCGCCCCTACCTGCTGCATGCCTATGTGGGCTCCGGCGAGGCGTGGGATCTGGACAGCCGCGACGGCGGCGTGTCGATTCTGCCGCCGTACGAGACGCAGACCGGTGGCGCCTGGTATGCGGGCACGGCCGACGCCATTACGCAGAACCTCGACTACATCAAGGCCAACGACCCCAAGTACGTCCTGATTCTTTCGGGCGACCATCTGTATCGCATGGACTACCGCAAGATGCTCAAGACGCACATTGAGAACAACGCCGACCTCACCGTGAGCGTTATGCCCGTGCCGTGGGAGGAGGCCAGCCGCTTTGGCATCCTGACCACCGACCCCGAGGACGGCCGCATCACCAAGTTTACCGAGAAGCCCGAGAAGCCCGATTCGAACCTCGCGTCCATGGGCATCTACATCTTCTCGGCCGACGTGCTGATCGAGGCGCTCGAGGAGGACGCTCTGGACCAACGCTCGAGCCACGACTTTGGCAAGGACATCATCCCCAAGCTGCTCGGCGAGAATAAGCGCCTGTACAGCTATGAGTTCCACGGTTTTTGGAAGGACGTCGGCACCATTGCCAGCTTCCACGAGACCTCGATGGACCTGCTGGGCAACAACCCCGAGTTCGATCTGTTTGACAAGAACTTCCCCATCATGTCCAACATCACCACGCGTCCGCCGCACTACATTGGCCCGGACGGCCGCCTGGACGACTGCCTGGTATCCAACGGCTGCAAGATCTACGGCACCGCTCGCCACTCGATCCTTTCGACCGATGTCATCATCGAGGAGCGCGCCGTGGTCGAGGACTCCGTGCTGCTGCCGGGTGCGCACGTTAAGAGCGGCGCGCATATCTGCCGCGCTATTTTGGGCGAGAACTCCACGGTCGAAGAGGGCGTGAAGCTCGGCTCTGTCGATACCACCAAGGATACGGCCGTCGTTGGAAATGACGTCGTTATCGGGAAGGGGGAATGATCCGATGATCAATCGCAAGGCCATCGGTTATATCACCGCTAACTACTCTTCGACCTACGGCAGCGTGCTGCTCAAGGACCGCCCCATCGCGTCCGTTCCGTTTTTGGGCCGCTACCGCCTGATCGACTTCCCGCTGTCCAACATGATGAATGCCGGCATTAAGACCGTCGGCGTCGTCATGCCGGGTAACTACCGCTCGCTGATCGACCACGTGGGCTCGGGCAAGGACTGGGGCCTGGACCGCAAGAAGGGCGGCCTGTTCATGGTGCCTGGCAACGCGTATGGCACCACCAAGGGCGGCATGCGCTTCCTGCTGCGCGACATCATCTCCAACAAGACGCTGTTCCAGCGCTCGGACAAGCCCTATGTTGTGATGATGGGCACCAACATCATCTTTAATATGGACCTCAACACCATCATCGACGCGCACGAGAACTCCGGCGCCCAGATGACCGTGGTGTACTGCAAGGCCACGCGCAACGTCGATGACGAGACCAAGCTCGAGATTAACGAGAACGGCCGCCTGACGGGTGTGAGCGCCGGCGTCGTGTACGGCGACAACGCCTCTATGGACTGCTGCATCGTCAACCGCGAGACGCTGCTCGAGATCATCAATCACTACCAGGCCGCCGACTATCTGGACCTGCTCGAGGCACTCCAGGGCGACTTTGGCAACATCGACGTGTGCAGCTACGAGTACAAGGGCGAGGTCGTTGGCGTGTTTAGCGAGAAGTCGCTGTATCGCCGCAGCATGGATCTGCTCGACCAGACCGTGGCCGACCAGCTCTTTGACCCCGAGCGCCCGATCCTGACCAAGGCCCACGACGTGCCGCCTTCGCGCTATGCGACCGGTAGCCACGCGTGCAACTCGATCATCTCGGCCGGCTGCATCATCAAGGGCACCGTGCGCAACTCGATCCTGTCGCGCGGCGTTGTGGTTGAGGAAGGCGCTTCGGTGACCAACTCGATCATCAACCAGAGCTGCATTATCAAGAGCGGCGCCCGCGTCGAGCATGCCATCCTGGACAAGAACAACGTGGTCCCCACCAACACCGAGCTTCGCGGCACGCCCGAGAACATCCTGGTGCTGGGCAAGGCTCCGTTAACTTCTGATACCACCATCGTACGTTAACGTTGGCACCGCAACATCGCTCGTAACATGTAGAATAGCCGCCCGGTTCGCGCCTGGCGGCTATTCTCGAATAACAACATGGGAGACAATATGGCTGATTCCAGCAAAAAGATGCAGATCGTGTTTGCCTCGGCCGAGTGCGCACCGTTTGTAAAGACCGGTGGCCTGGGCGACGTGGCGGGCTCGCTGCCTGCGGCGCTTGTGCGCGCCGGCGCCGAGGTCATCGTGATGGTGCCCAAGTACGCCACCATCAAGGACGAGTACAAGGCGCAGATGGAGCACTTCTCCGACTTTTACGTGAGCCTGGGCTGGCGCAACGAGTACTGCGGGCTCGAGAAGCTCGAGCACGACGGCGTCACCTATATGTTCATCGACAACGAGCGCTACTTTGCGCGCGACTATCCGTACGGCTTCTTTGATGACGGCGAGCGCTTTGCGTTTTTCTCCAAGGCCATCACCGAGAGTCTGCAGCACCTGCCGGCCGGTTTTGAGTGCGACATCCTGCACTGCAACGACTGGCAGACGGCACTGGCGCCCGTGTTCTTGCGCGAGTTCTACCAGGGCCTGCCGCTGTACGACCGTGTGAAGACCGTGTTCTCGATCCACAACGTGGCGTTCCAGGGCCAGTTTAGCGACACCGTGATGGAGGACATCCTGGGTGTGGCACATATTCCGGCGGCCGCCTCGCAGCTGCGTTGCGACGCCTGCAGCATCAACTACATGCTGGGCGCGCTGCGCTATGCCGATGCCATCACCACGGTGAGCCCCACCTATGCCAACGAGATCCAGACGCCCGAGTTTGGCGAGGGCCTGGACGGCGTGCTGCGCGAGCGCTCCTATGCGCTGCAGGGCATTTTGAACGGCATTGACGTGGCGGGCTTTGACCCGGCGACCGACAAGCGCATTGCTGCAAACTACACGGTTGATGACCGTGGGGGCAAGGCTGTGTGCAAGGCCAAGCTGCAGGAAGAGCTGGGGCTCGAGGTTCGCGACGACCGTCCGCTCATGGTGATGGTCACGCGCCTGACGCGTCAGAAGGGCCTGGACCTGGTCATGTACGCGCTCGACCGCATCCTGTCCGGCGGCGTGCAGGTAGCGGTGCTGGGCACCGGCGACCGCGACTACGAGGACGGCCTGCGCTACTTCCAGGACAAGTACCCCGGCACCATGGCCGCACGCATCGAATTCGATCCAGCGCTGTCGCAGCGAATGTATGCCGCCGCCGACATGTTCCTGATGCCGTCGAAGTTTGAGCCCTGCGGCCTGTCACAGATCATCGCCATGCGTTACGGCACCCTGCCCATCGTGCGCGAAACCGGCGGCTTGAAGGACACCGTGATCCCCTACAACGAGTTTACCGGCGAGGGTACGGGCTTCTCGTTTAGCAACTTTAACGGTGACGAGATGGGCGACGCGGTGTTCCGCGCGGCGCGTCTTTTCTGGGACAACCGCGATGCTTGGAACCAGCTGGTCACGCAGGCCATGAGCCAGGACTTTAGCTGGACGCGCTCGGCCGACAAGTATCTGGACCTGTACTTCTTTATGCATCCGGAGATTGAGAGGCCGGCGGCGGTTGTCGACGAGCCCGTGGTTGTGGCTGAGAAGGCTGAGGCCGTTGTGGAGCCTAAGGCCGAGCCGGTTGTTGAGGCGCCCGCTGCTGCTGAGGAGCCCAAGGCTGAGGAGAAGCCGGTTGAAGCAGCTCCCGAGGCTAAGGATAAGCCGGCTGCGAAGCCTGCCGCCAAGAAGCCTACGACGCGCAAGACGACGGCCAAGAAAGCTACGGCCACGAAGGCCGCTGCCACCAAGACCGCCGCAGCAAAGACGACTGCCGCCAAGGCAACGACGACGCGCAAGCGCACGACTGCCGCTGCCAAGACGGGCGGCGAGGCCGAGGCTGCTCCCGAGGTAAAGGCCGAGACCGCCGAGGCCAAGCCGGCCGCAAAGGCTCCGGCCAAAGCTGCAGCCAAGAAAACAGCCGCGACCAAGAGCACGACCGCCAAGAAGACTACAGCTACGAAGGCGACGGCTACCAAGGCCACTGCAACGAAAGCTACCCCCAAGGCGGCCGCTAAGCCGGCCG
>DBGDZK010000060.1:0-3415 GCA_048373195.1 Collinsella sp.
GAGGTCCAACGGCGCCAACGCCCAGCTATGGGAGGCCAACGGCTCGGGGGCCCAGCGGTTCATGATCTCCTACGACGAGTGCGCGGGCGCCTACGAGATCATATGCGCGGCGTCGGGGCTATCGCTCGACGTGGATTGCGCCGACTTCTCGAGCGGCGCCAACGTCCAGCTGTACGAGTCGAACGGCTCGGCAGCGCAAAGCTGGAGGCTGGCAGCAACTGGCAGAAACCCATTGTCGGACCGGCACGGAGAAGGCACGAAGGATTAGCAGACGAGCTGTTCAACCGCTCGAACGATATCGGAATCGATCTCGAAGTCGAACTTTCTGGCGAACATCATCTTTGAATCCGAAATCGAATCTAGATCATCCATAGACAACACTCGCGGGGACTCGTCCTCGCCCCAATCAATCATGCGCATGATGCCGTCCGTATTGTCCTCCCCGGGCATTCGATAGAAATCGAACCGCTTGCCTGTATTCCAGGCAAAGGTCTGCAGAAACAATTCGTCACCGCACATAGAATCCCAGAAAACTGACCGTACCAGAGAAGCGTTCTCTACGATGTATCGAGCGAGCTCATCAGTTATAGAGAACCAGTTGTCGCCTTTCATCAGCTTAAGGCCTTCAGCAGGCTTCCTATAGAGTTGCAGAAGCCTCGCCAAAAGACTGTCCACCTTTCGCAAAAAAATTTGGGTCTTGCTCTTCCCGAAGGCGTTCCAGATTACATGGCCGCCGCTCCTACTCCCATAGTCCCTATTGTGGTTTTCGAAACGAACAAACTCCTTGCCCCCGCAGGAATCGAAGAAAGAATGGATCCGATCCTGGCTCTTGATGGGAAGGTCTTGCCCGCTCAAAAGGTGATAGTAGGTGTAACGCCCCTTGTCAACAGCGGCGTTGAGCAGGCCAAGCTCACAGGCGATTTGCGAGTAGCCTCCCCATGTGACGCTAATACGGGGAACGAAAAAGATTCCCGCCTTATCAATGGAAGCCAGCGCTCTGTTTTCATCCCATCCGGTATTCTTAGCATCCATGTGGATGAAGATATCGTTCCGGGGGTCATCAAGGGTCCTCAGAAGCGTACGGAGGGTCTCGTCATCCTTATGAGCCATGACGAGATATGCATGCTTGCATCCAGTAAACACGATTTTGTCCTCAGCCATGACAGTTCCATCACCAACAGACATATTTTTGTCACAGTTCATTAAGCCTTCCCCAGCAATTTCTTTAACCTTCGTTTGACTCCCCCGAGCTTGCTACGTACGCGCTGGGCGAGGGAGGGTTCAAAGCCATACACAGCCATCATCTCATCGATTCCTCTCCCGCACTCGAGGTCGGCCATGAACTCGCCGCGTCTCTCATAAGGCACAACGGGCCTAACCAGGCTAGGATTGCCAGGCAACACCTTCTCGAGGGAAGACTCGCCCCACTCAATTCCAGACTTAAGCCTCTCAATTGCAGCAAGGCCCTTTGAGGTGTTGCACAGCACCGCGGAAACCCCGCCCTCGTAGTCGACCTCAGGGTGCGACGACTGGATCCCCCAGAAGTCCCCCAACGTGACGTCTGAGCCGCACGAGCGCTTGACACGACAAGCAAAGCACGAGGGTCTTAAGCTAGCATTAGCAAGGAACGCTTTCATGTACCAGTCATCCACGAAGATGCAGCTGTCGGCCGCCGCGGACGAAGCCCTCGCGACATCTTTCTCCGCATCATGCGCATACGCGTATGATGCGGAGTAAGACAGCCATCCGGTTGCCTTACTCCGCATGTTCACCGCGCGCAGCGCCGCGCCCACACCGACCTCCTTATATGCTGCCCACTTCTCCCAGAGGAGCGGCGAGGGGACGCCGTGGCAAATGACATCCACCGAGAGGAAACCGTCTGAGTCGGCGAGCTTCCCAAGGTAGGACCTCATGCCCGCAACTTGGCACGCGGTGCCGGAGAAGAGCACTCGCCTGCCACCGCGCAGAGCCTCCCGCACGCCCTCGTAGGCCTTGCGGCCGACCGAGCTCTGCACATACTTGGAACGCATGACGGAATCGAGATCTGACCCGTCTTCAACGAGCACGTGCCGCACATGTCTGCAGCCCTCATCCCAAGCGGCGCCGCACACGACGCCGCCATCCGCAAGAACGTCAAGGGCGAGCAGCCCGAAGACCCCACCCGAAGAGGAGGCAAGTCTCTCTCCCCTGTCCCTCGACTTCGCCCAGAGAACGGACTGCGCGCCATCCTTGGGGCGCTCCCCCATTGCGGGACACACCGAATCGCAACCCCCGCAGCCGATGCAGACATCTAAATTGACCATTGGCGTGGGGAAGCCACAGCCGTCGGTAATCATCCCGATGCAGGATTTCGGGCACCTCGCGGCACAGGCGCCGCAACCACAGCACGCATCTCCCAGCAACGTGATCTTCGGAAGGGACTTAAGCATAAAAAAACCTCCTAACGCAGGAAGGGCAATTTAGCCGCGATCGACGACTTCTCGCTTGAATCGAGAACGAAGAGCCACATTGCGGCAGCGAAAAGCACGGTGTAGACGACGCCCCAAGCCAGGAAAAGCAGCCAGCTAGTCACGGGCAGCAGCAGAGCCAGCCCCATGCATGCGGCCAAGACCACAGCGGAAGCCAAGACCACAGGCAGGTTCTTCTTCCAGAAATAAGCCATGTCCAGTCCGATACGCGCCTGATAGTACCAGTTCATAAAGAGACCGTTACCCAAGGCGATGCTCGCGATGTAAGCGATAGCGGGCGCCCAGTATCCGAGAACGGGCGAGGCAAACCATGTAAAAAGAACATTGAGACAAGCCATACAGAGGTAAACCACTGAACGCGCCCTATGCCTGTTTTTAGCGCGCTGGATCTCGATTCCCGTGTTCTGACAAAGCGGCACGCCCACGGGCAGCGTCATCGCACAGATGAGATAGTAAGTATCAAGGAAGCCCTCACCCGCCCACTTGGTAATGAAGAATCGTCCAAGCAGGACGAATCCACAGTACACCCAGCAGAAGAGGAACATCTGGTAGCGCCCTACGCGCGTCATGAGCCGAGTTAGCACTCCGTTGTCATCCGATTCAGCGACGATCCTATTGATCTTGGGCACAAATACGCTCGACATTGTTGTCGAGAGCGAGTAAAAGATTTGACGGATTTGCAGCGCCACAGCGAAAACAGATACAGTGACTGCGTTCGTGAGCGCGCCGAGCATCATATTGGGCACGCTCTGGTTAACTAAATCGCAAACCTGGTTGGCGAATATCCAGGCCGAGAAAGCTGCGACCGCGTGGAACAGGGCTCCGTCAAACCTCCTGAGACTGAATCGCATACCGAGCTTCGACACAGCATAATGCATGTTGAGGGCGAGCAGAGTCAAGGTGACTGCGAGCTGAGCCAGCGCTACACCGACCGCGCCCATACCAAA
>DBGDZK010000061.1:0-7854 GCA_048373195.1 Collinsella sp.
CATCGAAACACATCTCCACCGTTCCTTCAACTGGGAAAACGGCGCCCCCGGGGCCCGTGAGGGGCCGCGGGGGCGTTCGGCTAGCTGCGGGAACGGCCTATTCGCTCAATGTGTTCGGTTGAGATCGGAAATCAACCATACAAACCCGTCCAACCGTTGGGCTTGGCATCGGCTTGAAGCCACCCGATGTTTTAGACCTCCGAGCCTTCTGCATCGGCGTTGCCGGTAGCCCAGCGATGGTAGCCAATAACAAACGGGTCCAGGTCGCCATCGTCAAGGACGGCCTCGACATTGCTGGTCTCCACGCCCGTGCGTAAGTCCTTGACCATCTGGTACGGGTAGAGCACGTAGCTGCGAATCTGGTTGCCAAAACCAATCGTGGTCTTGGGTCCGCGGATCTCATCGAGCGCCTCGGCGCGCTTCTCGAGCTCAATCTCGTACAGGCGAGCCTTGAGGATCTGCATGCACGCGGCCTTGTTCTGAATCTGGCTGCGCTCGTTTTGGCAGGTGACCACAATGCCGCTGGGAAAATGCGTCACGCGCACGGCGGAGTCGGTGGTGTTGACGCCCTGACCGCCCGGGCCGCTCGCGTGGTACACGTCCACGCGGATGTCATCGGGACTGATCTCGATGTCGATATCATCGGGTAGCACGGGGATGACCTCGACGCCGGCAAACGTGGTCTGGCGGCGCTTCTTGTCGTCGGTGGGGCTAATGCGAACCAAGCGGTGGACGCCGGCCTCGGCGCGCAGCATGCCAAATGCGTCCTTGCCCTCGACGGTAAAGGTCGCGCGGTCGATGCCGATGACCTCGGCTGCGGGACAGTCGTTGATGGTGACCTTCCAGCCGCGACGCTGGCAGTACTTCATGTACATCTTAAAGAGCATGAAGGTCCAGTCCTGGGCCTCCAGACCACCCTGTCCGGGCTTGATGGTCACAATGGCATCGCCGTGATCGAACTCACCGGTAAACCAGCTCGAAAGCTCAAGCTCATCGATGGCCCGGGCCAGGCGCTCAGCCGTGGCTGTAGCCTCCTCGCGAAGGGCGACGGCGTCGGGGTCATCCCCCATCTCCTCGGCAAGCTCCAGCGCGGCGCGGGCATCGGAAAGCTCGCCGCGCGCGGTGTCCACGGCAGCGATATCTTCCTTGGTACGCGCGATCTCCTCCATGGTGGCACGGGCGGCGTCGGCGTCATCCCAAAAGCCAGGGGCAACACTTTTGGCCTCGAGCTCGGTCACGCGCGTGCGCTTTTCGTCCAGGTGGAGATACGACTCGACCTCGCCGAGCCGGTCCGCGAACGCGTCCAGCTCGGCGGGCGTTACCTCTAAAGCCTCAGCCATTAACGATTCCTGCCGTGGCAGTACTTAAACTTCTTGCCGCTACCGCAGGGGCACGGGTCGTTGCGGCCCACGTTAACGTACGGATCGTCGCTCTCGGACTTGCGATAGGTGGTCACCTTGCCACCGTTGTTGACGGCAGCCGGACCACCCTGGACAGCCGTGCGGGCCTGCACCTGCGCCTGCTTGCGCAGCACCGAGTCGCCGTTGTCACCATCGACCTCGGCAGGACCGGAGAAGCGCGCACCCTCGAGCGCGGGCTCCTCCTTGTGCTCCACGGCACGCGGGGCAGCCTTGATCTCGATGCGCAGAACCGTGCGCAGGTAATCCTCATACATGGTATCGACGAGTATCTGGAACGCGCCGTAGGCCTCGGTCTTGTACTCAACCAGCGGGTCGCGCTGGCCAAAGCCGCGCAGGCCGATGCCGGTCTTGAGGTAGTCCATCTCCTGCAGGTAGTTCATCCAGCGGGTATCGATGACGCGCAGCATGACCTGGGTGTTGAGCTCGCGCATCAGGTCCTCGCCCAAGCGCTCGGCCTTCATGTTGTAGCACTTCTCTACGTAAGCCAGGACATCGGCAGCCAGGGCCTCAAAATCCTCGTCGGGGAACTTCGGCGTATCGATGTGACCGGTGAGCTCCACAACCCACTTGCGCAGGCCCTCCAGGTCGCGCTCACCATCGTGGCTGTCCTTGGTGCAGAACTCCTGCACGCAACGGTAGACGGTATCGTGCATGACCTCGGTGATGTGGTCGGTCAGGTCCTTGCCGTCCAGAATCTTATTGCGCTCGGCGTAGATGACCTGGCGCTGCTTGTTCATAACGTCGTCGTACTCAAGGACGCTCTTACGCATGGAGAAGTTGATGCTCTCGACCTTGTGCTGGGCGCTCTCGACGGCCTTGGAGATGATCTTATGCTGGATGGGCATGTCGTCGCCCATGTCGGCCGTGACCATCATCTTGGAGACGCGGTCCATCTTGTCGCCGCCGAACAGGCGCATGAGGTCGTCCTCGAGCGACAGGTAGAACTGGGTCTCGCCCGGATCGCCCTGACGACCGGAGCGGCCGCGCAGCTGGTTGTCGATACGGCGGGACTCATGGCGCTCGGTGCCGATAACGGTCAGGCCGCCGGCGGCAAGCACGCGCTCGCGCTCGGCCTTGCAAGTCTCCTTGGCCTCGGCGTTAAACTGCTCGAGCTGCTCGGGCGTCACGTCCTCCATGGTCAGGCCCTCGTACTCCAGGCGCTCGCGCACCAGTTCGTCGGGGTTGCCGCCCAGCAGGATGTCGGTACCACGACCGGCCATGTTGGTGGCGATGGTCACGGCGCCGTAGCGTCCGGCCTGGGCCACGATGTGGGCCTCGCGTTCATGGTGCTTGGCGTTGAGGACCTCGTGTGCGATGCCGCGCTTGGTAAGGGCGGCGGACAGCTTCTCGGAGCTTTCGATGGAGACGGTGCCCACCAGGACCGGCTGGCCCTTGGCGTGACGACGCTCAACGTCGTCGGCGACGGCGTTGTACTTAGCCTGAATGGTGCGGTACACCAGGTCCTCGTGGTCCACGCGCTGCACGGGCTTGTTGGAGGGGATGACCTCGACAGGCAGCTTGTAGATCTCGCGGAACTCGGCATCCTCGGTAAGTGCCGTGCCGGTCATGCCGGAAAGCTTGTCATACAGACGGAAGTAGTTCTGCAGGGTGATGGTGGCGAGTGTCTGGTTCTCCTCGCGTACGAGCACACCCTCTTTGGCCTCGATGGCCTGGTGCAGGCCCTCAGAATAGCGGCGGCCCTCCATGATGCGGCCGGTGAACTCGTCGACGATCTTGACCTCGCCGTTGGTGACCACATACTGCTTGTCGCGGTGGAACATGTACTGGGCCTTCAGCGCCTGCTGCAGGTGGTTGACCAGCTGGCCCGAAAGGTCGGCGTAGATGTCCTCGATGCCCAGACGGCGCTCGATCTTCTTAAGACCGCGCTCGGTGGCGGCGATAGTGTGCTTGGCCTCGTCCATGACGTAGTCGCCCGTGGGCTCGACGTCCTCGGTGGCGGTGAGCATGTCGTGCGACACGTCCTCGCCGCGCTCAAGGCCACGCACGGCACGCGCGAAGTCCTTGTAGGTGCTGGCGGACTTGGTGCCGGCGCCCGAGATGATGAGCGGGGTACGCGCCTCGTCGATCAGGATGGAGTCAACCTCGTCGACGATGGCGTAGTTGTGGCCGCGCTGCACACGCTGCTCGGGGCGGGTAACCATGTTATCGCGCAGGTAATCGAAACCGAACTCGGAGTTGGTGCCGTACGTGACGTCGGCCTGGTAGGCCGGACGCTTGAGCTCGAGCGGCATGTTGTTCTGGAGCAGACCGACGGTCATGCCCAGGTACTTGTAGATGCGGCCCATCCACTCGGAATCGCGCTTTGCCAGGTAATCGTTGACGGTAACGACATGCACGCCCTTGCCGGCGATAGCGTTGAGGTAGCCGGCCAAGGTGGAGACGAGCGTCTTGCCCTCGCCGGTCTTCATCTCGGCGATGTGGCCCTCGTGCAGTGCCATGGCGCCAATGAGCTGCACGTCAAAGTGGCGCATACCCATGGTGCGCTTGGAAGCCTCGCGCACGGTGGCAAAGGCCTCGGGAAGCATGTCGTCGAGCGACTCGCCGTTGGCGTAACGCTCGCGGAACTTATCGGTCTGGGCGCGGAGTTCCTCCTCGGTCATCTTCTCAAACTGGGGCTCAAGACCGTTGATCTGGTCGACGATCTTGTAGTAGCGCTTAAGGTCCTTATCGGATCCAAAGGACAGCAGCTTTGACATGAATCCCATGTGGTTTTCCTTTTTGGCCATCGCCCACGCCGTGCAGCTGCGGGCGAGTTAAACACAGATGATTGTACTTTAGCCAAACAAGGCGCGGCCTATACGGTCGAGCTCGACCGCCACGTAATAACTACGACCAACCTGCCACAATGGGACAGGTTAATTTTGGAGGGTTTATCTGGGCAAACGCCGCCTCTCCGCCATTTGATGCCATGGGGACAGGTTAGTTTGCACTAATCAAAAAGAAAAGGGCCGTGCACCCAAATGGATGCACGGCCCTCATGCCCTGAATGCGAGTGATTCCGCGGCGAGCTATTTACTCAGCAGCCTCGGTGGTCTCGGCCTCGGCAGCGGCCTCCTCGACGGGAGCCTCTGCGGGAGCCTCAGCAGCCTGCTTGGCAGCCTCCTCGGCGAACTTAGCGGCACGCTTAGCCTTCTCGGCAGCCTTAGCCTCAGCGGCGGCCTTGCGAGCGGCCTCGGCCTCAGCAGCCTTGGCGGCCTTGGCAGCCTTGGCCTCCTCGGCCTTCTTGAGCTGGGCGGCAGCGGCGCCACCGAACTTGTCGGCGAAGCGCTGGACGCGTCCACCGGTGTCGACGAACTTCTGCTGGCCGGTGTAGAACGGGTGGCACTCGTTGCAAAGCTCGACCTTCATCTCGGACACGGTAGCGTGCGTCTTGAAGGTGTTGCCGCAGGAGCACGTCACCGTGCACTCGACATACTGGGGATGGATACCCTGCTTCATGGTAGGACTCCTTATTGGTCAGGCGCTGGTTACCGATCAGCGCATAAGGCGTCTTGGTTTCCGACCAAGACAACAAACTCGGCTATGGTACCACGGCGCCGCGTGTCCCACAAAAGGTTCACGGTCTTTTCGGAACGACACGAATCTGACCCATCGAAACACATCTCCACCGTTCCTTCAACTGGGAAAATGCCGTCCCCGGGGCCTGAGAAGGGCCCCGGGGACGTTCGACTGACTGCGGGAACGGCCTTTCCGCTCAATGTGTTCGGCTGAGATCGGAAATCAACCAAACTGAACTAGGTTCAGTTGACATGGTTAAAAACGGGGGCGACGCTTTTGCGTCGCCCCTCGTCACAGCCGGTTGCTTTAGTTGTACACACGGTAGTTACACTTGAACTGGGTTATGTGTCCATAGTTGGAGCGGTACCAACCCGACGTATAGCTGATTACTTCTGGGCCTAGATATTCGTATCTCTTGTTGTAGCGAAGCTCACGGTAGGTCGTGTCGTACTCTGCTACGTAAAACTCGTCTCCAGAGAAGGCTTTGTACCGGTCCTTAACCGTCGAAGCCATGTACGCGGGTTCGACATCGCCTTTCTCCCCGTTGAGCGCATAGACGGGTGCCGCGATTCCGCATAAAGCCGTTGCCACGAGGATGGCGTAGACAGCCATGCGCGACGCATTGGACTTCAGCTGTTCAAATAGTTTCATGTCATTCACCTCCCTCGTATGTATCGAGGTATTCCTGCTTGAGCGTCTGCGAGGACGACTCGGTCTTTTCCACGAGCGTGCCGGCCTCGATGAAGTAGAACGAGTCGGTGAGGTCTGCCAGGTCGTCGAGCAGATGGCTTGAGATGAGCACGCTGCGTCCCCGCTCCACCTCGCTGCGCATCGCGTCGCAGGAGGTTTTCCGTTTTCCCGGATCGAGGCCGTTCAGCGGTTCATCGAGGATGAGGTACGGGCAATCGGTCGCTATCGCCATGGCAAGCTTTACCTGCTGCTTCATTCCTGTCGAGAGTTTACGGGTCGGCTTGTCGAGATATGGGGAGATTCCGAGGGAGCTGCAGAGCGAGTCGATGTCGGCGGCCGATTTCCACGCCTCCCTAACGAAAGAGAGGTGCTCGCGGGCCGATAGCGTGGGGTAGAGATCCGCGCCGCCCGAAGAGCTCAGGTAGACGAGTTCTGCGAATTCGGCTGATCGACGTTGGCAGATTCCGTCTGCCAACAGGCTTCCCGAGCGGATGCGGGTGGGAAATTGGCCCGACAGCGCTTCAAGAAGGGTGGTTTTCCCCGAGCCGTTGGGAGCGACGAGCCCCGCCGCCGTTCCCGGGCCCAAGGAAAGCGACCCGATCGAAAGTATCGTCGTGCTCCCGTATCCCACGCTCGCGTCCAGAAGCTCGAGCCCATGGTGCTTTTTCGCGGGTCCAGGCTGTTTGGGCGAACGTGTCGCAACGGCGCCGACCGCAAAAAAGACCGCGACGTATGCCAGGGCCACGGCAAGCATCGATGCGCCGCCCGAACCGGAGCCAATGAATTCTGTCGGGAAGCATCCTACGTAACCCGTTGCCTCGATAGGCGAGAACACGGCCAGCGGCAGGAGCCCGAGCGCGGCATTATGCCCCAGTGCCGAATCGGACAGTAACGGGAATGCCGGGGCCGCGACAAGCAGCGCGGAGGCAAGGGGGCCCGCGAGGACGCGCCTCGTTGCGGTCGATAGGACGGCGGAGCAAACGGATATCAAGGTTCCGCCCGCGAGCAGCGCGAGAAGCAGGGCTGTGAAGACGTCTCCCGCGGTCGTGGTAGTGAGCGCGCCGTCATGGAAGAAGGCGATCGGGTACCCAATCTGCCCGAAGCCGTTTAGGACCAAGGCGTAAATGCCCCCGGGTGCGAGGCCGGCGAGGAGCATCGCGGTCCCCGCGGCGATTATCGAAAACACGGTCTGGATAAGGCGCCGGAATTTGGGCGCGGGCGCCTTTGCCGCCAGGGTCCCGGGCCTTGTGGCGCCGAGCACGAGTATCGACGAGAGAAGGAAGGGGATGAAGGGAAGGAAAGACGGCGCCGTGGCAATGGCGTAAGGCAGGAAGGAAAGGAATGGCAGGTCGTTTGCGGAGGCCGGGATATCCGTGATGCCGGAGCTGCTCAGGGCACGGCAATATGCGAGCGCTGCGTCATTGGTCTCTTGGTCTCCCACGATGGACCCGGATTGGAAGCCTTCGCCCATGAGCGCGTAGTAGCTCTCGGCAGAATCGAGAAAGGCGGCGTCGGTTTGAGCGGCGAGGGCGGCGTTCGCGTATCTTGCAAGCTCCGCGTCATTTTGCTGCTCTGGAGATAGGTCTGTGCCGCTGGCCTGGGGCGCGCGCGTATTGAATGCGTCGACAAAGCCCTGCATGCCCTGTTTCATAAAGAAGGGCCCGTAGATGGGTGAATTGAACGCAATGGGGACGGAAAAGGCTGCAGCGAGAACGAGCGTGGAGATCCATACGGCCTTGTCTCTTAGGATTAGTTTGAGAAGAAGTCGACAGTACATTTAGAAGCACCTACGTTCCTCAAAGAATTGTTAGATTAAAAGTAACAGACCGGATGAAGATACGTGCGACGGGGGCGAGGCGAATGGCTGAGCGGTATCGATATGCGGGTTCAACGGTATCACATTGGCCACATAGATTTTTAACTTGCATTTCTACCCGCCCTTTTCGTAGAGTCGCCGATACGTGCTTAGCGCACCCTCGGCGCGTCCGGCAGGCTTTGCGAAATGGGATCCAGGAGACTTCGGCGCAGCATCATCTTGCGGAATGCTTCTAATGAGCCTCCCATCCTTCAAAAACAGAATCTCATCGCACAGCCTATCGACCGAATCCAAGATGTGGGATGACATGATGATGCACGTACCAGAATCGGCCAGCTTCCTGAGAATCTCGGAATGCAAGTCCACCCTGCTGGGGTCGAGCGCGTTCATGGGCTCATCTAATAGAAG
>DBGDZK010000062.1:0-23331 GCA_048373195.1 Collinsella sp.
CGCACCGGCGGGGCGCCCGGCACGGGAACCGGGCGCACGGGAGGGAAAGCGAGGCTATTCGCCGAGCTTGGGGTGCAGCAGCGACGGCGCAGCGCCGAGCAGCATCTTGGTGTAGGGGTCCTGGGGATGCTGGAAGACCTGCTTGGCCTCGCCCTGCTCGACGATCTTGCCGCCATTCATAACGATGATGTCGTCAGAGATATAGCGGACCGTCTGGATGTCATGGCTGATGAACACCATGGCCAGGCCGAGCTCCTTCTTAAGGTCGGTCAGCAGGTTCAGAATCTGCGCGCGGACCGAAACGTCCAGAGCCGAGGTGGGCTCGTCGGCGATGATGGCATCGGGGTTCAGCGACAGGGCACGGGCAATTGCGACGCGCTGGCGCTGGCCGCCCGAAAGCTGACCGGGAAGAACCTCGGCGGCGGAGCTGGGCAGACCGGTGAGCTCCAGGAGCTCTTTGACGCGCTTCTCCTGCTCGGCCTCGGTACCCAGGTTGTGGACGCGCATGGGGTCGAGCAGTTGCTCGCGAACGACCATGCGGGGGTTGAGCGCCGTGGCCGGGTTTTGAAACACGACCGAGATGACGCGACCCATGTGGCGACGGTCCTCGGCGGTACGTTTGGTAACGTCCTTGCCCTTAAAGTAGACCTTGCCGCTCGTGGGGGCCTGCAGGCCGCACATGACGTTGGCGGTGGTGGACTTACCGCAACCGGACTCGCCGACGATGCCGATCGTCTGACCGGGCATGAGCTTAATCGTTACACCCTGGACGGCGTGAACCAGGTTGGGGTGCAGAATCGAGCCGGTACGGGTCCTAAAGGTGACGTGGACGTCATCAAGGAAGATGATCGGCTCGACGCCGTTGACTGCGGTCTCGCTCATCTACATCACCTCCGCGTGAGGGGTCAAACCATTTGCCTTGAGCACCTCGTCGGGGAGCTCGGAATAGAAGTGCTCGGTGCCGGGCACGCGCTTGAAGACCGGACGGGTGTCCAGGCCAATACGCGGATGGCTCGAGCGGGGCGCGAAGCGATCGCCCTTGGGGAAATCGCGCGGACTCGGAACGGCGCCGGGCACCTGGTGCAGGCGGCCCGAACCGCTCTCGATGGACAGAACGGAACCCAGAAGACCGCGGGTGTACTCGTGGATCGGGTTAGTGAGCAGCTCCTTGGTGGGTGCCTGCTCGATAACCTGGCCAGCGTACATAACCGTGATGTTGTGGGCGACCTCGGCGACCAGCGCCAGGTCGTGCGAAACGAAGATCATGGCAAAGCCGAGCTTGGCCTGAAGATCGTTGAGCAGCTTGATGACCTGCTTCTGGACGGTAACGTCCAGAGCGGTCGTGGGTTCGTCGCAGATGACCAGCTTGGGGTCGCGGGTAAGGGCCATAGCGATCAGGACACGCTGACGCTGGCCGCCGGAAAGCTCGTGCGGATAGCTCTCGAGCGTGCGCTTGGGATCGAGGCCGACGAGCTCCAGGAGCTCCTCGGCGCTGCGGGTTCCGCCGCGCTTGGTGAGCTGCTTCATCTGGGCAGAGATGAGCATGGAGGGGTTGAGCGAGGACAGGGCGTCCTGATAGACCATAGCGATATCGGTACCGCGCAGGCCGAACCACTCCTTCTTGCTCATCTTGAGCAGGTCACGGCCCTCCCAGAGGACCTCGCCGGAAAGGTGCTCGTCATCGTCGGTCAGGCCCATGATGGCCAGTGTGGTGATGGACTTACCGCAACCGGACTCGCCCACCAGGCCCATGGTCTGACCAGGACGGACGTCAAAGTTGACATGGTCGACGACGTTGATATCACCGTGATGCTCAAACTGGATGCAGAAGTCACGGACCGAGAGAATCGGTTCAACAGACTCGTCGGGCACATGGCGATCGTCACGCTTGAGCTCGACATCGCGCAGGGCGCCAAGGCGAGCGGAGAGGGACTGGGCCTGCTCCTTGTAGGCTCGAACGGGGTCGGAGACCAGCAGGTCGGCCTCGCGACGCTTGGAGGAATCGGTGGGATCCAGGGCGGCGGAGGGAGCAGCGGCCATGGCGTCGGTAATGCCCTCGGAGAGGATGTTGAGCGCCAGGCAGGTGATCATGATGGCCAGGCCCGGGAACAGTGCCTGCCACCAACGGCCGGCGAGCACGCCGCCGCGGGCGTCGGCGAGGATGTTGCCCCAAGTAGCGGTGGGCTCCTGGATACCAGCGCCGATGAAGGTCAGCGAGGCCTCGAAGATGATGGCGTCGGCGACCAGGGTAACGGTGAAGACCATGATCGGGGCGATGCAGTTACGCAGAACATGCTTGATCAAAATCCACGGAGCCTTGGCGCCGGAAACGATGACCGCGCGGACATAGTCCTCGCCGTACTCGGACACGATGTTGGCGCGCACGATACGGGCAATCTGCGGAGTGTACATAAAGCCGATGGCGAAGATGATCGACGGCACGGAGTTGCCCAGGATGGAGACAAAGACGGCCGCGAGGGCGATGCCCGGGATGGACATGATGATGTCCAGGATACGCATGATCGTCTCGGAGACGGCCTTGCGCGAAACCGCTGCAAGGGCGCCCACGACCGAGCCGCAGACCAGAGCCATGGCGGTGGCGCCAAAGCCGATAATCAGCGAGTAACGACCACCGTAGAGCATACGCGACAGAATGTCGCGACCCTTATCGTCGGTACCGAAGATAAATCCGTTGCCGGGAGCCTGGCGAGCCGTAAAGATCTCGACCGGGCTATAGGGGGCAAGAAGGGGCGCCAGAATCGCAGTCAGGGCGACCAGCACCAGCACGACGGCGGCAATCTTAGAAGACAACGTCATCTTCTTCCAGCCACCGAGCTTGAGCCCCTTGGAGGCAGCCTTCTCGAGCTGCTCGGTTTGCTTCTCTCGAATCTTTACCATAATCTACACCGTCCTGATGCGCGGGTTGATGAGCAGGTAGAGCATGTCAACCACGATGTTGATGATGATGAAGGCAAGAGCAACGACGATAACGACGCCCTGAACCAGGTTCGCCTCGTTGCCCTGAACGCCCTGCAGAATCGCAGTGCCCATGCCGGGGAGGTTGAAGATAACCTCGATGACGACGGCGCCGCCCATGAGGTAACCGATCTTAAGACCGAGGGTGGTGACCGGGGTGATCAGCGCATTGCGAAGAACGTTGATGCCGACGACGACCTTCTCGGGAACGCCGGCGCCACGGGCCATGCGGACATAATCCTTGTCGAGCTCCTCGACCATGGCGGTACGCACGATACGAGTCATCTGGCCCGTCAGCGGAAATGCCAAGGCGATAGCGGGCATGATCATACGTCCCAGATAGCCAACCGGATTCGTGGTGAAGTGAGGCAGAGCACCCGATGCCGGGAGCACCTTAAGGTAGGAAGAGAACAGCAGGATCAACAGAACGGCAAGCCAGAACGACGGGGTTGCCAAGCCGGCGATGGAAAAGACGCGGATCACTTGGTCCGGCCATTTGTCGCGATACAGTGCCGCGATGACGCCGAGCAAAAACGAAACGACCGCACCGATGGCAAGACCGATAAAGGTCAGCTGCATCGTGACGGGCAGGGCCGTGGAGATGCGCTTGGCAACTGAGTTGCGAGCAGCACCATAGGTGCCCATGTCGCCATGGATCAAATCGCCCATATAGCGCACGTAGCGCACGGGCCAGGGGTCGTCCAGACCATACTTCTCATGGTACTCGGCAACCGCCTCGGGCGAGGCACCGTCACCCAACGCCGTGTAGGCGGGGTCGGTCTTGGAGAACGACATAAGGAAGAACACCAGGACGGTGACGCCCAATGCCATGATCGGCAGCGCCACAAGACGCCTTCCAATCAAACGTAGCAAGTTGTTCACGTTCTCTCCCCTTTCTTTTGTCGGTAGGACCAACTGGTATATGAGTACGGGTACTCATTACAAGACCCGAGCGACATCGTTGCCGCCCGGGTCTTTGTTTCAACTATGAGGATACGGCCCCAATGACCGACATCCTGCATACAGACTCAAGCGAGTCTTACGCCTTGACGGTCGCAACGCCCCTGAAGGACATGCTCGTCGTGCCGATGCCCTTGAAGCCATCGAGGGCCTCGCCGTTGGGCGCAGTGGACGGATCGTCCCAGGAAGCGGAGACGGTCTTGACGTGGACAACGGGGTACAGAACGGCGTTGTCGGCAATGATGTCGAAGCACTCGTTCCACTTCTTCTGCTGCTCGTCGCCCTCGGCGGCAAGAGCCTCGTCCATGAGACTGTGGAGCTTCTGCCACTCAGCGGACTCCTTCCACGGGCAACGGGTCTGCATCCAGACGTTGTCGCCGTACCACCAGTTGAGCAGCAGGTCGGGGTCGGCGCCGAAGCAGGAAGGATCGCCAGGGGCAAGGAGGATATCGTAGGCCTCGCCGCCGTCGATGGCAGCGTAGGTGGCCGGCGAGGTATCGGTCTGGATGGTCACATCGAAGCCGAGAGCGTCGAGGTCGTTCTTGACCTGGGCGGCCATGCCCTTAATCTGCTCGTTGTCGGTGGTGCGCAGGGTGATGGCACCCGGGGTGATGCCAGACTCCTCGATGAGCTTCTTAGCCTTCTTGGCGTCTGTCTTGTACACCGTGGAAGCCTCATGATAGTTGGTGAAGCTCTTGGGCAGGTAGCAGCTGGCAGCGGTGGCAAGGCCGGCGAAGGTGTTGCTGACCATCTTCTCGGTGTCGAGCGCATACATGACGGCCTGACGGACCTTGACGTTGTTCCAAGGCTCCTTGGCGACGTTGAACATGATGAAGCGGGTGCCGAAACCCTGAACGTTATCGATCTTGCAGCCGGCGCTCTCAAGCTGGTCGACGGCGTCAGCGGTAACGAGCTCCATAACGAGCGTGGAGCCCTCCTGCTGAGCGGTAACGCGAGCGGTGGGGTCGGTCAGGATGCTGTACTGGATCTTCTTATCCTCGGCAGCATACTCACCGTTGTACTCAGGATTGGGAACCAGGGTAATCTCGGTATCGGAGATAGAGTCGTACATCCAGGGGCCGGAGCCGATCGGCTGCTTGGCGCGATCCTCCTCGGTCTGAGTGGCCGGGGTAACGCGGACGATGGCCAGACGATCCTTGAGCAGGGAGAAGTTGGGGACCTTGGTCTTGACCGTCACGGTGCTGGCATCCTTGGCCTCGATGGACTCGAAGGGCTGGAAGAACGGAGCATAGGTAGCGGAAGCGGCGCAAGCGGTGTAGGAGGCAACGACATCGTCAGCGGTGACCTCGGTGCCATCGGAGAACTTGGCGCCCTTGCGGATGGTGACCTCGAAAGTGGTGTCGTCCACGGACTTGGGATCGTCGGTGGCGAGCTCGTTGAAGGTGCTGTAGTCGTGGTAATCGATGCCGTAGAGGCCCTCGACGACGTGCCAGTTAGCACCCAGGCCCACAGCGGAGCCGGTGCTGGCGGGATCGAAGCTGGACGGAGCGTAAGCGGAACCAGCGGTGATCACGCCGCCGCCACGGTTGGCGGAATCGGTGGAACCGGAAGCGGAACCCTCGTCGCTAGAGCTGCCACCGCAGCCGGTGAGACCAAGCCCTGCGACAGCAGCGACGCTGCCGGTGAGGCCGAGGAACGAACGCCTGGACATACCCTTGTTGATGATGGCCATGTCTTCTCCTATCAATAGAGAATCTTACCCGGGAGCACCTAGACTTGCCCCCGCGCAACTTGCGGACGATATATACCTTACCTACCGACGGACCCAACTGAGGTGCCGCGCTCGGCGACCGATACATACATACGCTTGAACGGTATTTACTACCGTTCACCGAATTCATTGACAAATGATTCACCAGACAGTATGTATCGACGAGGTGAGATATCAGTCTTCGTCAACCCGCAGGATAGCAGGGTTGTTCACCATGACTAGTCAAACGTTTTAGCGTTAATAAAACCCGAAACCAGCATGCAATCATGGCGAAATAAATGGTTGAAAATCACGCAATCATGTATATCAGTAGCTTAGGCTCGTGTTTAGCTATCGGAATGGCCAGCCGCCGCCTCGGCGCGCTCGGCATTCCACGCAACGAGCGCCTCGTGGACTGCCTTGGCAACATCGGCAGGTATGCCGCGAACTTCCGCGATCTCTTGCTCGCTCGCCGCGCGCAAACGCTTCATCGAGCCAAAATGGCGCATAAGGGCACGTTTTCTGGTGGGTCCCACACCTGGAACGTCATCGAGTACCGAAACTGTCATGGCTTTATCGCGCAACTCACGATGGAATGTGATTGCAAAACGGTGCGATTCATCGCGCACCTGTTTAATTAGATAGAGCGAAGCAGACCCGGTCGGCAGCACGACGGGAGTCTCGTCCCAAGGCACAAAAACTTCCTCATCGGCCTTTGCCAAGCCACAAACTGGTATATCGAGCCCAAGAACCTCAAGTTGCTTGATCGCAGCGGTCAATTGCGGCTTACCGCCATCGACAACGAGCAAATCGGGGCGCGAGCCAAAGCGCTCGTCGACCATGCGCTCGGGAGCATAGCGTCGTCCCAAAACCTCGGACATCGACACGAAGTCGTTTGCCTCGTCCAATTCGGCCTGAATTTTAAAACGACGGTACTGGCTCTTGTCGGCGCGTCCGTTGGTAAACACCACCATCGAGGCGACGGTAAAGGTTCCGTGCAGCGTCGAGATATCGAAGCACTCGATACGCATCGGCGACGCCGGCAGCGCCAGCGCGCTTTCGAGCTCCAGGAGCGCTTGATTGGTGCGGTCGTCAGCGTACCCCGTTCGCATCATGTAGCGCATGAGGGCATGGCGCGCATTTTTGGATGCCATATCGAGCAAACGGTGCTTTTCGCCACGCTGCGGCCTATGGAGATGGCAGGAACGCTCGCGCTTGCCTGCAAGCCACTCCCCCAGCGCCTCCGCATCCTCAAGCTCGACAGAGAGGTTTATCTCAGCTGGAATATCAGCCGTCTCGTCGTAATAGCGCTTAAGAAAGCCCGATTGAAGTTCCTCTTCGTCGACATCCAAACCCTTATCGAGAATAAACTCGCAGGTTCGAACCGTTCGACCCTCACGCACGACAAAGACGCAAGCGGCGGAGATGGTCTCCTCGCGATAGAAACCGATGACATCGATATCGACACTGGAGGGAAAAACGACTTGCTGACGGTCGTCCAGACCCCTGATGACCTCCAAACGACGTTTGACGCGTGCCGCGCGCTCAAAGTCGAGCGCCTCGGCGGCATCCGTCATCTCGGAGGTCAGCTCATCGACGACATCCTTGCGATGGCCCGACAAAAAGCGCTCGACACGCTTGACGTTCTTGGCATAGTCCGTAGGAGAAATCGCGCCGACACACGCACCTGGGCCGCGCCCGACATGGTAGTCGAAGCAGGGACGCCCGTTTTGCGCGCAAATCATATTGACGATGTCTTCCTCGCCCTTGTGGGACTCGACGATACGACGACAACGACGCCACTCCGCACAAGAAGCCGAGCAGATCGGGATCACCTTGCGCAGCGTGTCAATGGTCTCACGCGCCGCGCGGCTATCGGTATAGGGACCAAAATAACGCGTTCCCGGCTTATGACGCTCGCGCGTGTATTTGATAGCGGGATACAGGTCGCCCTTTGTAATGGCGATAAAGGGGTAGCTCTTGTCATCCTTGAGGTCGACGTTAAAGTACGGATGGTACTGGCCGATCAGGTTGCGCTCGAGTACAAGCGCCTCATGCTCGGTTTCGACAACGATGTAGTCAAAGCTCGCAACCAATTGCATCATGAGCGGTATTTTTTGGCGCTCATCCTGCAGTGTCACGTATTGACGCATGCGGGCGCGCAGGTTTTTCGCCTTGCCCACGTAGATGACATCGCCCTTGGCATCCTTCCAAAGGTAGCATCCGGGCTGTGTGGGAACGCGCGAAACCTGCTCGGCAAGCGTTGGTATGTTGTCGTGACCGGCCACGCGCACCTACTTGCGACGAAGCAGCGCCGAGACCTCGGGCATCTTAAGGACGACGGCAAGGCCAAAGGTAACAACAAGCGAGGCGACACCCGCAACGCAAACGTAGCCAAGAGTAATCAGAATCGAGCCGCCAAGTGCCCCGACAAAGTGTTCAAGCGCCCACATGACGCCGGCGCCTGCGGCAGCACCTAGGCCACCGAGCAAAAGGCCAAAGAAACCGCCATGTAGGATAGATTTGACCTGAAGGCCACGCAGGCGACGACGCAGCCACCACAGCGAACAGCCGACCAAGATCACGTAGTCGACGACATACGAAAGCGCGATTGCCGGCATACCGAAGCCCAGCACAACGCCAAACAGCAGAACCGAGCCGGCCTGGCCGATGGCGGAATACAGGCAATAGCGGCTATAGGGCTTCATGTCGAGCAAGGCAGAGAAGCTCTTCTGCATCAACACGACCACGCCGTAGAGCGGCAGCGAGAGCGCCAGGTAGACAAGGTACTCGGACACCAGCGCCACGCCGGATTCATCGAACTTGCCAGCACAGTAGATCATATTGAGCGGACGTGCGAAGACAATCAGGTACAGTGCGAACGGAATCAGGAAGAACAGCATCTGGGCGACGCCACGCGAAATGCCCGTGCGAACGCTGTCGTAATCCTTCTCCTGTGCGTCATGAGAGAGCTCGGTATAGAGCGCCGTCGAAAGCGAGGCGGCAATCAGCGCGTAGGGCAGCGTGTACCACAGGCGCGCATAGGCGATGACGGAAGGACCCGTCTCGGGCTGGACCACCAGCGCGGCAGCGTTGGTGATAGAAGTCGAGACAAACATGCACACCGTGGCGAGCAGCGTCGGGATACCGAGCGCAATCGTCTGGCGCAGCGCGGGGTCCTTAAAGTCGATATGGATATGGGGATGCACGCCGTGCTTGCCAAGCGCGGGAATCTGACATGCCATCTGAACAAAGACACCGAGGGTCGTACCGGCCGCAATCAAGATGATGCCGGCACGTTCGCCAAACTGTGCGGACACGGGCGCAAAACCCATAAAGCTCGCAATGACGATCACATTGTTGAGGACCGGGGCAAACGTCGACCAGAAGTAGTCGCGGTGTGCGTTGAGAACGCCCGAGAACACCGAGCCCAAACCATAAAACAGAATCTGGATGGCAAAGAAACGGAACATGAACGCAGCGGTATCCATGCTGCCGCCGTCACCCGAAAGGAACGATTGCGTCCAGATAAAGCCCGGGGCGAACACGGTCCCCAGCAACGAAATGCCACCCAGCACCAAAAGCAGAATGCCGAGCAGGTTGCCCACGTACTCGTTTGAGGCCTCGCGACCCTGCTCACGCCTCACGCCCATGTACACGGGCAAAAACGCCGTCACGAGCATGCCGCCCATCACGAGTTCGTAGAGCATATTGGGCAGGTTGTTGGCGACCTGATAGGAGGACGAGAGTAGCGACATGCCGATAGCGGCCGCCATTGCCCACGTGCGGATAAAACCGGTGACGCGAGACACGATGGTCAGGATGGTCATAAGCCCGGCGGAACGACCAACCGTGGAGTAGTCCGACGAGCCCATGTCGTCAGTGTCATCTCGCGACGAAGAAGCTTCGGATGAGGGTGTCTGAGGCGCAGATTCTTTTGCAAAATGAGCTCCGCGCTTCAATTCTTCCTGCGGCATCGCTCAGTCCTCTCTCGTAATCGCGGCAACCGTCGCCCCGCAAAATGCAATTAAATCATCGGGTGCAAGCTCGAGCTGATAACCACGCTTGCCTCCCGAAATAAAAATGGTATCCCAAAGGACACATGTCTCATCAATGAGCGTCCGGTAGCGTTTTTTCATACCGACCGGGCTGCAGCCGCCGCGAACGTAGCCAGTCGCCGCAAGCAAATCCTTCACATGCATCATGGCCAAGGACTTCTCCCCCGCGGCACGCGCGGCGGACTTTAGATCGAGCTCGTCGGCAACAGGGATACAGCACACGACATAGTCGTTGGACGGTGTCACGCAGACCAAAGTCTTAAATCCTTGACCGGGCTCCTCGCCAAGCTGCTCCGAAATCGCGACACCCAGGCCCACCGACTCATCACCATCGTCTTCGTACGTATGTAGAACATAGGAAATGCCGGCGCTTTCCAGCTCGCGCATCGCATTGGTTTTTGGCGTCTTTACAGCCTTTGCCATGACATATCCTTTCCCTCGCATTCGGACGCAAGGATTAAGTATATGTCCAATTCGGCTGCATACGTCACTTCGGCACAGCAAGCGCCATCGAATCACAAGGAGTCGATGGCGCCCATAAACTGAATCGCCTATTTATTGAGCATCAAGTTGAGCCTGACGCTCCCGGTCACGCCTGAGCAACGGCGCCAAAAACTTGCCCGTATAACTCTGCGGACAGTCCGCAACCTGCTCCGGTGTGCCCGAAACCACGACGGTTCCGCCGCCGTTACCGCCCTCGGGACCCATATCGATCAGGCGGTCGGCAACCTTGATGACATCAAGGTTGTGCTCAATCACCAGCACCGTGTTGCCCGCATCGACCAAACGCTGCAGCACATCGAGCAGCTGGCGGACGTCCTCAAAATGAAGACCGGTCGTCGGCTCGTCCAAAATATAGAACGTCTTGCCCGTCTGGCGTCGATGAAGCTCCTTGGCGAGCTTCACACGCTGCGCCTCGCCGCCCGAGAGCGTCGTGGCGGGCTGGCCCAGGCTCACGTAGCCTAAGCCTACATCGTACAGCGTCTGGAGCTTGCGCTTAATCTGCGGGATATTCCCAAAGAAGGCCAGCGCCTCGGTGACGCTCATGTCGAGCACGTCCGAGATGGTCTTGCCACGGTAGGTGACCTCGAGTGTCTCGCGGTTGTAGCGTTTACCGCCGCAAACTTCGCAGGGAACGTAGATATCGGGAAGGAAGTGCATCTCGATCTTGATCTGCCCGTCGCCCTTGCACGCCTCACAGCGCCCGCCACTCACATTAAAGGAGAAACGACCCGGCGAGTAGCCGCGCGCCTTCGACTCCGGCGTACTCGCAAACAGTGCGCGAAGATCATCCCACAGGCCGATATAGGTAGCAGGGTTGGAACGCGGCGTACGGCCAATCGGCGACTGGTCGATATCGATAACCTTATCGATACACTCAATGCCCTCGATTTTCTTATACGGACCCACAGGGCGCGTCGAGCGGTGAATGGCATTCGTAAGGGCAGGCGCAATGGTGTCGGTAACCAGGGAGCTCTTGCCCGATCCCGACACGCCGGTAACAACCGTAAGCGTACCAAACTCGATCTTGGCAGTAACGTTTTTGAGGTTGTTGGCTCGAGCGCCCGTAATTTTAAGGCAGCCGCGACCGGGCTTGCGCCGTTCATCAGGCACCCGAATCATTCGTTTGCCGGTCAGGTAAGCGCCCGTCATCGACTCAGGACACGCCATGATATCAGCAGGCGTTCCCGCCGCGACTACGTGCCCGCCGTTGACACCGGCGCCGGGCCCCATGTCGATCACGTAGTCGGCGGCACGGATTGTATCCTCGTCGTGTTCGACAACGATAACGGTATTGCCGATATCGCGCAGGCGCTCGAGCGTCTTAATCAGGCGCTCGTTGTCACGCTGATGAAGACCGATCGAGGGCTCGTCCAGAATATAGAGCACGCCCATGAGACCCGCGCCGATCTGCGTTGCCAGTCGAATACGCTGCGCCTCGCCACCGGAAAGCGTCGCCGAGGCACGATCGAGCGTCAGATAGTCGAGTCCAACATCGACCAGAAAACGCAAGCGCTCCAGGATTTCCTTGACGATACGGCCGCCGATAAACTGTTGGCGCTCGGTGAGTTCCAGGCCCTCAAAAAACTCGAGCGATTCACGGCACGACAGGCAACAAACCTCGTAAATGGACTTGCCGCCCACGGTGACGGCAAGCATCTCGGGACGCAGGCGAGCACCGTGACAGCTCGAGCACGGCTCCTCGCGAATGTACTTCTCCAGGCGCGCCTTGGTGTTCTCGTTCGTCGTCTCGGTATAGCGTTCGTACAGGATGTTGCGAACGCCCGAAAACTTGGTATCCCACTGGCTGCGACGCCCATCGAGCTTTTGATAGTCGACCGAAATCTTCGTGTCGCCCATGCCATCCAAAAACGCACGACGCACGCGAGGGGGCAAGTCCCCCCACGGCGTATCGGCGCTCACCTTAAAGTGTTTGCAGACCGCAGCAAAAATCTGCGGATAGTAGTTCGAATTGCCAAACAGGCTACCAAAGACTCCGTCGGCAATGGACTTCGAGGGATCCTCAATCAGCGCCTCGGCATCAACGGTTTTCTTAAAGCCCAGGCCGTCGCACTCAGGACATGCGCCATAGGGAGCGTTGAACGAAAAGTCGCGGGGTTGTAGGTCGTCGATGGAGTGCCCGTGCTCCGGGCATGCCAGAGCCAACGAATACTCCAGTAGCTCGCCCTCGGTCCCCTCGGGAGCATCGCGATCGGGCAGCATGTATACGTTCACATTACCGTGCGCCAAGGCAGTCGCCTGTTCAACAGACTCGGCGATACGGCCCAGAGAATTCTCACGGATCACGATGCGGTCGACTACGACCTCGATATCGTGTTTGAACTTCTTGTCCAGATCGATCGGATCATCGAGCGAGCGCACTTCGCCGTCGACACGCACGCGGCTAAAGCCCTCGGCGCGAAGGTCCTCAAACAGTTTGGTGTACTCGCCTTTTCGCCCGCTCACCACCGGTGCCAGCACAAACGCGCGGCGACCCTCCCCCGCCGCCAAGACTTTGTCGGCAACCTGGTCGGTCGTCTGGCGCTCAATGACGCGGCCGCATTCGGGACAGTGCGGGGTGCCCACACGGGCGAACAGCAGGCGCAGATAGTCATAAATCTCGGTTACGGTGCCAACCGTCGAGCGAGGGTTTTTAGACGTCGTCTTTTGGTCGATCGACACCGCCGGCGAAAGGCCGTCGATTGAATCCAAGTCGGGTTTGTCCATCTGGCCCAAGAACTGGCGCGCATAGCTCGAAAGACTCTCGACGTATCGACGCTGGCCCTCGGCATAGATAGTGTCAAATGCCAGCGAACTCTTGCCCGAGCCAGAAAGACCGGTAATGACCACGAGTTGGTCACGCGGAATGGAAACATCGATATCACGGAGGTTGTGCTCACGAGCGCCGCGAATAACGATAGAAGAATCAGACATGGAAGCTCCTTGCCTCCTATTGCATCGAATCATACTGTCGATGAGTTTAGCGCACTCGACGCGCACAGATGTTCGTAATACAAGATTCGCAGACCTTTAGCTTTGCGTATCGGGTGCTTTGTTTCTCGAAATGCCGTGGAAAGGTTACAGTAATCTACTACTGAACTTAATTTGCTGTAACAGAGGAACGTCCATGACCGAAGATATCCCCCTTGAAATCACTTCGAGCGACATGGCCAATCTGCCCATATTCATCGCCGTCCTTATCGTGGCCACCGTCGTCGTGCGCGTGTATTTTTCAATCAAACACAATGAAAAGCCGCCCATTGCCCGCGTCTTTTGGTGCGCGACGCTCCTCATCCCGCTCGGCATGGTAGCTGCATGGATTACGAATCAATTGCTCGTAAATGAGGACAATTCCCTATGGGTCCTTTCTTATTCGGCGCTCGGTGCTACCGCCGTCATACTTCTTGTCGAGCCCTTGGTTTCGGGACTTATCGACCAAACCGATCTTGCGACGGGAACGGTTGCCTGTATTTGCCGTGACATCCTTGTCATCGCCGCTGTTTCAGCGCTCTCGTTCGTTTCACTCGAAATTGCCTGTAACGAAACGTTCTATCGCATTCCCGCCAACTCATTCGGGTTTTCCGTCGGGCTGCTCGCGACGGTTCTGCTCTCCCTTTATTTGCTGGGACAGCGTCATGGAGGCGTCATGGCCCTCGTGCCCGTCGCCTGTTGCATCCTTGGCATTGCCGAGCACTTCGTCATAACGTTTAAAGGCGAGGCCATCCTGCCAAGCGATATCTTGGCCCTTGGCACCGCAATGGAAGTGAGCGAGGGATACGAGTTTACCTTTACCGCCGGAATCGTAACCTCTCTAGCCCTGCTGGAGATTTCCCTGGGGCTTCTTTCGCTTATCCGACCGAGAAAGCTCCGTACGCCCACCCATGTCTTCCCCGCAATCGCCGCTAACCTCTGCGCTTTTCTGCTAGTGACCGTTGTGGGGCTCTCGGGCTTTTCCAGCATCGACTTGGAGCAGGCGCTGAATTTTGGATTTGACCGTTGGCAGCCCATCACCACGTATGCGTCTCAGGGTTTTATCACTTCGTTCACCGAAATGGTCAACGAGTTGCCCATTGAGAAGCCCGAAGACTATACGCCCGATGAGGCGCAGAGCATCGAGCAGGAGCTCGCCGCCACCTACGACAGCACGTATGGCTCGAGCGAGCAGCGCGCGGCGGCCGTTGCCCAGTTCAATGAAATCAAGCCGACGATTGTTGCCGTCATGAATGAGAGTTTTAGCGACCTTTCGTGCTTTGAGCAGCTCCAGGCGGCCGGGTACACCGGCCCCGCATTCTACAACTCGCTTCCCGACACACTTGTTCGCGGCACCATGCTCGCTTCGGTCGCCGGTGGCGGAACGGCGAACTCCGAATTCGAATTTTTGACCGGAGCGACAACGGCCTTTGTTGGATTGGGCAAAATCCCCTATCAGCTGTATCAGATGAATGGCGTCAACAGCCTGGCAAAGGACCTTAAAGAGCTTGGGTATACCGCTACGGCTATGCACCCGCAAAACCCCGTCAACTACCATCGAGATAAAATCTATCAGCAGCTGGGCTTTGGAGACTTTCTTTCAATCGGCGATTTCGAAGGTGCGTCCTATTACCATGCCGGCGTATGCGACTACGTCACCTACGACAAGATACTCGACCTGCTTAGAACCGACGAAGCCCCGCAGTTCATCTTTGACGTCACGATGCAAAATCACGGCGGCTACGACTATGGCACCGTTCCCGCCGAGGAGCTGACAAACTATTGGGTTGAGGGAGCCAGCGAGGGTGCCAATAGCGCGCTCAACACCTATCTTACCTGCATCAACGCATCCGACCGGGACCTCGAGTACTTTATCAACGAGCTCCGCAATATCGGCAGACCGGTTGTCCTTGTCTTTTTTGGCGACCATCAGCCGAGCGCCGCAACGACTCTCAACGACGAGCTGTACCCCCAGGAAGATACGGCAAGCCACGCTTTCCGTATCTATCAGTCGACATATTTTGTCTGGGCTAACTATGAAATCGCCGGCAATACCGAGCTCAACGTCTACGACACCGTCGGGGCAAACGAGATTGCAGCCATTACCCTTAATAAGATCGGCGCCCCGCTCACCGACTATCAAAAGGCTCTGCTTGCAACAAGGTCAGATGTGCCCACCATCAATGTCGCCGGCTACCTTGGTGCCGACGGGCTGCGCTACGACTTGGAATCTGAAGACAGCCCATACGCCTCGACGATCGACAAGCTGCAGCGCATGCAATACCTCGAGTTCGCTAGCAAAGTTCAGTAAGCCCGCCCATTCGCTTGGACCCATCGTATTGCAAGCACGCTCGGCCCAAATGCATCGCAAATAACTCCCGCTCGCAAACGAGGGTACAATGACGCTCGTGTCACATCACGGGGCTCCGGCCCCAACATATACAAAGGAGTCATACATGGGTTGCGAGCACGCACAGGCCGCCGGCGGACAAACGTCGCCGTCGCAATTTGAGGAGAACACGCTGTCCGAGGTCAAACGCGTCATCGCCGTGCTTTCCGGCAAGGGCGGTGTCGGCAAGTCGTTTGTCACCGGTGCCATCGCTACCGAGCTTGCCCGTCACGGCCACAAGGTCGGCGTCCTCGATGCCGACATCACCGGTCCCTCTATCCCCAAGATGTTCGGTATGAGCGGACGCCACGTCCATGCCCTTGGCAACCTTATGCTGCCCGAAATCTCCGAGCACGGCGTCAAGGTCATGAGCTCCAACCTGCTGCTCCAAAACGAGACCGACCCCGTCCTTTGGCGCGGTCCGGTCATCGCAGGCGCCATTAGGCAGTTCTGGAGCGAGACCTCGTGGGGCCCCATCGACTACCTGCTGGTCGACATGCCTCCGGGAACAGGCGACGTCGCTCTCACCGTCTTCCAGTCACTGCCCGTCGACGGCATCGTCATCGTCACGAGCCCGCAGGATCTGGTCTCGATGATCGTCGCCAAGGCGGTCAACATGGCCGAGAAGATGAACGTCCCCATTCTGGGCATCGTCGAAAACATGAGCTATATTGAGTGCCCCGACTGCGGCAAGAAGATCGAGGTCTTTGGCAAGAGCAAGCTCCCCGAGGTCGCAGAGCGCTATAACCTCGACATCTTGGGCACGCTTCCCATCAATCCGTCACTCGCCGAGGCCTGCGATAAGGGCGAGGTCGAGACCGCGCTGCCCGATGGCATGTTGCCCAAGGCAGTCTCTGCCGTCGAGGCCATTACCCCGCACGAAACCGACGAGGCCTAAGTGAACACGAGCGCCTTCTATGACGTCCTGGTAATCGGCGGCGGGGCTTCAGGCCTCGCCGCCGCCATTACGGCCGCACGTGCTGGCAAAAGCGTCTGCATCGTTGAGCGCGATGTCGCCTGCGGCCTTAAGCTCCTTGCGACCGGTAACGGCCGCTGCAACCTCTCCAACGAATCGATTGATCCTCAGCGGTATAACCACCCCGCATTCGTCGAATCCGTCATGGGCCCCCAGCCCGAACAAGAGCTTATGGGTTTCTTCTCCTCGCTGGGCATCATGACAACCTCCGAGGAAGGCCGGCTGTACCCGCGCTCCCTTCGCGCCGAATCGGTGCGCGACGCGCTTCTCAACGTTTGCAACCGCCTAGGTATCACCTTAATCTGCGGAGCCAACGTTGCCTCGGCGCACAAAGTTTCCGAAGGCTGGGCACTCCAAATAGACCGTCCAGCGCGGGCGCTCAAGGCAAAAAAGCACGACGACCGAAAATCGGAGCTCCGCTCGCTTCGGAAAACGCTCGCCGATGTCCCTCGCAAGAACGAGGCCCTGCAGGCACATGCCGTAATTATCGCCACGGGCGGCAACCCCACCGGTATCGCCGATACGTTTAGCCTCCCCCTCACTTCGCTGCGCCCCATCCTCTGCCCCGTATCGGCAACGGTCGTTGGCGATCGGGCGGCACTCAAGACGTTGGATGGTCTGCGCGTCCGCGCCCGCTTGACGCTCACCCGTAACCATAGTGAGCTCTGGCACGAAGACGGTGAAGTACTGTTTCGAGCCTTCGGCATCTCGGGCGTCGCTGTCTTCAACCTCTCCCGTCGTATCCAGCGCGGCGATACGATTCTGCTCGACGTTTTCCCCGACCTCTCCAAAGACGAGCTGCTCGATATGCTTAACCGGCGCGTTGAGCTGCTCGGCGGCTTTTCGCCCCGCGATCCCCGTTGGCTCGACGGTATGCTTGCCCCGCAACTCTCCCGCGTCGTCTGCACAGCGTTCGAGCAGTGCCATCCAGGCTCCAACGATGTCATCCACCTGGTCTCGATCCTCAAGCATTTTAAGTTGCTCGTCGAAGGAACCGCCGAGGAGCGCTCGGCGCAGGTCACGCGTGGTGGCGTATCTGTCGAGAGCATCTCAACACCCAGTCTACGCGCGCGCAGCGTTGTCGACACCCCGCTTTACGTCTGCGGCGAAGCGCTCGACATCGACGCCGATTGCGGAGGCTTTAACCTTGCGTGGGCATGGCTCTCGGGCATTCGCGCTGCAAGCAGCCTGTAGCCGCGCAGTCTATAATCAAAAACGCATTCGGGCCGTCTGGGATACCGGACGGCCTCTTTCTTGCCTCTAAGGAGACCTCGATGATTGAAATCACCCAAGTCAACGCGTCGCTCGATGAAGCCGGCGATGAAAATGCCTGCCTCATTGTTGGCAAGCGAGTCGCCAAGCGCGTCCTACGTTGCAAAGACTCCGAGATCAAGTCCATCGAGCTCCACCGCAAGTCAATCGACGCTCGCAAAAAACGAGACGTCCATTTTATCCTGAGCTTTCGTGTTGAGCTGACCAGTCCCCACCTCGAGCGAGAAGCGGTCGACAGCGTTTCCGAGCGTGACCGCTCGCGCGTACGCGCGATAAAAGACGATGGGTCTTCATTCCCCTCCCCCGTCTCCGACGCACCTCAAGAACGCCCTGTCGTTGTCGGCGCCGGATGCGCCGGCCTTTTCGCTGCGCTCACGCTCGCCAAAGCAGGTCTTAAGCCCTTGCTTATCGAGCGCGGCGACCCGGCATTTCGCCGCTCGCAGACGATCGACCTCTTTCTAAAGGAGCGCATCCTCGACCCCGAGAGCAATATTCAGTTTGGTCTGGGCGGCGCGGGGACCTTCTCGGACGGCAAGCTCAATACGGGAACAAAAAATCCCGCCCATCGCCTTATCCTCGAAACCTTCGTCGAGGCGGGTGCGCCCCGCGATATTCTGTGGGATGCCAAGCCGCACATTGGCTCCGACATCCTTCCCACGGTTGTCACCGCTATATCCCAGCGCATCGAGCAGCTCGGAGGTGTCGTCCGTTATCGAACGAAGCTCGTCGACATTCGCATCGACGCGTCTGGCGCCATCACCGGTATTGATGTCCAATCGTCCCAAGACGCCGCTTACGAGCCAATCGAGACAAAGCACCTCATCCTCGCCTGCGGGCATTCTGCTCGCGATATTTTTGAGCTCCTTAAGGACCACAACGTGGCCCTCGCACAAAAGACCTTTGCCATGGGCGTTCGCATCGAGCATCCGCAACGCGACATCGACAGAGCCCAATATGGAGCCTCGGCGGGACATCCAGCGCTCGGGGCGGCCCCCTACAAACTTGTTGCCCATCTTCCCAACGGCCGCAGCGTGTTCTCGTTTTGCATGTGCCCCGGCGGACAGGTTGTTGCCGCCTCTTCAGAACCGTGCCATCTGTGCGTCAACGGGGCTAGTCTCAATGCCCGCGACGGACGCAACGCAAATGCCGCCCTGCTCGTTAACGTCACGCCTGAGGACCTTCCCAACGATGACCCGCTCGCCGGCATCGAGCTCCAGCGTGCCTGCGAGGCGGCCGCCTATCGCCTGGGCGGTTCCAACTGGAACGCACCGGCACAACTCGTCGGAGATTTCCTCGCAGGACGCGCCAGCAAGGCGCCCGGAAAGGTAAAGCCCACCTATCCGCTCGGTGTGACCTGGACGGCAATTGACGAAGCCCTACCGCAGCATATCGTCGAGTCGCTCCGCCTGGGACTTCCCCTACTCGGAAAAAAGCTACGAGGCTACGACCGTCCCGATGCCGTTCTTACCGGCGTGGAGACTCGTTCGAGCTCACCGGTCACTGTTACCCGAGACCGAACGTGCCATGCCGTGTCGACCCCGGGCCTCTACCCTTGTGGTGAGGGAGCTGGATATGCCGGCGGCATCATGAGCGCGGCCACCGACGGCATCCGTTGTGCTGAAGCCCTGATCGCAGACCTCTAACGCACGAATTCCAGCGCGCAAAAGACATAGGCCCCGAGCTCGACAGGGAACTCGGGGCCTGTTCGCTATTTCTTAAACCGTGCACCCTGGCGTTTTCTGCCCGATGCGAACGTGGAACCCTTGCGGGCCTGCGAACGTAAGCGCTCGATCGTCTCGTCCTCAGACGCACCCTCGAGCATCGCCCGAATCTGAACGACAGCATCGCGCAGGCGCGCCGCCTCCTCAAAGTCCATGGCGGCAGAAGCGTTACGCATATCCTCTTCCATGGTTTCGACGATCCGCACAAGCTCGTCATGCGGCAGTTCTTCCAACTGCTCCGCAAGTGTCTGCTCGGGCGCCACCGTTTCTGGCACACCGCCCTCGCCCGACTCATCGGGCGTATAGAATGCGCCATGGCCAAGAGAGTCGCCCTTCGAGCGACCCTTGGAGCCCACAGTTTTTTCGGCCTCGGCAATAAAACTTGAGATGTCGTTGATGGCCTTGCGCACCGTCTTGGGCACAATGCCATGTTCTTCGTTATATGCCATCTGAATCTCGCGACGGCGCTGCGTCTCCTCGATGGCCTCTTTCATCGAATCGGTCACAACGTCTGCATACATGATGACTTCGCCATCGGCGTTACGGGCCGCACGGCCAATCGTCTGAATCAGCGAACGGCGGTTGCGCAAGAAGCCTTCCTTATCGGCATCGAGAATTGCCACCAGTGAGACCTCGGGAAGATCCAAGCCCTCGCGAAGCAGGTTGATGCCAACGAGAACATCGATCTTGCCCTCGCGCAGCGTTCGCAGGATCTCGACACGGTCCATTGTCGCCGTATCAGAGTGCATGTAATTGACCTTAATGCCCGCGTCGAGCAGATGGTCGGTCAGGTCCTCGGCCATGCGTTTGGTCAACGTGGTCACCAGCACGCGCTCCTTGCGGGCAACGCGCTCGCGAATCTCGTCCTCAAGATCGTCAATCTGACCGCGAACTGGACGCACGTCAATCTTGGGGTCGAGCAGGCCGGTCGGACGAATAATCTGCTCCACGTCGTTTTGGCTCACCCGCAGCTCGTAGTCGCCCGGCGTGGCCGAAACATAGATAAACTGGGGGATCCTTGCCTCAAACTCATCGAAACGAAGCGGGCGGTTATCGAGCGCCGAGGGCAGGCGAAAACCGTGTTCCACCAGCGTCACCTTACGCGAGCGGTCACCTTCGTGCATGCCGCGAATCTGCGGCACCGTCACATGGCTCTCATCGATGATGCAGAGCATATCCTTGGGAAAGTAATCGATTAGGGTAAACGGCGGCTCACCCGGCTTGCGACCGTCCAGATGACGCGAGTAGTTCTCGATGCCGTTGCAAAAGCCCATCGTCTCGAGCATCTCAAGATCATAATCGGTACGCTGCTGCAGACGCTGCGCCTCGAGCAACTTGTCGGTCGCCTTGAGCTCCGCCACGCGCTTCTCGCACTCTTCGCTGATCGATTTCAGAGCCGCCTTGACCTTCGGCTTCTCGGTCACGTAGTGCGATGCCGGCCATACGGGAATGGCCTCGTACTCACGAAGCATCTCACCGGTGACCTCATCGATCTCGGCAATCAGCTCGACCTCGTCGCCAAAGAACTCAAACCGCAACGGATGCTCGGCATAAGGCGGATACACGTCAACAACATCGCCGCGCACGCGGAACGTGCCACGTGCCAGGTCATAGTCATTGCGATCATATTGAATGTCGATAAGTGCATGGATAAAGTCATCGCGCTCGAGCGGCACCTTCTTGTCGACGTTTGGAGCCAGACCCGCATAGTCCTCAGGAGAGCCAATGCCATAGATACACGAGACCGATGCGACAACGATCACATCACGTCGAGAGAGCAGTGACGCGGTCGCCTGATGGCGCAGCATCTCGACCTCTTCGTTAATCGAGGAGTCTTTCTCGATATATGTATCGCTTTGCGGCACATACGCCTCGGGCTGATAGTAGTCGTAGTACGAGACGAAGTAGACCACAGCGTTGTTGGGAAAGAACTCTTTAAGCTCGCTCGCAAGCTGAGCAGCGAGCGTTTTATTGGGGGCCATGACCAGCGTCGGCTTTCCCAGGGCCTCAATAGTCTTTGCCATCGTGAAGGTCTTGCCCGAACCAGTCACGCCCAGCAAAACCTGATAGCGGTCTCCGTCCCTCACGCCCCGCACAAGTGACTCAATGGCCTTAGGCTGGGAACCAGCGGGCTCGTATGGAGACACGACCTTAAACGGCACATCAGCGCCCTCAACGCCAAAGCGCTTAAGTTCACCACCAACGCGTTCTACTTCAAATTCCGCCATGGATACTCCTAACTCGTACATCTGCAGTATACGCAGGCGGTGGGCTTAGTCCTATACGAACCGATCGGGATAGAGAGTCTTATATCGAACCCAGGCATTATTGACGCGAATCAGATAAGCCTGCGTCTCGGGAAAGGTGATCGCGTTGTGAAGCGATGTGTCCTGCTGCGCCCAACCGTCCACATTACCCATGCCGGCGTTATATGCAGCAATAGCGCTGTCCGTCGACCCGTTAAAATACGTTAGAAGATACGAAAAATACGCACAGCCAAACTCGATGTTCGTAGCGGGATCGTTAAGGTTGTCGGCTGAATACTCACTACCATCGACAAGACCCAAGGCAATCATATCCTGGGCAGTCTCAGGCATCAGCTGCATCAATCCCCGAGCGCCTTGAGTCGACTCAGCCTCGGGATCCCAATTCGATTCAGACTTTATAACAGCACACACCAGATACGGATCAAGATTGTGCGAAATGCTCGATTGCTTTACATACGCCTCGTAGTCAATCGGATACAAAGGCTTAAAGAAGGCGGCAGGAGCATACGAGTAGACGAGCGAAATAAGGCCGAAGACGAACACAACGGCAAGTGGCGCCACGCGATACCACGCAAAGAAACGTGTCTTAGGCATCGGCATCCTCCTTATCCGCTACATCCCCGAAGCCATGGCGCGCAAGCCATGCGTCCAGTTGTTCATAGAGCGAATTATCGCCTGCCGCATTATCGATTACCGTCGTAGCGAGATTGCAAAGCGAAGCCTCATCAGGTTGGCATGCAGAGCGAGCATCAAAATCAGAGGACCCCATACCACGATGAATGGCACGCTCGCGACGAACTGCTAAAGGAGCGCTGATAACCAGAATTTCATCAGCCAGGCCAAAAGCATCCTCAAAACCAGTCGGGGCAGAAACCTCGACAACCGCAAAGGGATAACGGGGGGACGAAACCGTGCAGCAAACCGGATCAAGAATCCTCAGCGACAACTGATCGATAAGGACCGGATGGACAATACCGTTGAGCCGAGCGACGGAATCAGGAGAAACAAAAGCTCGAGAGGCTAAAACGCTGCGACGAACGCCGCCCTCCTCGTCAAGAATGTCCCAGCCAAATTCCTCAGCGAGTGCGCCAACGAGATCAGAACCCGGAACATATAACGATTTTGCGAGATCATCCAAATCAATGAGCATGGCGCCGCGAGACTCAAGATAGCGACAGGCGGTCGACTTACCCGAAGCAATATTGCCCAAGACAAAAACGGTAAACATCAAGTCCTCCCTAACGCCAATGGGAGTTATTATCGCGCAAATACAAAAGAAGGACTCAAAATACAGCCAAACAGTAAGACAAGCTAAACGAAGGCGAGTTCTTGTATTACAGCTCTCTATCAAACGAAAAAAGGGGGAGGCCGCGAGGCCTCCCCCTTCTCAGTTCAAGCGTACGGCTCGGTGCCGTCCACCGGTCAGCGGCGCCCTGGCCTCCCACGGGCTGACCCCGCAGTACTCTCGGCGCGATGGGGCTTAGCTTCCGGGTTCGGAACGGGACCGGGCGTGCCCCCCATGCTCTGGCC
>DBGDZK010000063.1:0-8805 GCA_048373195.1 Collinsella sp.
GCTGCCGGTTCGACCGGCGCGCCACGGGTCAAGATGCACTAGGCCTGGACGAAGTCCGGGCCCGCGCCTTTAGACGCGAGCCCGGGGCCCGTGGGTTATACCCTAAGAGCAAACCACCCTTTTTAAGGGTGGTTCTGATTGCGAAGGACGCTTTGAAGCCCGTTTTGCCGCCGATTTGCCTAGGTATAAAGGGCTATGGGCAAAAAACGTCAAATATGAGTACTGTCACAAGTCCTGTAACATTATTTATTTGCAAAATATGTAGTGTTACGCAACATATGTCCAAGTACTTAGCCGATAAACGTCTGCAATTATTCCGCCGTAGGACGCCCGACGGCTAAATCGCCTTCTGAAGGCATGAAATCGCTGTAACTAAAATGGTAACAGTACTCATATTTGCCATTTTTTGACCACAGGCCTTGCGATGATGCCGGGATTCGCACCCTGTCGGGTTCGAATCCCGGCATATCGGTAGCAAAAAGCCCGTCACCGGGGGTAACGGGCTTCTAGTTTCAAATGGTGCCCCCAGCGGGATGTCTGCGTGCGGCTGGCGCCGCCCGCTTCCGCTGCGTCGCTCCGCTCCTTGCGTGCTGCGCTGGAAAACGCTTGCGCGTTTCCTCAGCTTCGCACCCTGTCGGGTTCGAATCCCGGCATATCGGTAGCAAAAAGCCCGCTACCGCGAGGGTAACGGGCTCTTCAATTCAAATGGTGCCCCCAGCGGGATTCGAACCCGCGATATCCACCTTGAAAGGGTGGCGTCCTTGGCCGCTAGACGATGGGGACAGCGGGAAAGAGTATAGCAGACTTTTTTAGCCGTTCACATATCGTTGGCAAACTGAAAAACCACCACAAAGGTGCCTGTCCCCTTTGTGGTGGTGAGGTGCTAGGGGAGGAGCTTCATGGCGGCGTCGTGGGCGGCGTGCTCGTAGGTGTCGTCGAGGGTTTTGAGCGGCAGCAGGGCCGTGGCCTGCGCATCGCCGCGGCGCTCGAGGGCGTGCGCGATCAGCCAGTCGGCGAGTTCGGGGTTCTTGGGCAGTGCCGGTCCGTGTAGGTACGTGCCGATGACGCCCTTGTAGATGAGACCCTCAAAGCCATCGTCGCCGTTGTTGCCGGTGCCCGTGACGACGGACGTTCCGAGCGGCGTGGCCTCGGCGTCCAAAAGCGTGCGGCCACCGTGGTTCTCGAATCCCACAAAGGGCTCAGGTGCCAGATCGGTTTTGACGGCTACGTTGCCGATCAGGCGGTCGGAGCCGCGTACGGTTTCGGCGGCAATGACGCCCAGGCCCTCAATGCGATCGTCGCCCATGTAGTACGAACGGCCGAGCAGCTGATAGCTGCCACAGATGGCAAGCAGTGTGCCGCCGTCCTCAACATAGGCCGCGACCTTGTCTTTTTGGGCGAGCAGCTCGTGTGCCACGGCTAGCTGGTCGCGGTCGGAGCCGCCACCCATCATGACGATATCGGCATCGGTGAGATCGAGTGACTCGCCCATACGGACCTCGTCCACGCGCACGGGAATGCCACGCCAGGCGCAGCGGCGCTCGAGGGCGATGACGTTGCCGCCGTCGCCGTAGAGGTTAAGGGCATCGGGATACAGGTAGACGATGCGCAGCGGGCGCGAAAGCTCGACTGGCGCGATGCTGACAGGAAGAGCGCTGCCGTCGGCACGGGCTACGGCGCGCCCGGCAACAGCGTCGGCGGTGGCGCCTTTCAGCCCGTCGAGCTCCTTGACCAGCGGCGGGAAGGCCGTGTAGTTGGCGACGGCGTAGAAGGTGTCATCGGCGGCCTCGTCTGCCACGGCGCCAATTGCCTGCGCGACGTCCGAGATAATCGCGGCATCGATGCCGGCGTACTTGAGGCGCACCTGCATGTCGTGCGCGCGCGTGCCTCCGGCAAAGGCGACAAGACCCGGCGTGTCGGCGATGCGCTCGAAGTCGACGTCGTAGATCCACGAGACATCGTGACCGTCGGCGTCGTTGTCGTTCAGGAAGAAGGCACAGAGCCTGCCGCCTGCCGTTTTAATGGACTGGATCTGGCGATCGAAGCCTACGGGATTCTTAGCCAGGTTGGCCTCGACGGTGCGGCCGGCGATATCCCAGCGGCCCATGCGTCCGCCGGCGGGGACGTAGGCATCGAGCGTGGGCTGCAGGTGCGCCGTATTCACGCCTAACTCATGTGCGGCAAAGAATGCAGCGGCAACGTTGTAGACCATGTACAGGCCGTTGTAACGCGTGACGATGTGTGCGGCTGGCGCGCTGGAATCAGATCCAAACACCAGGTCAAAACCATAGCCGTCGCAGCCGAGCTCCACGCCCGTCACGCGACGGACAAGCGCAGGGCGGGCCCAGCCGCACGAGGGGCAATGGTAGGCGCCGAGCTGGCCGTATTGCACGTAGTCATACTCCAGCGGCGCGTTGCACTGTGAGCAAAAACGTGAGTCGCTAATACGGTCGGACTCGGTGTTGGTGGCGCCGTCGATGCCAAAGGCAATACTCGCGTTGGGAACGCGCGCGGCAATCGAGGCGCACAGCGGGTCGTCGGCGTTGTAGATAAGCGTTGTTGTCGGCGAGAGCTCCAACGCATGGGCGATGACCTCCTGGGTGTGATCGATCTCGCCGTAGCGGTCTAGCTGGTCGCGGAACAGGTTGAGTAGCACAAAGTACGTCGGCTTGAGCTTGGGCAGAACGCGTACGGTGTAAAGCTCATCGCATTCAAAAACGCCCACGCGCTTGCCGCCGCCGGCTCGCTTGAGGCCGCTGCGCGCCTCAAGCAGTGCGCCCACCACGCCCGGCTCCATGTTGTTGCCGGCGCGGTTGCATACCACGGTGGCGCCGCTGGCGGCAACGGCGTCGGCGATGAGGTTCGAAGTGGTGGTCTTACCGTTGGTGCCGGTGATCACCACGCTGCGGTCGACAAGGCCGGCGAGGTCGCTCAGCAGCTCGGGATCGATCTTCATGGCGATGCGGCCGGGGAGTACGCCGCCCTGGCGCTTAAGGACGGAGCGCAGCCCCCAGCGGGCGATATCGCTCGAGGTGCAGGCAAGAGATGAGCGGAGATTCATGAAGCCGTTCCTAACGTGAATGACATGGTCGTGGCGTTTGCACCGTTAAAAGCCGTAACGGCGCGCAAATTCCTGGGCAAGCTGCGACACGTCTTCGCAGGCATTGGCCCAGGGGGCAAAGTCGGGAGTGTCCGAGATAATGCCGTCCGCTTCCCAAACGGCCTGGTGCGAAAGATCCCAGGGATCGCGTGGCTCGGGCCGGCAGGGAAGGTACGGTGTCTGGTACATGGGATTCAGCAAGAAGAACGCGCCACCCTCGCAGCGGTTAGCGAACTCGCGCAGCGCGCGTGTCGCCGGGCGCATCTTGTTCGTTTTGAACAGCAGAATCGTGCGGGCGAGCAGATACCAAGGAGAGTTCTCGAGCGCGTCAGCCCCGATCTCTTCCTCGAGTTGGTGGGCTAGGGCAAAAAAGCCGTCCTGGTCTTCCAGACGAGCGAGGGCGAGCAACACGGTGCCGGCAGCTCGGGTGGGATAGCCTTCTGCCTTAAGGACGCGGCGGGCGTAGTTGGCGGCAGCACGGTAACGAGCGCTCGCCATGCACAGCTGCGAGATGGCTTCGAGTGTGTGAAGCCACCCGATAAGAGCCGGCTCGCTCACGGTAAGGTCTGCTGCGGTGACACCGTCGGCCAAAACATTATTGGCCCAGTAGTGCGGGGCTTCCATGTCGAACCCGGGCACGCTTTGCTGCAGGTAATCGGCCGTGGTCGCCTCGAGCTTCATCAGGTCGCCCAGGCAGGCGTCAACGGGCGTGTCGGCCAGGATGATGGCGAGCAGCTGCGCGTCGAGGACATACGCATCGATGCGGACGATCTTGAGCAGCTCATCGCGCATATCGTCGAACAGGCGGTTGCGCGTCTGTTCAAACTCCTCATCGCTGCCCATGTCCTCGATGCGATGGAGCTCGTCGAGCAGGTGGCGATGAACACCGGCATAGGACAGCAGCGCCTGGGCATGCTCGGACTGCGCGTACTTTTGGGGATTCGCGCTAATGTCGTTATGGACAAGCTCGCGTGCTGCATCGGTGAGCTCGGGGTGCGACGCCAGATAGGTGCGCTCCAAGTAGGCGGGGATGTAGACGCTCGGATCCATCAGAGGTCCCCTCCCTTAAATGGAAGCCCCTGCTCGGCTGCGCGCAGGATGCGCTCGTCGATTTGGGAACGCACGATGTCGTTGGTGGCGACCCAGGCGGCAAAGCTGGCGTTGTCGGGAGCGCCCAGGCCCTCCTGCAGTACCGGCGTCGCCTCGGACAGTGCAAGGACGAGCTCGTCGGTGGAGCCCACACCCACGTTGACGCGGGCATAGACGCCATCGGGAAACTCGGTTTGGAAGTAGAGCGCCTCGGCCGCGTGTGGACACGAGCGCGCAAGGATACGCAGGTAGTGCTCGGCGCCCTCGTAGTCCAGCTCGCGCCAGGCTGCGCTCATCAGTGCGATGAGCGTCCACGGGTCCAAGTCGCGCTCCGCGTCCTTGGGACGACGGCGCAGTGGCGTGTTGGCAAGATAAGGCACGGAGTGGGCGGAACGAAAACGCTTGAGCTCCTCGGCAGGGTATTCGAGCTTTGCCATGGCAAGCATTGCAGTATGGCGGACGCCTGCGGGGTCGTTGGGCGCAAAGTCCAGGCTGCGATTCGCGGCATCCAGCGACATACGGTAGCGGCCGCTAATGAGCGCGCGCGATGCCAAGGCGGCAAGCCAGCGCAGGTAGGGACGGCGGGTCAGGTCGCCTGCGGCCTCACGCTCGTAGGGGTCTTGCGCCGAGGCAATCTTGAGCGCCAGATCGTGCTCCACCTCGTCGCACTTGGACACCAGATACTGTACGTATTCCTCGTTGGATTCGGCGGTGAGCGCCGTCAGCATGCGCTGGGCATCCCAGTTGGCCGGATCGAGCGCGGCTGCCTCGCGGAGCATGTTCTCGGCAGCGGCCTCTTCCTGTTCGGCCTGGGCATCGTCGGGAATAAAGGGGATGCGGTAGTCGACGGCTTCGACCACCTTGGCGATCAGGTGCCCGGCGCGGTCGCGGTCGTGCACGATGAGCGGTGCGGGGTTGCGGGTGAATTGTTCCATCAGACGCTCTACAGCGGCAGCGTCGGTGAGCGGGATATTGTCGCGGCGCAAGGCCTCAAGAACGAGGCGATGGCAATCCTCTTGAATGGGATCGAATGCCATGGGGCCTCCTTTGCTGCGGTTAGGGTTCAAATGTCTCTATATAAGGTTCTAGTTTACCCGCATGTGGCACACCGGGGGTGCCGCACTTGGACTTGCACCTTTGCACCACGAAGACGGATGTCGCACAAATGTCGGCACCTTGGACGACCGAGTGGTATCACGGTGCCGCAAACGGTCGATTTTTGGCGGCGAACGGTGCATATTTTGGAGGGGCACGGTCCTGCCCGGGATATGTAGTCAACCTTGATAAAACGTTTGCCCAGCTTGGAAGTATGGATGCCGCACAAGGGTCTTCAGGGATAGAAAAAACGTTTCATCATTGGCGGCTTTAGGTGAATAACTGACCAACCAGAACGGTAAAATAGTATTTGTCTGAGCGTTGAGACGTTTGGACATCGCGCATTGTCATCGCCGGCAACGCGCAAACCGGTCCTAACGGAGCCAATTGGGTGCTCCGTTATATACGCAAGTCTAAGAGGGGCTTGTTTAGGAGGCACAGTATGGGACGTTTTACCAATCCTCGCGATCTGTACTTTGGTGAGGGCGCTCGCCACGAGGTGAAGAACCTCAAGGGCAAGAAGGCCATCATCGTTTCTGGCGGCAGCTCTATGCGCCGTGGCGGGTTCCTGCAGGACGTTGAGGCCGACCTCAAAGAGGGCGGCTTCGAGGTCAAGCTGTTCGAGGGCGTCGAGTCCGATCCGTCCATCGAGACGGTCATGAAGGGCGCCGAGGCCATGCGCGAGTTCGAGCCCGACTGGATTATTGCCATCGGCGGCGGCTCGCCCATCGATGCCGCTAAGGCCATGTGGGTCTTCTACGAGTATCCCGAGGAGTCCTTCGATAACATCATCCAGCCGTTCAGCTTCCCCGAGCTGCGCCAGAAGGCTCACTTCTGCGCCATCTCCTCTACCTCCGGCACCGCTACCGAGGTCACTGCCTTCTCCGTCATCACCGACTACGCCAAGGGCATCAAGTACCCGCTGGCCGACTTCAACATCACTCCTGATGTCGCCATCGTCGACCCCGAGCTCACCTACACCATGCCCGCCAAGCTGTGCGCTCATACCGGCATGGACGCTCTGACCCACTGCATGGAGGCCTACGTTTCCACCTGCGCCTCTATGTTCACCGACGCCAACGCTCTGCACGGCATCCGCGAGATCGTCGAGTGGCTGCCCAAGTCCTATGCTGGCGACCATGAGGCCCGTCAGCACATGCACGAGGCTCAGTGCATCGCCGGTATCGCCTTCTCCTCGGGCCTGCTCGGCATCGTTCACTCCATGGCTCACAAGACCGGTGCAGCCTTTGAGAACGGTCACATCATCCACGGTGCTGCTAACGCCATGTACCTGGGCAAGGTCATCCAGTGGAACTCCAAGGACCCGCGTGCTGCCGAGCGTTATGCATACGTGGCCAAGGAGATCCTGCACCTTCCTGGCGAGACCAACGAGGAGCTCATCGCTGCGCTCGTCCAGAAGATCCGCGACCTCAACGACCAGCTCAACATTCCGCAGTCCATCAAGGATTACGCGAATGGTGGCGTGAAGGTCGACGCCGAGAACCCGCAGATGGTTTCCGAGGAGGAGTTCCTCGCCAAGCTGCCCGAGATCGCCGCGAACGCCGAGACCGACGCCTGCACGCCGGAGAACCCGCGTGAGACCAAGGCTGCCGACTTCGAGAAGATCCTCAAGGCCTGCTACTACGACACCGACATCGATTTCTAATCGACTCTTGTTATCGTAACGAGGGGCTCCGCACGTATCCGTACGGAGCCCCTTTCTTTTTTATTATTGGAGAATGGGATAGTTATGGCTGCAATTTTCAATAGCCCCAGCAAGTACATCCAGGGTCCGGACGAGCTCGCAAAGCTTGGCTCCTATGTCGAGCCGCTCGGTGCTAAAGCCCTCGTCATCGTGACGCCTTCGGGCAAGAAGCGCGTCGGTGCCAAGATCGAGGGCGGTTTTGCCGAGGCCAAGGCCGAGCTGCTGTTTGAGGACTTTAACGGCGAGTGCTCCAAGGGCGAGGTCGATCGTCTGGTTGCGCTCGCTCGCGACAACGGTTGCGACACCATCGTCGGCGTCGGTGGCGGCAAGATCCTCGACACCGCGAAGGCCGTCGCCTATTACCTGGAGTCCCCGGTTATCATTTGCCCCACCATTGCTTCGACCGATGCTCCGTGCTCGGCACTTTCGGTGCTCTACACCGACGACGGCCAGTTCGACAAATACCTCTTCCTTAAGGCAAACCCCAATATCGTCCTTATGGATACGACGGTTATCGCGGCGAGCCCGGTGCGCCTGACGGTTTCCGGTATGGGCGATGCGCTCGCAACCTACTTCGAGGCCCAGGCGACGCACGATGCCGACGGCGGCACCTGCGCTGGCGGCAAGGGCGGTATGGCTGGTCTGGCGCTCGCCAAGCTCTGCTACGAGACGCTTATGGCCGATGGCGTCAAGGCCAAGGTCGCGCTGGAGAAGGGTGCGCTCACGCCCGCCGTCGAGCACATCATCGAGGCCAATACGCTGCTTTCGGGTATTGGCTTTGAGAGCTCGGGCCTTGCTGCTGCTCATGCCATCCACAATGGTCTGACGATGCTGCCCGAGTGCCACAGCATGTATCACGGCGAGAAGGTCGCCTTTGGCACTATCGTCCAGCTGGTACTCGAGGATGCCCCGACCGAGAAGCTCGAGGAAGTCTTGGGCTTCTGCATTGAGCTGGGCCTGCCGGTCACGATGAAGGAACTTGGCGTTGCCGAGCTTACGCGCGAGCAGGCCATGATTGTTGCCGGGGCCGCCTGCGCGCCCGATGACACCATGTGCAACATGCCGTTTGAGGTGACGCCCGAGATGGTCGCAAACGCCATTCTGGGTGCAGACGCACTGGGTCACTACTATCTCATGGATGAGTAAATCAAGCTAAGGAAGGGGCAAAGCCAACAGATGGCTTTGCCCCTTTTTACTATGGTGCAAAGGGGTAAGGTTTCTTTGCACCAATCGTTGTTTGATGAAGGGCGGATTCTCGTATGGCGCTTCCTATGGTTTACGGCGGTCCCGGCCGGTATGTTCAGGGGCCGGGCGAACTGTCGCGTCAAGGCAAGTATTTGTCATGGTTGGGCTGCGCTGCCTATGTCTTGTTTGACCAGGGCACCGAGGATCGGCTGTGCAGGCAGATCGTCGATGGATTTCTGGACGAAGATCTAAGCGAGCCGTTCTTTAAGATTTATGACGGTCCGTGTACGGAAGAGGCCGTTATCGAAATGGCTAAGGAAGCCCAGGCCGAGTATTGCGACATGGTAGTGGGTATTGGCGGCGGCAAAATGCTCGATATCGCCAAGGCCGTTGCGTTTTATTCCGAGTTGCCGTTGTGCGTATGCCCCACGGCGGCTTCGATGGACGGTCCGTGCAGCGAGATTTCCGATGCCGATCTGCAGGGTGTTGCAAATGCGGTCTTTAGAAACGAGCGCAATATGGCTAACGAACAGGCCAAGGTGACCAAACAAAAGCTCGTGCAGCTCATGTGCGAGGCATAGTTTGGCACTTGATTGACCTTGTGCAATCGAGGCGGCGATAGGCCATGGGC
>DBGDZK010000064.1:0-9697 GCA_048373195.1 Collinsella sp.
CATGGGAAGGCTCGAGGCCTACCTCGTGTACTATCGTGAGGAGCGGATCAAGAAGTCCCTCGGGTGGCTGAGCCCGATGGAGTACCGCAGGAAGCTTGGATACGCCTAGGCGCGGTCCAAGAAATCGTCCGCACCCCCAACCTGGCCCTTTTGCACCAAAAACGATCCGTTTTCCTCCGTTCCCAAGGGATCATGTGATCCGAAGGGGACGGAGGAAAACGGATCAAAAAGGAAAAATAGTAAGGCGCTCTTTTTCACATTGAATATTGCAATTTGGTAACGCGTTTTATCAAATATGGCATTTATCTGCGGTAATGTTCTATTTCACCGCTGAGGGTGACATTTTATACCGCCTGCCGAACCGTATGGAGACCTCACAACTTTTTAGGTCAGTGTTGTGCGTGTAGCAATTTCGCCCGGCCTCGCCTCCGGGCTGCCATGTGAGAGGGGATCTTATGGCTCGACTGCACGTAATGGAACGCAGCCACGCTCAGGCCGTCATGGACGACCTGCACGATGCGCTCGGACGTCGTCTGGCGGTGAGTTCGCTCGCCCCGTGTCCCGTTGAGTTTACGGCAGCGCTCGTCAACCTGTGCTCCACCCAGAGCTGCGGCAAGTGCACGCCCTGCCGCGTGGGCCTGAGCGCGCTGAGCGATCTGCTCGCCGATGTGCTCGAGGGCCGCGCCGACGAGTCCACGCTCAATCTGATCGAGCGCACCGCCCGCACCATCTATCTTTCGAGCGATTGCGCCATCGGTTACGAGGCCGGCGCCATGGCGCTTACGGCTATCCGCGGTTTCCGTGACGATTTTGAGCACCACATCCGCGAGCACTCCTGTGGCTTTGACCGCGAGGCCCGCGTCCCGTGCGTCTCGGGCTGTCCGGCGCATGTCGACATTCCCGGTTACATTTCGCTCGTCGAGGCCGGCCGCTATGCCGATGCCGTCAAGGTCATCCGCAAGAATAACCCGCTGCCGCTCGTTTGCGGCCTGGTGTGCGAGCATCCCTGCGAGATGCATTGCCGCCGTGGCATGGTCGACGACCCCATGAACATCCTCGCCCTCAAGCGTTTTGCCGTTGAGCACAGTGACCTCAACGACCACAAGCCGCATGTAGTGGACAACACCGGTAAGCGCGTCTTCGTGATCGGCGGCGGCCCGGCTGGCCTTTCCTGTGCCTACTACCTGGCCGTGATGGGCCACAAGGTGACCATTTTTGAGCAGCGCCACCACTTGGGCGGCATGCTGCGCTACGGCATCCCCAGCTATCGTCTGCCGCGCGAGCGCCTGCAGGCCGAGATCGACTGGATCTTGAGCGCCGGCATCGACGTTGAGCTCGATCACTCCGTGAACGGCGAGGAGCTCGCTCGCCTGCGCGACGAGTTCGATGCCGTCTACCTGGCCATCGGTGCCCATAGCGACAAGAAGCTCGGCCTTCCGTGTGAAGAGGCGCCCGGCGTGGAGTCGGCCGTCAAGATGCTGCGCGCCATCGGAGACGACGAGCTGCCCGACCTGAGCGGCCAGCGCGTGTGCGTCATCGGCGGCGGCAACGTGGCCATGGACGTGGCGCGCTCTGCCGTGCGCTGCGGTGCCGAAAAGGTGAGCATCGTCTACCGCCGTCGCATCTGCGATATGACGGCCCAGGACGCCGAGATTGCCGGCGCCCAGGCCGAGGGTTGCGAGGTTCTGGAGCTCACGGCGCCGCTCGCCATCGAGACGGGCGAAGATGGTCGCGTGAGCGGCCTGCGCGTGCAACCGCAGATTATCGGCGAGCCCCGCCGCGGTCGTCCGGCTCCGCGTGCCGCCGCTACGCCCGAGCGCGTCATCCCCTGCGAGCGCGTGTTTGTCGCCATTGGCCAGGACATCGATTCCAAGCCGTTTGAGGACATGGGCATCGCCTGCAAGTGGGGTTGCGTGGTCACCGACTCGGACGGTGCCGTGCCCAACTTCGATGGCCTCTTTAGCGGCGGCGACTGCCAGACCGGCCCCGCCACCGTCATCCGTGCCATCAACGCCGGCCGCGTGGCTTCGGCAAACATCGACCGCTATCTGGGCTTCGACCACAAGATCAAGCTCGACGTGGAGCTGCCGACCGTTCAGTTTAAGGGCAAGCACGAGTGCGGCCGCTGCGAGCTGGGTGAGCGCGAGGCCGGCGAGCGTATTCACGATTGGAATCTGGTCGAGCAGGGCCTTACCGAGGAGGAGGCGCGCCAGGAGGCAAGCCGCTGCCTGCGTTGCGACCACTTTGGTTTTGGCGCGTTCCGCGGAGGGAGGAACCTGGAATGGTAGAGCTCAACAACCCCACTGTCAGCGATAACACCGAAAGCGGAGCACTCAATATGGTCAAGCTCACTATCGATAATTGCGAGGTCGTGGTGCCTGAGCACACCACGATCCTGGACGCGGCCAAGTCCGTCGGCATCCAGATTCCCACCCTGTGCTACCTGCGCGATCTGAACGAGATCGGCGGCTGCCGCGTGTGCGTGGTCGAGGTTGAGGGCTGCGACCAGCTGGTTGCCGCCTGCAACAACTACGTGCTCGATGGCATGGTGGTCCACACCAACAGCCCCAAGGCCCGCGAGGCGCGCCGCACCAACGTGCAGCTGCTGCTTTCGCAGCACGATTCACGCTGCACGAGCTGTGTGCGCAGCGGTAACTGCAACCTGCAGACCATTGCCAACGACCTGGGCATTTTCTATCTGCCGTATCAAAGGCATTTGGCGGGCGAGGGCTGGGATTTCGATTTCCCCATCATCCGCGAAAACGACAAGTGCATTAAATGCATGCGCTGCATCAAGGTGTGCGAGAGCGTACAGGGCCTAGGGATTTGGGACCTGACCAACCGCGCCACGCATACCGCCGTGGGCACCCGCGGGCGCGTGCCGATCGGCAAGACCGATTGCGTCGCGTGCGGCCAGTGCATCACGCATTGCCCGACGGGCGCGCTGCGCGAGCGCGACGACACCGAGACCGTGTTTGACGCGCTCGCTAATCCCGACAAGATCGTGCTGGTGCAGATCGCGCCGGCCGTGCGTAGTGCTTGGGGCGAGGAGCTCGGCATTCCGCGCGAGGAGGCAACCGTCGAGCGTCTGGCTTGCGCGCTGCGCCGCGTAGGCTTTGAGTATGTGTTCGATACCGATTTCTCGGCCGACCTCACCATTATGGAGGAGGGCTCCGAGCTGCTCGAGCGCCTGGGCGCCGCCGCTAAGGGTGAGGGCGACAGCCGCGGCTGGCCCATGTTTACGAGCTGCTGCCCGGGCTGGGTGCGCTTTGTGAAGGCACGTTACCCCGAGTTTGTCGACAGCCTGTCCACGTCAAAGTCGCCGCAGCAGATGTTCGGCGCTATCGCCAAGACCTACTACGCCAAGGTGCTGGGCGTGGAGCCCGAGCGTCTGTTCGTGGTGTCCGTTATGCCATGCACGGCCAAGAAGGCCGAGTGTGCGCTGCCGAGCATGATGGGCGAGGGCGGCGCGCCCGACGTGGACGTTGCGCTGACGGTGCGCGAGATGGTGCGCATGATCCGCGCGAGCCACGTGAGCGTTGACACGCTGGTCGAGGAGCCGCTCGATACGCCGTTGGGCTTTGGCACGGGCGCGGGTGTGATCTTTGGCGCCACGGGCGGCGTGATGGAGGCCGCCGTGCGCTCGGCATATTACCTGGTGACGGGCAAGAACCCGGATGCCGACTTCTTCACTGACGTGCGCGGACTCGAGGGCTGGAAGGAGGCCGTGGCCGATATCGACGGTACCAAGGTGCGCGTCGCCGTGGCGCACGGGCTGGGCAACGCCGCCCGTCTGCTCGACGCGATTCGCGACGGCCGTGTGAGATATGACTTTGTTGAGGTCATGGCGTGCCCGGGCGGCTGCGTCGGTGGCGGCGGTCAGCCCATCCACGACGGCTGCGAGCTGGCGGCTGAGCGTGGCCAGGTGCTGTGGAGCCTGGATGCCGCTGCGGACATTCGCTTCTCGCACGAGAATCCCGATGTTCAGGCGTGCTATAGCGAGTTCTTGGGTGCGCCGCTCTCGCCGCTGGCCGAGGAATTGCTGCATACCGACCATCACGCATGGACGATGCCTAACGAGGGGGCGTGCTAACGATGCGCGCGTTTGATTTTGAAATGTCGCGCCGGGGGTTTGCCTCGGCGCTCGCCGCGGGTGCGCTGTCGCTTGCGCTGGCTGGCTGCGGCGGCGGAGCTGCGGGGGCCGGGTCTGCTGCGGGCTCGGCTGCCGGGTCTGCCGCTGACGGTGCCGCTGCCGAGCCGGTCGAGGTACACGTCGCCTCGCTCAAGGGCCCGACGTCGATTGGGCTGGTGCAGTTTATGGACCAGGCGGCCGAAGGTGCCACGGACAACGAGTTCGACTTTGCGATCAACACTGCCGCCGACGAGATTGTGCCCAAGGTGATTCAGGGCGATATCGACATTGCCCTGGTGCCGGCCAACGTGGCGAGCGTGCTCTACAACAAGACCGAGGGCGCGGTGCAGGTCATAGACATCAACACGCTGGGCGTGCTGAACGTTGTGACGGGCGACGCGAGTGTGGCCTCGTTTGGCGATCTGGCGGGCCATACTGTCTATATGACGGGCAAGGGCACCACGCCGGAGTACGTCATGAACTACCTGTTGGAGCGCGCGGGCCTGACCGGCCAGGTGGCGCTTGAGTTTAAGAGCGAGCCCACCGAGGTACTGTCGGCGTTGCTTGCTGATCCGTCTGCCGTGGGCGTGCTGCCCGAGCCGTTCAAGACCGCTGCCATCGCAAAGAGCGAAGGCAGGCTGTCGGCTCCGGTAAGTCTGACCGATGTGTGGGATGAGCTGGCAGGTGACACGGGTTCGCGCCTGCTGACGGGCGTGACCGTGGTGCGCCGTGCCTTTGCCGAGGAGCATCCCGAGGTCGTGGCGGAATTCCTGAGCTGCCATGTTGCGAGCGTTGAGGCCGTGAACGCGGCGCCGGCGGACTGGGCTCAGGCCGTGGTCGATGCGGGTATCGTCGATAACGCCGCGATTGCCGAAAAGGCGATTCCCGGGTGCATGCTCGTGTGCCAGACGGGGAAGGATATGAAGGCGGCGCTCGGTGGGTACCTGCAGGTGCTGGCCGATGCGGACGCGAGCGCCGTGGGCGGAAAGCTCCCGGCTGACGATTTCTACTACATGGAGTAGCCCGTGCGTGCGTTTGCTCGACAAATGGCAGAGCGTATGAAGGCGGTGGCGGCAGCAGGTGCCGTTGCCGCCTTTTGGCTTGCCGTGTGGGTCTTCGCGGCGGCGCTGGTGGCGCAGCCGTTGATTTTGCCGGGGCCGGGCGCTGTTGTGGTGGCGTTGCTACGGCTGGTGTGCGATGCCGCCACGTGGGCGATTCTGGCGGGCTCGGGTGCGCGGATTCTAGGCGGTTTGGCGCTTGCCGCGGTGTGCGGCGGTGTGCTGGCGGGGGCCTCGGTGCGGTCGCGAACGTTTGCCCGCCTGGTGGCGCCGGCGCTTTCGTTTGTTAAGGCGACACCGGTTGCCTGCGTGGTGGTCCTGCTGCTCATTTGGTTGGGGTCGGCGCGCGTGAGCATTGCGGCGGTCTTTTTGATGGCGCTGCCGGGCGTGTATTTTTCGCTGGTTGAGGGTTTGACGCAAGCGGATAAGCCACTGGAGCAGATGTTTCGTCTGCATGGCGTGCGGGGTTGGCGTCTGTTTTGCGCCCACACCTGGCGCGAGGTCCTGCCGTTTGTGCTTTCGTGTTCCCGCGCCGTGATTGGCATGAGCTGGAAGGCCGGCGTGGCGGCGGAGCTCATCGGCATGGCGACGGGCACCGTGGGCGAACGCATCTATCAGGCGAAGCTGCTCATCGAGACGGCTGACCTGCTGGCGTGGACCGTGCTGGTCGTTGCCGCCTCGTGGGCGTGCGAGCGTGTGCTGGTGTGGCTGCTGCGGGTTTCGGGGCCCGTAGCGTGGCGCGCTGCCGTGCGGGCGCATGGGTGTGGTAGTCGCGGACGTGCGGGCGGCTCTGCTGGCGGCAGGGCTGCTGCGGAGCTTGCGCTCGCCGTGGGCGACCGAGCGCCCTGGGTGCCGGCGCTCGATGGACTGGTACTTCGCGTTTCTGCTGGTGGGCGCACCTGCGTGATGGGCGCTTCGGGCGTGGGCAAGTCGACGCTGCTTGCGCTGGCGGCGGGCGAGTGCGCGCCGTGCTCCATGGTGTTTCAGGATGTGCGCCTGGTAGAGGGCGCCTCGGCTTTGGATAACGTGCTGGTGTGCGCCGACGCGCGCGTGGATGCCTCGAGTGCCGCAGCCCTGTTGCGCCTGCTGGTGCCGGGGGTCGATGTACATGCTCGTGTGGCCGAGCTCTCGGGCGGGCAGCGCCGTCGCGTCGAGATTGCCCGAGCCCTGCTGTGCCCAGGCGACGCGGTGATTCTGGACGAGCCCTTTACCGGTCTAGATACCGCTGCGCGCGACGCATGCGCCGAGGCCGTGCTCGACTTGCTCGACGGCCGCATGCTGTTGCTTGCCACGCACGATTCCGCTGACGCTCGGGCCCTCAATATCTCGGACATCATCACGCTCTAAATACTTACCCAGCAACAAAATGATCCGTTTTCTCCGTCTCCATAGGGCCGGGTATGGTATTCTATCTGCGGGGTAATACTTAGGAATACCAAGTAATACCAACGCCGTAGAAACAAACTCCAGATGCGGGCCAATCGGGTTGCCTTCACAGCCCGTCGCCCAGCCGCGTGGCCCGCATCTATCCGCATCACCGTCGTTTCAAAAAGGAAGCGCCATGGCAGAACACATGACCCCGGTTGTCGCGAAGGTCTTGCCCGAGGAAAAGGCGGCCTTCGCGGCGGCAACCCAGCTCGTGGGCACCACGCCGTCCAACGCCATCCGCATGTTTATCGCCGCGTTCAATCGCTGCGGCACCTTCCCGTTCGACATTTCGCCCAACGGGGCCTTTGGCGCTGCGCCCGATTCTCGTCAACAATGACCGTCCCAAACTGCCGGCACTTGGGGACGTTCCTTTTCAGCCGGCAGTTAAGGAACGTCCCTAAGTGCCGGGTTTTGAGGAGGTTGGCATGCTCAATGCGATGGCGTGGGCGCTTGCCTGTTTTGGCGTTGTCGCTGCCGATATAGCCCTGAGCGTGGTTCTGTTTTCAGTTCTCGATGCCGTGTCGGTGCTGACGGGTTTCCCGATCGACAACCTCGATATTCAATGGTTCCAGGCTGCCGCTCAGACGGCGTCATTTTTGATGGCGCTGCTGTGGTGGCGTTATCTGTGGCCCCGCTCCTTCATGGCACGCCGGCAAGGCGAGCGCCCGCTCGGTGGGGGAGCAAGCGCGGCATGGAAGCGCATTGCCTGCGTTGTCGTGATCGGCCTATCCATGCAGGTGGTCATTAGCTACCTATGCGACGGCGTGCTGTCGCTGCTGCCCGAGGTCGCGGCAGACTATAGCGAGCTCGTCGAGGAAACGGGCATGGGCGATACCAGCCTTCTTGCCGTCCTGACCACGGTGCTCGGCGCTCCGTTTTGCGAGGAACTGCTGGTGCGCGGCATCATCTTTGAGTTTTCGCTGCGTGCGTTTAATCCACAGTGCCGTTCGCTCTGGAAGCGCCGGCGCCGCGCGAACGCGCAAGACGGCGCCATGGTGCCCTGGGCGGCCCCAAGCACGTGGGGTATCGCCGCGGCAATCGTGCTGCAGGCGGCCATCTTTGGCTTTATGCATATGAACTGGGTGCAGGGCTGCTATGCGGGCGCTGCCGGCCTCATTTTTGGTTGGGTGTTCGTGACCACCGGAAAGCTCCGCTACACGATCCTGCTGCATTTTGCCTTTAACGCCGGGTCGTATCTCATGACGTTGCTGTGGTTTGTGAACACGCCGCTCGACGTTGTGGTCACGGTTGGCATCGCCGGCTTTGTGCTGGTAGAGGCGATGCACTCGCTGCTTCGATTGCGCATTCCCGTGTCGCGCGAAGCTGATCGGTCTGAGTAATAACGCCTTTAATTAGACCGATGCGTCCTGAACGCACCTGGCGTTTCGCCGAATGCTTCTTTAAATTTTGAGTAAAAGAATGACATGTTGGAGATGCCGACTTTTCGGGCTACATACTGCACGCTGCGCTCGGTGTTATTGAGAAGATATGCCGCCTCTGTGAGCTGCTGGTTGAGCTTGATTTGCGAAAACGTTTTGCCGGTTTTTTGCTTGATCAAGCTGCTGAGATAGCTGGTGCTATAACCCGTATCGCTCGCAATGCTTTCGAGTGTGCAGTCGCCGTAGCTTCGCTCAATATGATTCAGAATCGACACGATGCGTTCGTCCGACATGATCGCCTGGTTATCAGTTGCGGAGCGTCGGTACAGTCCTCGAATGAGAACAAGGAATAGGCTGACGGCGAGGTGCCTCATGAGTTCATTGGAATAGGCATCTTTAAAGTGATATTCGATAAAGAGCATCTCGATGAGGCGTCGCGCATGTCGGGCGTATTCCTCTGGAAGAATGAGATATTTTCGGGCCTCGCGGTTTTTGGACACAAAATCAAATAGAAGATTCGTTAATGGTGACGCGCCGGGTAGCTGGCTCAGGAACAACGAATCGAACATTTCTTTTTTGAAGACGATCGAAATGACGATATCATGCTCGCCCTTAACGTATGGAACGCTTCTGACTACGCCGGTGTTGCAAATGAGCACGTCGCCCTTTTTAAGGAGTAGTCGCCGTCCGTTGACGATAAACGTGCAGACGCCGTCGTACACGTAGTTAAGCTCCATATCCCGATTGATATGAGGAGGAATATCGGTAAAGCGCGACTCCTTGATAAGGCCCACGGGGTTTTCGTCGAGAGTTTCTTTCCAATCAAACAGATAGACCTCTTCGCCGTTAATGGTTGTGGTTTCCACCCTGTTATATCGCGGGCTGAGTTCTCCCGGATGTGTGCGATGCCACTCTTCGGTCTCGGTATGCGTATAGAGCAGCTGTTTGAGATTCGAATCCATGGGGTGCTCCAGGGGTGAACGGTAGAATCGATGCCTTAAACGGTATTATATCTAAAAAAATGTTATAAACCCACGCTTTCTATGCGATATCTTATGCATCTTGTTCTTCCTAGTATTGGGTTATCCGCTGGAGCATCCGATCAAGGAGGGCAAATGAGTAAGTTAAAACATGGGTTTGACTCCGACTTTTTATGGGGCGGAGCCATATCGTGCTCGCAGGCCGATGGTGCCTGGAATGAGGGCGGAAAGGGAAAGTCGACGCAGGATTGTCGATGGCTGGATGGTACCTGGACTCATGACCAGATTGAGGACAAGCATCAAAACAACCCCTTCTGCCATGACGAACTAATGAACGCTCTCGCAGATGATGGTGTTGAGTTCTACCCGTTTAGGCGCGGTAACGACTTCTATCATCACTACCGTGAGGACATCGCGCTTTTTGCGGAGATGGGCCTCAAGCTGTTCCGCACTTCTATTTGCTGGAGCCGAATCTATCCTAACGGAGATGATCTTGAACCTAACCGCGAAGGCATCGAGTGGTATCGAAGCATGCTGGGTGAGTGCAAAAAGCACGGCATTAAAACCTTCGTCACCATGCTCCACTATGACATCCCGGTAAATCTTGTCACCACATATGGGGGATGGAAGAATCGCAAGACGATTGATTTCTTCGCCCGCTATGTCGAGACAATCGTTACGGAATTGGGCGATCTGGTCGATTTCTGGCTGCCTTTTAAC
>DBGDZK010000065.1:0-9659 GCA_048373195.1 Collinsella sp.
TAACATGGCTAAGCCTAAGTACAAGCTTTCCGATACCCGTAACATCGGCATCATGGCCCACATCGATGCCGGTAAGACCACCACGACCGAGCGTATTCTTTACTACACCGGTAAGACCCACAAGATCGGTGAGGTTCATGAGGGCGCTGCCACCATGGACTGGATGGTTCAGGAGCAGGAGCGCGGCGTAACCATTACCTCCGCTGCTACCACGTGCTTCTGGAACAAGGACGGTAAGGACTACCGCATCCAGATCATCGACACCCCGGGCCACGTTGACTTCACCGCCGAGGTCGAGCGCTGCCTGCGCGTCCTCGATGGCGCTGTCGCCGTCTTCGACGCCGTTGCCGGCGTTCAGCCCCAGTCTGAGACCGTTTGGCGTCAGGCTTCTACCTTCAACGTCCCCCGCATCGCCTTCATCAACAAGTATGACCGCGTGGGCGCTGACTTCTTCAACGCTATCGAGACCATGAAGGATCGTCTCGACGCCAACGCCGTGGCCGCTCAGGTCCCGATGGGCGCCGAGGACAACTTCTGGGGCGTCATCGACCTCGTCACCATGACTGCATGGGACTTCAAGGCCGACGAGAAGGGTATGACCTACCCCGAGCCGATGGACGAGATCCCGGCTGAGTTTGCCGACATCGCTGCCACCAAGCGCGAGGAGCTCCTCGACGCTGCTGCCAGCTTTGACGACGAGCTCATGGAGAAGATCCTCATGGAGGAGGACTTCACCGTCGAGGAGCTCAAGGCTGCTTTGCGCAAGGGCGTTCTGGCCAACGAGCTCAACCTCGTCTTCGTGGGTTCCGCCTACAAGAACAAGGGCGTTCAGGAGCTGCTCGACGCTGTCGTCGACTACCTGCCCAGCCCGCTCGACGTTGAGGCCGTCACCGGTACCGATCCGGACACCGGCGAGGAGATTCAGCGTCATCCTTCCTTCGACGAGCCCTTCTCCGGCCTGGTCTTCAAGATCATGACCGACCCGTTCGTCGGTAAGCTCACCTACGTCCGCGTTTACTCCGGCCGCGCCGAGTCCGGCTCCTACGTTGTCAACGCTTCCAACGGTCAGCGCGAGCGCCTCGGCCGCATCCTCGAGATGAACGCCGCCGAGCGTATCGACCGTGACGACGCTGCCGCCGGCGACATCGTCGCTTGCGTCGGCTTCAAGAACTCCACCACCGGTGACACCCTGTGCGCCGAGGGCAAGGAGATCGTCCTCGAGAAGATCGAGTTCGCTAAGCCCGTTATTGACGTTGCCATCGAGCCCAAGACCAAGGCCGAGCAGGACAAGATGTCCCTGGCTCTGACCAAGCTCGCCGAGGAGGACCCGACCTTCCAGGTGTCCACCAACCACGAGACCGGCCAGACCATCATCGCCGGCATGGGCGAGCTGCACCTCGAGATCATCGTCGACCGTCTGCTCCGCGAGTTCAAGGTTGACGCTAACGTTGGTAAGCCCCAGGTTGCCTACCGCGAGACCGCTGGTCACGACGTCGAGAAGGCTGAGGGCAAGTTCGTCCGTCAGTCCGGCGGTCGCGGTCAGTACGGTCACGCCGTCATCAAGCTCGAGAAGATGGAGGAGGGCTTCGGCTACGAGTTCGTCAACGCTATCGTCGGCGGCGTCGTGCCTAAGGAGTACATCCCGTCCATCGACAAGGGCATCCAGGAGGCCCTGAACACCGGTGTTATCGCCGGCTTCCCGGTCCTCGACGTTAAGGTCACCCTGTTCGACGGTTCTTACCACGAGGTCGACTCCTCTGAGGCCGCCTTCAAGATCGCCGGTTCCATGGCTATCAAGGACGCCCTCAAGAAGTCCGATCCGCAGCTGCTCGAGCCGATCATGGCTGTCGAGGTCGAGACCCCCGAGCAGTACATGGGCGACGTTATGGGCAACCTCTCCGGTCGCCGCGGCAAGATCGAGGGCATGGAGGATCGCAAGAACAGCAAGCTCATCCGTGCCAAGGTGCCGCTGGGCGAGATGTTCGGTTACGCTACCGACCTTCGCTCCCAGACCCAGGGCCGTGCATCCTACACGATGCAGTTCGACTCTTATGAGCCCGCGCCCAAGTCCATCGTGGACGAGGTCATGAGCAAGAACGCCTAAGTTCGAGCTCCCTGTTACGTAATCCGCGAGAACATCTCTCGCACTCTTTGGAGGTTTAAGTTGGCTACCCAGAAGATCCGCATTCGCCTCAAGGGCTATGATCACGAGGTCGTCGATCAGTCCGCGAAGCTCATCGTCGAGACCGCTCAGAAGACCGGCGCTCGCGTTTCCGGTCCTGTCCCCCTGCCCACCGAGCGCAACCTGTACACGGTTATCCGCTCGCCGCACGTGAACAAGGACTCCCGTGAGCAGTTCGAGATGCGCACTCACAAGCGCCTCATCGACATCCTCGACCCCACCTCGGGCACCGTTGATTCGCTCATGCGTCTCGACCTCCCCGCTGGCGTCGACATCGACATCAAGCTCTAAGCGATATCGCTCATAGCTTAAAGGGCCCCGCTGCCGTTACGGTAGCGGGGCCCTTTTGTTTAGCATGATGGGATTGGACCGCCGGATAAGGCTGCCGAGCGGCTGGCTGTGGCGCCCTATTCGCTCGCGGGACGCAGCGATGCCTCCTCAAAATGGAAGGATCGCAAACCGCCTTCCGTTTCGATACACGCGCGACCAAAGCCATCGACGGTTTTAAAGATGCCGCGTGCCAGCTCGTCGCCGGCAGGGGAACGGGCGATAACGTGCTCCCCAATCCAATTGAGGTGAGTGACATATTCGCCGTGGACGGGCGCGAGCGGTCCGCCGTCTTCTTCCATGGCGTTAAGACGCTCTGCCCACGCATCTACAGCGTCTATAACTGCGTGATAGACCTCATCGAGGAGCATGTTGACGGTGGGAACGCTCTCGTTAAGGTCCGAGAGGCCAATTGCCGCCAGACCGCCATCGGGTACCTCTTGGGGCGTGTAGTTTACGTTGACGCCAATGCCGCAGACGGCGAAGGGCTTGCCTTCGTTATCGCGTGCGGCCTCGACCAGAATGCCGCCGAGCTTGCGTCCTCGCGCGACAAGGTCGTTGGGCCATTTAAGGCGAATCTCGTTTGCAAGACCCTGCTTTTCGAGTGCTTCAAGCACCGCTAGGCCGCTGACGGCGGCAAGACCAGAGAACTTTGCAGGATTAACGCATGGGCGCAGGACAATCGAAAGCAATAAGTTGCCGACGGTTGAGTCCCACTTGTGCCCGCGCCGGCCGCGTCCTGCTGTTTGAGCCCGGGCGGCAAGTCCTGTGCCGTGCGGCGCTCCCTGTTTTCCTGCTTCGAGCAGGTCATCGTTGGTCGATCCGGTTACGTCGACTATCGTTAATTTGGCATCCATAACGGTTGCTACCTCCTAAGTTAATAAGGCAATCGCGTAATGGTGTCGAGAGATAGACACAATGTGAAGCCTTTGTCTCATTTGGACAATTTAATGTTAACACGTCAACAACGACTAAAATGCGCTATCCTCTCTTGGTCGATGTAAACACGTCAACAACTCAAAGGAGGCTAGTGATGGGTTTCACGATTCTTGGAACAGGCTCGGCGCTTCCTGAGCGCAGTGTTTCCAATGACGAGCTGTCTGAGTTCCTCGATACCTCGGATGAGTGGATTTTTACCCGCACAGGTATCAAGAGCCGCCACGTCTGTACCACCGAGTCACTTGACGACCTTGCCGTAGCGGCGAGCGAGCGGGCACTCCAGGTGTCCGGAATCGACGCGAGCCAGCTGGATCTGATCGTCTGCTCGACGACGACGGGTGACCACCTTGTTCCCGCTGAGGCGTGTGCCGTTGCTGAGCGACTAGGAGCGGCGTGCCCTGCCTTCGATGTCTCGGCGGCCTGTGCCGGCTTCGTGTTTGCGCTCGATGTCGCCGAGGGCTATATCGAGCGCGGTCGTGCCGAGCGCGTGCTTATCGTTGCTGCTGAGCAGATGACGCGCGCGCTCGACTGGACCGACCGCGCCACCTGCGTGCTCTTTGGCGATGGGGCAGGCGCCGCAGTGATTGGGGCTGGGGGAGACAGCCCCCTTGCCGTTGAGCTTTCGACGGCGCCCGACGTCGAGACGTTACACGTTCCCGGTCTGGTCGGCACCTCGCCGTTTAAGGCTTCCGCAGATAGCAAGAGCGTGCTGTCCATGAATGGCCGCCGCGTGTTCAAGTTCGGCGTCAACGCCATCTGCGACACGGTCCATAAGCTTGCGGGCGATGCGGGCATTTCGGTCGAAGACATCGACCATTTTGTATTCCATCAGGCTAACGAACGAATCCTGAGTCAGGCGGTCAAGCGCCTCGGCGTGCCAGATGAGCGCGTGGTTCGAACGCTGCGCGAGACCGGCAACATTTCGAGCGCCTGCATTCCCTTTGCGCTTGACCGTCTGGCACGCACCGACGCACTGAATGCGGGCGACACCATCGCCCTCGTTGGATTTGGCGCCGGCCTGGATATAGGTGGCTATCTGCTTCGTTGGAAGTAGTTGCACATAGGAAAAAACGCCCCTAGGGCACAAACAAAGGAGAACTACCATGGCAGATCAGAAGACCTTCGAGCGCGTTTGCGACGTTATCCGCGAGACCGCCGGTCTTGACGATGTCGAGATGAAGCCCGAGTCCACGCTCGAGGAGATTGGTCTCGACAGCCTGGGCACCGTCGAGATCCTCGTCGCCGTCGAGGACGAGTTTGGCATCCAGCTCGATACCGAGGAGAACCCCAAGACGGTCGGCGAGTTCGCCGATACGGTCGAGGCGGCATTGGAGAAGTAGAGATGCTCAAGACTCCTCTCTGCGATCTGCTCGGCATCGAAAAGCCCGTGTTCCAGGGCGGTATGGCCTGGATTGCCGATGCCTCGCTGGCGTCCGCAGTGTCCGAGGCGGGTGGCTTAGGCATCATCGCGGCCATGAACGCCGACGCCAACTGGCTTCGCGACCAGATTCATGAGCTGCGCGCCAAGACGGATAAGCCCTTTGGCGTCAACGTCATGCTCATGAGCCCGTTTGCCGACGAGGTCGCGCAGGTCGTGATTGACGAGCGAGTGCCGGTCGTCGTGACGGGCGCCGGCAATCCCGCCAAGTACATGAAGGCGTGGAACGAGGCGGGCATCAAGGTCATCCCGGTCGTTGCCTCGGTGGCGCTGGCGCGTCTCGTGGCGCGTCGCGGGGCCACGGCGGTTGTTGCCGAGGGTACCGAATCGGGCGGCCATATTGGCGAGACCTCGACGATGGCACTGGTGCCGCAGGTCGTCGATGCGGTCGACATTCCCGTTGTGGCCGCCGGCGGTATTGCCGACGGCCGCGGCGTGGCGGCCGCCTTTATGCTGGGCGCCGAAGGCGTGCAAGTGGGTACGCGCTTTCTGGTCGCAGACGAGTGCACCGTCTCGGAGCAGTACAAAGAGATGGTCCTGAAGGCCAACGACACTTCGACGCGTGCGACCGGTCGCTCGACGGGACATCCAGTGCGCGCCCTCAAGAGCCCCTTCACCAACGCCTATGCCAAGAGCGAGGGTTCCGGCGCGAGTGCCGAGGAGCTCGGTGCTATGGGAACCGGTGCGCTGCGTAAGGCCGCCAAGGACGGCAACTACGAAGAGGGTTCGTTTTTGTGTGGACAGATTGCCGGCATGGTCAACGAGCGCCAGAGCGCACGCGAAATCGTTGACGACCTGGTCGATGGCGCCGAGCACGTCCTGAAGGGTGCGTGCGCATGGGTGGCGTAGCGTTTTTGTTTGCCGGCCAGGGTGCCCAGCACCCCGCGATGGGCGTCGACTTGATCGAGACATCGCCGGCGGCTGCCGAGGTGTTCGCCATTGCCGATGAGGTGCGCCCGGGGACGAGCGAGCAGTGCCGGAGCGCCTCCAAGGAGGAGCTCTCGCAGACCGAGAACACGCAGCCTTGCGTGTTCGTGCACGACCTGGCAGCGGCTGCCGCCCTGCGTGAGCGCGGCGTGGTACCTGCCGCCTGTGCGGGATTCTCGCTGGGCGAGGTCGCCGCGCTCACCTTTGCGGGGGCGTTCGATACGCGAGCGGGCTTTGAGCTCGTGTGCGAGCGCGCGGCGCTGATGGCCGCGGCTGCCGAGCGCCATCCGGGCGGCATGCGCGCCGTCATCAAGCTCGATGCGGCGCAAGTCGAGGGCCTGGCAAAACAGGCCGGCGAGGACTGCTGGCCAGTCAACTACAACAGCCCACAGCAGACGGTTGTGGCCGGAGCGCCCGAGGCGCTGCAGGAGCTCGACGTCCTAGTAAAAGAGGCTGGCGGCCGCGCCATGAAGGTCGCGGTGTCGGGTGCATTTCATAGCCCCTATATGGCCGAGGCGACCTGTGGCCTTGCCGCATATATTGAGGCCGGTCACGCGCCGTCCCCGTTGCTCATTCCTGTTTTGGCAAATATGACAGCGGCGCCCTATCCGGCGGATCCCCAGACGGCATCGGATGTCTTGGCCAATCAGGTGAGCCATGCCGTACGCTGGGTCGATACGCTGCATGCTCTGCAGGATCAAGGCATCGACACATTTATTGAGGTCGGCCCCGGCAAAACGCTGTCCGGCCTGGTCAAGCGTACGCTGAGCGACGTTCGCGTGTATTCGTGCGAGACGGCCGAGCAGGTCGCAGCTATTGCCGACGAGCTCGCATAGTCCACAGGGCTGTAACCCGAAAGGAATGACATGGGCAACTTGAACAATGGCGCGCTCGAGCGCAACGACTCACGTCGCGTGGCACTGGTCACGGGCGGCTCGCGGGGTATCGGCCGCGCCTGCGCTATCGGTCTGGCGGAGGATGGCTACGATATCGCCGTCGTCTATGCCGGCAGCGTCGATGCGGCGCGCGAGACGTGCGACGCCTGCGAGGCGGCTGGCGCCACGGCGCGCTCATATCAATGCGACGTGGCCGACCCCGCTGCCGTCAACGCGTGCGTGGAAGCGGTCCTCAACGACTTTGACTCCATTTGGGCGCTCGTCAACAACGCTGGCATCACCCGCGATGGCCTGCTCATGCGCATGGGCGATGACGCCTTCGATCGCGTGCTCGATGTCAACCTTAAAGGAACGTTTAACACGACGCGCGCGCTCACCAAGACCTTTATGCGCCAGCGCGGCGGCTGCGTCGTCAACATGAGCTCGGTTGTGGGCCTGATGGGCAATGCCGGGCAGGCCAACTACGCTGCCTCCAAGGCGGGCGTGATCGGCCTGACCAAGGCGGTGGCGCGCGAGCTTGCGCCCCGCGGTGTACGAGTGAACGCGGTCGCCCCCGGGTTTGTCGAGACAGATATGACGGCAAAGCTTTCGGAAAAGGTTCGTGCGGCAACCGAGGAGCAGATTCCCCTTAAGCGCATGGCGCGCCCCGAGGAAGTGGCCGGCGTGGTGCGCTTTTTGGCGAGCGATGCGGCTTCCTACATTACGGGCGAGGTTGTACGCGTTGACGGCGGAATGGCGATGTAGAAATCAGGGCCGAAGAACGGCTTGGATGAGGAGACCATGATGGAACAGAGAGTTGCAATCACCGGCATAGGTGCCGTATCGCCGCTCGGCAACACCGCGCTTGCCACCTGGGCGGCAATGTGCGCTGGCACGTGCGGCATCGGCCCGATTACGCACTTCGATACCGATGCATTTGCCGTCAAGGTGGCGGCCGAGGTCAAGGGCTTTGACGGCAACGAGTACTTTGGCAAGCGTGACGCCAAGCATCTGGACCCCTGCGTTCAGTTTGCGATGGCGGCTTCGGACGAAGCCATGCACGATGCGGGCTTTGATGTCGAAGGCGCCATCGATCGCGAGCGCCTGGGCGTCTACGTGGGCTCGGGCGTGGGCGGCATGACGACGCTCGTCGACAACGTCCATACGATTGCCGAACGTGGGCCCCGCCGCGCATCGCCCTATATGATCGCGATGATGATCCCCAACATGGCATCGGGCAATATCGCAATCCGCCACAAGGCAAAGGGCCCGACCCTGCCCGTGGTGACCGCGTGCGCAACCTCGGCCCATGCGGTGGGCGAGGCGTTCCGCGCCATCAAGCACGGCTATGCCGACGCGATCCTCGCGGGCGGCGCCGAGGCGGCCATTATCCCCGATGCCGTTGCGGGCTTTACGTCCTGCCGCGCATTGACCACCAACCCCGATCCCGCGACGGCCTGCCGTCCGTTCGATGCAGACCGCGACGGCTTTGTGATGGGCGAGGGCGCCTGCGTGCTCGTGCTCGAGAGCATGGAACATGCGCAGGCGCGCGGTGCGCACATTTATGCCGAGGTCGTGGGCTACGGCAACACCGATGATGCCTATCACATCACGAGTCCTGATCCCGAGGCTGCCGGCATTGCCCGCGCGATATCGCTGGCGGTGACCGAGGGCGACGTCAAGCCTTCCGAGGGTCTCTACATCAATGCCCACGGCACATCGACCAAGCTCAACGATTCGTCCGAGACGGCGGGCATTAAGCGTGCGCTCGGCGAGGACGCGGCGCGCGCCGCGCACGTCTCGTCGACTAAGTCGATGACCGGCCACATGATCGGTGCCACGGGCGCCATCGAGGTCATGGCCTGCGCCATGGCGCTCGAGCAGGGCGTGGTGCCGCCGACCATTAACTACCACACGCCCGATCCCGCCTGCGATCTTGACTACACGCCCAATCGCGCGGTTCGCGCTGACCTTACCTGGGCGCTTTCGACCAACCTGGGCTTTGGCGGACACAACGCCGCCATCGCGCTGCGTAGATATACGAGGAGCTAGAGCATGGATTCCAAAAGACTTGCCGAGATAGCCGATGTTATGGAGGACCGCGGCCTCACGCGCGTACGCGTTGAGGAGCCCGATGGCACCGCGGTCGAACTCGAGCGCGCGAGCGCCGCACAGCCGGTTGCCGTGCCCATGCCCATGCCGAGCGCTATGGCCGCTCCAGTTGCAGCTCCCACAGTCGCGCCTGCCGCACCGGAGCCCGCCGCGCAGACACCTGCCGCCGCACCGGAGCCCACGGGCACCGAGGTGACCGCTCCCATGGTCGGCGTTTTCTATGCTGCCCCGGCGCCGGGCGACGAGCCGTTTGTGCACGTGGGCTCTAAGGTCAAGGCCGGCGAGACGCTCTGCATCATCGAGGCCATGAAGGTTCTCAACGAGGTAACGGCAGAGGCAGACGGCGAGGTGCTCGAGATCTGCGTGGCCGACGGCGACCTCGTGGAGTTTGGCAGCTGCCTCATGAGGATCGGATAGGTGATATCCATGAACAAAGAAGAGCTTAAGGAACTGTTGCCGCATCGCGAACCGATGCTTTTGCTCGACGAGGCCGAGCTGGTGGGCGACGAGGCCCACGGCAAGATCACGATTACGGGCGACGAGTACTTTTTGCAGGGGCATTTTCCGGGAAACCCGGTGGTCCCCGGCGTGATTCAGTGCGAGATGCTCGCCCAAAACTGTTGCGTGCTGCTGATGGGCGATGAGGAAGCGCGCGGCGCGACGCCGTTCTACACGAGTCTGGACAAGGTGCGCTTTAAGCGTCCGGTGCGCCCGGGCGACACGGTTGATCTGGTGTGCACCATCACGCGTGCGCGCGGGCCGTTCCGCTTTGCGACGGGTACTGCGAGCGTCAACGGTGAGGTTTGCTGCCGCGCCGATATGTCTTTTGCACTCATGCACGAAAGTTAAGGAAGGCTTC
>DBGDZK010000066.1:0-2873 GCA_048373195.1 Collinsella sp.
AGGGCGGCTGCGTGGACCTCATCGGCAAGAACCTCGACATCGCCTGCGACTAGAATCTTCTGTTTCGATCTGTAACATCTAGCGGGCTAAATCGTCTCTACCTGTTACAGATCGAGACAAACCGTAGAGGGCCGTCCGAAAATCTCGATCCGTAACACCAGGCCCGGTTTTGGCTGCCTAACTGTTACAGATCGAGACAAACCTGCCCAAACCACCACAAAGGTGCCCGTCCCCTTTGTGGTGGTTGGTGGTTTGGGCAGGCGGTATCAAAAAGTGTCAGACGGGGCGGCTGCCGAGCACCCGCGCGTGAAAAGAAGTATCGGCCTGCGTCGTTGCCGTTGAGCGACGCGTTGTTTGTAGGGATACTGAGCCTATGACAACAGCGTATGAAAGGATCGATGCATGGCTTTCCGTAATGACTTCCTGTGGGGCGGCGCGACGGCTGCTAACCAGTGCGAGGGCGCCTACGACGTGGACGGCCGCGGCCTGGCCAACGTGGACGTGGCTCCGCACGGCCCCGAGCGCTACGCGGTGGTCTCCGGCCAGCGCAAGATGCTCGACTTCGAGGACGGCTATTACTATCCCGCGCAGACTGGCATCGATTTCTACCACCACTACAAGGAAGACATCGCCCTCTTTGCCGAGATGGGCTTTAAGACCTTCCGTATGAGTCTGGCGTGGACCCGCATCTTCCCCAACGGTGACGAGACCGAGCCCAACGAGGCCGGCCTGGCCTTCTATGAGGACGTGTTCCGCGAGTGCCAGGCGCACGGCATCGAGCCGCTCGTGACCATCACGCACTTCGACTGCCCGATTCACCTCATCAAGGAGTACGGCGGCTGGCGCAACCGCAAGCTCATCGACTTCTACAAGAACCTCGCGGCCACGATCTTTACCCGCTACAAGGGCCTGGTGAAGTACTGGCTTACCTTCAACGAGATCAATATGATCTTGCACCTGCCGTTTATGGGTGCCGGACTGGTCTTTGAGGAGGGCGAGAACAAGGAGGCCGTCGAGTACCTGGCCGCCCACAACGAGCTCGTCGCCAGCGCTTGGGCAACCAAGATCGCCCACGAGATCGACCCCGAGGTCAAGATTGGCTGCATGCTCGCTGCAGGTAGCTACTACCCCTACAGCTGCCGTCCGGGCGATGTGCGCCAGGCGCAGCTCGACAATCAGGACAACTACTTTTTCGTCGACGTCCAGAGCCGCGGCTACTACCCGGCCTATGCCGTCAAGAAGCTCGAGCGTCTGGGTATCGATGTGGGCATGACCGACGAGGACCGCGAGATCCTGGCCGCCAACACCGTCGACTTCATCAGCTTTAGTTATTACAGCACCCGTTGCTCCGCCGGTGCCGATAACCCCGATGTCGAGCGCACCCAGGGCAACGCCTTCGCCGGCGCCAAGAATCCCTACCTGCAGGAGAGCCAGTGGAGCTGGGTCATCGATCCGCTGGGCTTCCGTATTACGCTCAACGACCTGTACGACCGTTATCAGAAGCCGCTGTTTGTGGTTGAGAACGGCCTGGGCGCCAGGGACGTTGTCGAGGAGGATGGCTCCATCAACGACGACTACCGTATCGACTACCTGCGTCAGCATATTGCCGCAATGCGTGATGCGGTGACCGAGGACGGCGTTGACCTGCTGGGCTACACCACCTGGGGCCCGATTGACCTGGTGTCTGCCGGCACGGGCGAGATGTCCAAGCGCTACGGCTTTATCTACGTCGACCGCGACGATGCCGGCAATGGCACCCTCAAGCGCTCCAAGAAGAAGAGCTTCGACTGGTACAAGCACGTCATTGAAACGAATGGTGAGGACCTGTCCTAAGGAAGCTGAGACGCTCAACTTCAGAGCCTCCTAACCAAGGCGTCCGGCGAGTATGTGCTCGCCGGACGCCTTGCCGTCTGCGGATTTTGGGACATGTGGCCCGCTTTTTGGGCCCGCCTGTCGGTACACTAAAAGCACTATGGGTACCCGCGAGCGACATATCGGCCACGCGGCCGCCCGATCCGCACCCGTGGCGGATCCTAGGGGCGGCAGGCTCTTCGCCATGCCGCGATTCCTTGTTGGCATAACACATCAGGCGTATCGTCACCGCGTCTTTGCTATCGCCGGCGCCATCACCGCACTGTTCCTCATGCTTTTGGCAGTCTTGCCGGCGCTGTTCGCCTCCGACCCCAAACTTTCTAACGTCGTGCCCGCCTATAGCGAGGTGTCCAAAGAGGTCGTGGATGCGCTCGTCCATTCGAGCTCTCTCCCGCTGCTTGTCGCCGCAATTGCATTTTCGATTTGGGGCGTATCGGTCTATCTGCGCTGTTTGGACTATGTGTTGCGCCGCCGTCTTGTTGCCATCGCCACCATCTGCGCCCTGTGGATGATCGAAGTCATTCTCAAGTACAAGTCGTTCACGCCGTTCTATGCCACCGTGCTGTGGTACCTGTACTACGTGCCCATGACGCTCATTCCACTGCTCTACCAGTTGTGTGGCCTGCGCCTTGCAGGCCTGGAACAACACCGCCTGGGTCGCCGCTACTGCGCTGCACTGTGGATTGTGGCCATCCTGCTTATCGGATTTGTGCTCACCAACGATTTTCACCAGCAGGTCTTCCGCTTTGACCGTACAAGCGACACCTGGAGCAACGATTACACGTACGGCTGGGGTTATTTGGGGGTGCGGACAGAAAGTGGGACCGTGAAGCGGTCCGGACTGGAGGTTCGCATGTACAGCAGGGAGAAGGTCGAGCTCTTCCTCCTGGCGACGGAGGACGGCATGTGTAAAAGGATATGCTTTTTCCCAGCCTGCCCGCATCTATGCGCAAAACGACTCTGTGCTATGGGTTTCGGACACGCACAGTTCCAAACGGACA
>DBGDZK010000067.1:0-38246 GCA_048373195.1 Collinsella sp.
CGATGTTGCCCTATACGCCCGCCCAGGTCCGCTGGGATTACGACAGCTTGACGATAGGTGCGAAGCCCTTCATGAGCTTTTTGGTCTGGCCGGTTTTTTCGAACTGGACCTCGATCATGTCTCCGGCGACCGAAATCACGGTACCCGTGCCAAAGGTCTTGTGGCTCACGGTATCGCCCGCGGCAAAGTCCTGCGACGCGCTGGCGCGGTCGACCTTGCGCTCCACCGTCGGCGACACCTTGGACGACGGCTTTTTTGCTCGCGGCGCGCCCGAACCAAAGGTCGAGGCAACACGGCCGGCGTCGGGCGAAACCCCGCGATGGCGCTCGGTGCCATAGGTGCTGCCACCAAAGAAATCGTCGAAGCTCGATCCGCCGCGCGAACCGGAACCACCGGTCGAGCGCGTATGCGAACCGAACACCTTGCCGCCATACATATCCGAGCCCATGCCCGAGCCAAAGGTGCCGTGACGGTCGCCGCGCTTCTCCCAGCCCGTGCCCTCAAAACCGGCAGAACCGATACCGCTAAACTCGATATCCTCAAACGGAATCTCGTTGAGGAAGCGAGAGCGCGGGTTGGCAGAGGTCGAGCCGTAGGTGCGACGCGTGGCCGCATAGGTCAGGAACAGGCGCTTACGGGCACGCGTGATGGCAACGTAGGCCAGGCGACGCTCCTCCTCGAGCTTGCCCGGGTCATCGCTGCCGCCAAAGTCGTGCACGTGCGGGAAGATACCCTCCTCCATGCCGGCCACGAACACCGCCGGGAACTCCAGGCCCTTGGCGGAGTGGATGGTCATCATGGTAATGGCATGCGTCTCGCCGGCCAGGGAATCCAAGTCGGAGCGCAGGGCCAGCCACTCCATGAGTGCCGGCAGCGCCTTACAGGTGAGCGGACCGTAGGTGCGCTCGATCTCGTCGGCATGCACGGCGCCCGCCGGCATCTCCGTCGGCGCGGCATACGCGTTGCCCGCGATGGCGGCGACCAGGGCATCCTGCGGCGAGAGCGCCGGAGCGGCTAGGCTATCGAGCGGATTGGAACCTGCGGCATCGCGCGCGCCGACGAGTGCCTCGAACGAGGACACGGGTGCGGACGGTCCCGGCTCGGGCGCAGGTGCGCTCACCACGACGGGCTCGGCGCCGGCAGGCACGTCGGCAACACCGGCTGCGCGCAGCTCTTCTAGGCTCTCGAGCGTCCCCTCGATATCCTCGTGCGTCTCCTCAAATTCGGCGGCGACGCCCAGGAATTCCTGGATGTTCTCGGCGCGGCTCTCGGACTCCATAGTGCCCTCGGCGCGGAAAGCCTGCAGCAGGCCCGTCTTATCGACAATCATCTCGACGACGTCCTTGAGCTCGCCGTCCATGCGTCGGCCCTCGCGCACCAGCGACACAAAGCTCGACAGGCCATTGCGCACCTTGGCACTAAACATGCCCGTCTCGGCTGTTGCGATCTCGCAGGCCTGGAAGAACGAGCAACGGTTGTCGCGCGCCAGCTGCTCGATCTTTTGGATCGAGGTGGAACCGATGCCGCGGCGCGGTGTGTTGATGACGCGCTTGACGCTCATCTCGTCGGCTGGGTTCACGATCATCTTGAGGTAGGCCATGACGTCGCGGATCTCAGCACGGTCGAAGAATCGCGTGCCGCCCACGATCTTGTAGGGCACGCCCGCGCGCAGAAACATATCTTCGAGAATACGCGACTGGGCGTTGGTGCGGTAGAACACGGCGATGTCGTCGTAACTCGTGCCTTTGGCATGCAGCTTTTCGATCTCGCCGGCAATCCAGCGGCCCTCGTCGCGCTCGTCGCTCGCCTGGAAGGCCTGGATCTTCTCGCCATCGCCCTCGGCCGTAAACAGGCGCTTGTCCTTGCGCTGCGAGTTGTGGCGTACCACGGCGTTGGCGGCGTTCAGGATATGACCCGTGGAACGATAGTTCTGCTCCAGCTTGACGGTCTTGCAGTTTTTAAAGTCCTTCTCAAAGTCCAGGATGTTGGTGATGTCGGCGCCGCGCCAGCTATAAATGGACTGGTCATCGTCGCCCACGACCATGAGGTTTTGGTACTTGGCGGCCAGCAGGTTGGCGATTTCGTACTGGACGTGGTTGGTGTCCTGATACTCGTCGACGCTAATGTAGCGGAAGCGCTCTTGGTACTTATCGAGCACCTCGGGGCGGGTGCGCAGCAGCTCAAGCGCGCGCACGAGCAGGTCGTCGAAGTCCATCGCATTGGCGGCGCGCAGGCGGCGCTCCAGCTCCATATAGACCTGCGCGGCCTTTTTGTCGTTGGGGCTGTCGGCGGATTTGAGCATGTCCTCGGGCCCGATCATGGCGTTTTTGGCCGAGCTGATCTTGCTGCGGATCATGTTGATGGGGAACTGCTTTTGCTCGATGCCGAGCGCCTGCATAATGTCACGCACCATGCGCTTTGAGTCATCATCATCGTAGATGGTGAACTGACCGGTATAGCCCAGCAAGTCGGCGTCCTCACGCAGCATGCGCACGCACATGGCATGGAAGGTGCACACCCACATGCCGCGGGTGCCGCTGGGAATGAGCGCCGCCAGACGCTCGCGCATCTCGGCCGCGGCCTTGTTGGTAAACGTGATGGCAAGAACCTGCCAAGGCTTAACGCCCAGATCGCCGAGCATATGTGCGATGCGGAAGGTCAAGACGCGGGTCTTGCCCGAGCCGGCGCCGGCGAGCACCAGCAACGGACCCTCGGTGGACAGGACCGCCTCGCGCTGGGCGGGATTAAGGCTGTCAATGTCGACGAGCGGCTTGGCGGGCTTGGGCGCCGGCGCGGGGGCGTCGTAGATGTCGAGCGGGACGAGCTCGGGCTCCGGCGCTGCAGGGGCGGTGTATGCATCGAGCGGCACGGGTTCCGGCGCGGGCGGCACGGGTACCGCGGCGTTCTTTTCCCAGGGCAAGGGCTGGGTCATGGGCGACTCCTCATCTGACGGACGGCGCGCCTGCGGGCAGCGCCATAGTTTGAGCCGTACCAGTATACCGAGCCGCGCGGACACCGACGCAAATCACACCACGACTCCGCGCACCGCCATCGAGCCCGCCCCAGCAGATTTGATGCAATGGGGTCAGGTTAGTCTGCACCACGTTGCTGCAAAGTAACCTGTCCCCATTGCGCCAATCACGAAACCGCCGATGTCATGGCAGCAGCAGCGAACGGCGACCAGAGCGAACAAATTGGCATGAAAAGAGGGCGGCATAGACCTTTTGGTCATGCCACCCTCTTTGAATGACAAGCTGTCACCCTGGCCGCCGCGCAGCGTCGACTAAGTTAGAGGCCGAGCATCGGCTCCAGGACAAAGAAGTACGCGAGCACTACGATGCCCAGTATGATGCGGTAAACACCGAAGCACTTAAAGTCGTGACGGCGGACGAAGCCCATGAGCCACTTGATGGCGATGAGCGAAACCACAAAGGCCACAACGCAGCCCACGCCCAGGATAGCGACCTCGTTGACGCCGAACGTGCCGCCCTTGATGAAGTACTTGACCAGCTTGAGCGCACTCGCGCCAAACATGACAGGGATGGCCAGGAAGAACGTAAACTTGGACGCCACCGAACGTGTGCAGCCCAAAAGCAGGCCGCCGATGATGGTAGAACCGGAGCGAGACGTACCGGGCACCAGCGAAAGCACCTGGAAGCAGCCGATACCCAGCGCAGTCTTCCAGCTCAAGTCCTCGAGCGTGGCGATGGAGCCAAAGTCCAAATTCTCGTCATCGTCCTCATCCTCAGCGGTAGCCGCGGCGGGCGCCGCAAAGTGCGCACCGGCGGGACGTCCGCCCGCCACCACAGCACGCGAACCAAACGAACCGGCAACGGCCATTTCCTCGCGCTTGTTCGCGCGCCAGTTCTCAATCACGATAAACAGCACGCCGTACACAATGAGCGCCAGCGCCACGACGGGAGCATTGTAGAAATGCTCCTCCATCCAGTCGTTGAGCGGCAGACCGATCGCCGCGGCGGGAATGCAGCCGAGCACAATCTTGCCCCACAGCACCCAGGTGTCGCGACGGCCCTCCTTGCCCTTGCTGGGCGAGAACGGGTTGAGCTCATGGAAGAACAGGACGCAGACGGCCAAAATGGCGCCAAGCTGAATCACGACCAGGAACATATTCCAGAACGTCTCGCTCACGTTCATCTTGACGAACTCGTCCACCAAGATCATGTGACCGGTCGACGAAACGGGCAGCCATTCGGTGATGCCCTCGACCAGGCCCATGAAGGCAGATTTTAGAAGCTCGATGATATCCAAAGGGACCCCCTCGTTAGACACCCGCCGATATTGTTCTGCGGACGGTGCGGGCGATGTCCCATTATCAACCGTTGGCGGCGCGCCTGCGCCTACCCTTACCAAAAAACTCGCCCGTTCACAGAATTGCGAGCGGTCAAACCGAAATCCTTGGGTATAACTGCAACAAGATAAAGTGTCCGGCGGCCAACGCGCCCGCGCCCGCCCGACGCACGAGCCCCGCGCCCGTGCGATAGACCAAGGAGGAAACCATGAACGAGGGCTATACCAAGGTATTTGTTTCACTCGACGGTACTGAGCAGCAGGATTTTGTGCTCGCACGCGCCATCAAGGTCGCCGCGAACAACGGCGCTAAGCTGATCATCGGCCACGTTATCGACTCCACTGCGCTCGAGAGCGCCGGTTCCTATCCGGTCGACCTGGTCAACGGCTTGGAGGAGGCCTTTAACAACTCCATCGCCAAGCAGCTCGAGGAGGCCAAGGCCAATCCCGACATTCCCGAGGTCGAGGTCATGATTCGCACCGGCCGCATTCGTGAGACGCTCAAGGATGAGATGCTCGACGTGGTCAAGCCCGATCTGGTGCTCTGCGGCGCCCGCGGCCTGTCCTCAATTAAGTACGCGCTACTGGGCTCGATTTCGACGTTCCTGCTGCGCAATACGGACTGCGACATTCTGGTCGTGAAGTAGGTTCCTTCCCGTCGGTGCAAGGCCTGCGGGGTTATCACGCCGACGTCCTCGCCGCTTCGCGGCTGCGGGATGTCGGCTTAGATAACCCCTCCCGGCCTTGCGCCTTCGTCACCGTACTTCAGCGAGTTGGCTGATAAGAAAGATGGCATGCCGCCCCGGTTGGGGCGGCACGTTTTTGTTTGGGGCGGCGCTTTTTTGTTATAAGGCGATCCTGCTTAGACGAGCTTGCACTTCTGGAATGATCTTCTCGAACATTACCTCCGCCTCGGAAAAACCCTCTTCTTTGAGACCGCGCGCGGCATCTCTTAGCGCGTCTGGAACCTCATTGCAAGTATCAACAATCATTCCGGCAACAATTCCCCCGGGCAAACCCGCCCCAATCATTTGGCTCATCACCGACCCGCGCGTTACGTCGTCAATCTTGCGGCTCCCACCAAACGAGACGCCCATCTCACGAACGAGGCTGGGATAAACCGTTGTACACAGCACGTCGTAGAGCGGCGCCAACCTCACCTGCTTCCAACTTTCGTCCCATACGAGCGACCAGTTCTTTAGATGGTTATCGCAGTTACCTACGGCATAGTCGAACAGCTGGTTATAGCCGACAAGGAACCTGTCCTCCATTTGATTCGTCGACGCCCTTCGCACCGCATCGACGATAAGCCCCAGGTAATTGACGCCCGTCGGCTCATATTTAAGCTCACGCGAGATGCCCTTGGCCTGACAAACATCTTCCTGGTGCAAACGGTATGGGATTGGCAATCCGTCAACCGAGCATCCAGCATCAGGCGTTACTCGGTCAAATCGCCTCACGGCGATAATTGGCTCGGCATCCTCAACTCGGATAAGAAAACACTCTTCGGCCGACAGGTCCATCAGAGAGGCGGCTCTCACGCACATCGCTTCACATACAGTCTCGCCCGGGAACGTTTTCGACCCCGCTTTGAGAATGTGCGTAGATGGGGCCGCTCCATGAGGCAGGTACCATCCGCCACATGGGTCATCGCCCGTATGGTAGAGACCGACCTTCGCCTGAGCACCTGCAAGGGAAATTCGACTCTCTAGCGCTAAATCAAAAGCAACCTCCGCCGGCGCGTATGCCAGCCCGCTTAGCTGTCCCGCACCTATCTCTTCATAGCCCATTTCGAGACTTTCGGCCGAAGGCTCACGCGTCAAAACCAGAGCGCCGACAGGTTCATCGCGGACTAAATCGAGCACCTTAAAGTAATCTCCGCGTTCCGCTCGCGCCCTTTTCTCAAGGTCCCTGTTGAGCTGCCCCTCCGGAATGATGCCGGAGAAAAAGGAACCCGTTGCGTCCGGACTAAATGTCTCGGCCGACAACGGCAGCGAGGTCGAAATCGGGGCCGCATCACCGCTCTGGAGATATTTGGGGCTATAGGTGAATATCGGAAGCCCCGCGTTTTCCTCCAATATGCCAACCAGCTGGTAAGACCCATTAAACTCACGGTGAACGAACAGCGTGCCATCCATTATTTCCCCCTCACCTTCAGAATAAAATCAATATCCACGATGGAGGCGTAATCGAAAATGACACCAATTTCGACCGTTGTCCGCCCCCGCTCGATATCACCAATCACACGAAGGCTGCGGCCCGTCATAGTCGCGACGTCACGTTGAGTCAAGCCGAGCTCACGCCTTCTGAGCCTAAGGGCCTTCCCTATCTCGGCGGGATCGAAAACCGTGCGCTCCGAGAAAGCGACTTCCGACGGTTTGAGCTTGATGCGCCCATCCAGCTTTTTAATCGTTGTCACCGTTCTCATGACGCCTCCAGCTATATTCCTGTTCGTGAACATAGTATAAACCTGTAGCACTATGTTCATGTACGGGAATATAGCGTTGACTACATTAGCAATGTTCCCGTTCAGGAATATAGCTGCCGAAAAGCCTGATTTCTTCTTAAATGGGAAAATCCTGAACGGCTACGCCATACGGGCTAACTACTCAAAGTATTGGAACTTGTTGGTTGAGAAGGCGAACGTGACGACGAAGCCTTCGCCCGGGTCCGATGCTGCGGTGACGTCGATGCCCATCTTGGAGCACAGGCGTGCCACCAGGTAGAGGCCGATGCCCGTTGCGCGCTTGGTGGTGCGGCCGTTGTCGCCGGTAAAACCCTTCTCGAACACGCGGGGCAGGTCTGCCGCACACACGCCGCAGCCGTTGTCCGCGACGGTAAGCTCGATGCGCTCGCTTGCCAGGCCCTCGTCCAGCAACGCGCCCGAAAACGTGATCTTCGCACCATCCTCACGTGCGTATTTAATGCTGTTCTGAATGAGCTGGCCCAGAATAAACTCGAGCCACTTCTCGTCGGTAAAGACCTCAAAGTCGAGGTTCTCGCACACCGGCGCCACGTGCGCCGCGATGAGCTCGCGCGCGTTGGCCTTAATCGCGCCCGTCACCAAGGTCTTAAGATCCCAGCGGCGAATCAGGTAGTCGCGCTCCACGACTTCCGAGCGCGCATAGTACAGCGCCTGGTCAATATAGCGCTCCACGCGGGCAAGCTCGCGACCAAGGTCATCTACGCGCGACAGGTCATCTTCGCTGCCGTCCAGGTTTTCCAAAATCAGATGGACTGCCGCCAGAGGCAGCTTGGCCTCGTGGACCCAGCTCTCGATATAGTCGCGATAGTCATCGGTCTGGCGCCTGCCTTCGGCAACCTCGTCACAAGCGGCTTTGCCCACCCGGCGCAAGACCTCGTATTCGAGCTCGCCCTCGGCATAGGTCGGGCATTGCACCATCTCCTGCACCCATGCGGGGCTCTCCAGCTCCTCTGCCGCGCGCTCCAGCTGGCACAGAAAACGACAACGGCGCGCGTACTCAATCACGATACCCAGCATGCCAAAGATAAAGGACACACCGACCGCCACGACCACGATGGAAACGGGTGCGCCGGCGACCGTCAGCACAAAACAGCTCAACAGCACGCCGCACGTCCACACGGCGACGGGAAGCAGCGCATCTTTAAAGAACTTGGCAAACGACATAGCCGGCCCCTAGATCGAATAGCCCTGGCCGCGGTGCGTGGTCAAATACCCCTTGATGCCGATTTTTTCGAGCGTGGTGCGCAGGCGGTTGATGTTGACGGTGAGCGTATTGTCGTCCACGAAGGCGTCGGAATCCCACAGGTCCTGCATGATGGCCGAGCGCGAGACGATCTTGCCCGCACGGCTCAGAAGCAGCGAGAGGATACGCAGCTCGTTTTTGGTGAGCTCGGTACTGGTGCCGGTTTGCATGTTGGTGACCATGGAGCGGGCGAGGTCGAGCTCCAGCCCCTTGTGGACGAGCGTGCTGCGCTCGCCCGCCGCCGCGGTGCGACGCAGCAAGGCATTGATGCGCGCCACGAGCACGCGCGCGCTATAGGGCTTGGGAACGAAGTCGTCCGCGCCGAGCGTCATGGCCATGACCTCGTCGATCTCAGTCGTGCGCGACGTGAGGACGATGATGGGGACCTCGGATTCGCGGCGAACCTCGTAGCAGATATGCTGGCCGTCCTTGACGGGAAGCGTGAGGTCGAGCAGCACCAGGTCGGGCGCGGCGGCGAGAATATCGCGCGAGACGTGCTCGAATGATTCGCAGGCCTCGACCCCAAAACCCGCACGGGCAAGGATATCGGCAAGCTCGCGACGAATGGGCTCGTCGTCCTCAACGATATAGATTAGCGCCATGGATTCCGCTCCCCTCTTGGTTGTCTTGCCCCATTATGACCGCGGAGCCGCAGGTACGCGCCTCGCGCGGCACCAAGGTGACAGAACTGTTCGCGAGCGGCAGAGGCTTGCCCCTCGCTCGCGACGAGCACGGGAATTAAATGAGTTTTTAATCCCCGTCCCAGAAACATCATTTAGCGGCGGGCGCGGAGCTTTTCGTAGCCTTCGGCGAAGAAGGCGACCGTAGCGGCGTCGGCCTCGGCGGCGTCCGTCTCGGTTGCGGGGACCACACCGTGCTCGTCGCTCACCAGGAACAAGGCGCCCTTGAGCTGTGCGGGAATATCTACGCGCGTGACCGGGATGCCCTTGGTCTGGGCCAGCTGCTCGATGAGCGTCGCCGTGCCGCACAGAAACTCGTCCGCCGGCGCCACAAAGGCAAGCTCGCCGTTGTTGACGGCGGCGAGCAGCTCGGGCGCCACGCCGGTCTCGTCGGCTTCGGAGCGGGCCTCGGCGGAACGGGCACGCAGCGCCTTGGCCGACGTATCGGCGAGCGGCTCGTACTCCCCCACCGTCATGGCGGCGTTGCCGTTGATGTCGATCACCAGCATGAGTACGCCGTCGTGCGCAGTGTAATCGCCCTCGGCAAGCGACCACTCAACGTGCTGTTTGGCCCAGCTGAGCATGTTATGGGTAAGCGGCTCGCCCTGCACCAGGCGCTCGGACAGTGCGCGAATGTGGCGATTGAGCATGGGCACCTTTTTATTGGACATGCGCCAACGGCAGACAAGCGCGGGCTTGTCGAGCGTAAACTTCTCGACCGCTTCCTGATTAGCGCAAAATTCCTCGTATGCACGCTGATCCTCGGCATTGCCAAACAGCTCGGCATCATCAATCTGGGGCATGGTTGTACCTTTCGTGTTAGTCATTCCGTCCTCTTATACCAAAAAGACGGCCCTCCAAACGGAGCAGCCGTCTTTTGCGGAGATTATTTTAGAAGCGAGGCCAGTCCAAGGGACGAGATCGCATCCCATCCTCCCCAGTCAACCTAACAGGTCGGCGAGGCTTGCCCAGCCACCGCACCTTGCTTAGTGGCGGAAGTGGCGGGCGCCCGTAAACACCATAGCAATATTGTGCTCATTGCAGGCCTGGATGCTCTCGTCGTCGCGCTTGGAGCCGCCGGGCTGGATGATGCAGGTCACGCCATGTGCAGCAAGCACGTCGACGTTGTCGCGGAACGGGAAGAATGCGTCGCTTGCGCAGGCAAAGCCGCCCTTCTCCACGCCCTCGCGCTCGCAGAAGTCCTCGGCACGCTCGCAGGCCAGCAGCGCAGAGTCGACGCGGTTGGGCTGACCCGGACCCATGCCAATGCCGGCCTTGCCCTTGGAGACCAGGATGGCATTGGACTTAACGCCCTTGCAGACCTTCCAGGCAAACTCGAGCTCGGCCATCTCGGCGTCGGTGGGCTTGCGGTCGGTGGGGAACGTAAAGGTCGCGGGATCCTCAGTCACGTGGTCGACTTCCTGTACCAGCATGCCGCCGTCGACGGAGCGCAGCTCCACCTGGGCGCCGTGGTCCACGCCGCCGGTAGCCAGCACGCGCAGGTTGGGGCGCTTAGCCATGCGCTCGAGCGCCTCATCGGTGTAGCTCGGGGCGATGATGACCTCGACGAACTGCTTGTTCTGATCGGCGAAGTGCTCAACCAGCTCATAGGGAACCTCGCGGTTGCAGGCGATGATGCCGCCGAAAGCGCTCTTGGGATCGCAGGCGAAGGCGCGGTCGTAGGCAGCCGTAATATCCTCGGCAACGGCGGAACCGCAGGGGTTCTGGTGCTTGAGGATCACGCAGGCGGGCTCGTCGAACTCGCGGACCAGGTTCCAAGCGGCGTCGGCATCCAGATAGTTGTTGTAGCTGAGCGGCTTGCCCTGGATCTGCTCGGAGCCCACGAGCGGGAACTGCGAGCTCGCGGTGTTCTCGCAGCCCTCGGCAAAGCGATAGACCGTGGCCTTCTGCTGCGGGTTCTCGCCATAGCGCAGGTCGTCGACCTTCTCCAGCGAGATCTCGAGCTTGGCAGAGGTATCCGCCACGTCGCTTGCCTGGGCGGCAAGCCAACGGGAGATAGCCGTGTCGTAGGCGGCGGTGGTCTGGTAGACCTTCACCTGCAGGCGACGACGGGTGGAAAGCGTGGTGCAGCCACCGGTCTCGCGCATCTCGGCCAGGACGGCATCATAGTCGGCCGGGTCGGAAATGACGGTAACGCTCGCGGCGTTCTTAGCGGCAGAGCGCAGCATGGAGGGGCCACCGATGTCGATGTGCTCGATGGCATCCGCGAAGGTGACCTCGGGGTTGGCGACGGTCTTCTCGAACTCGTACAGGTTGACGACCACCAGGTCGATCAGCTTAATGCCGTGCTGAGCGGCCTCCTGCATGTGCTGCTCGGAATCGCGACGGGCAAGCAGCGCGCCGTGAACCTTGGGATGCAGCGTCTTGACGCGGCCGTCCATCATCTCGGGATAGCCCGTGAACTCCTCGATGGGGGTTACGGGAACGCCCGCGTCCTCGATGGCACGAGCCGTGCCGCCCGTAGAGATGATCTCGACGCCAAAGTCGTCAACCAGCGTCCGTGCGAAATCGACGACGCCCGTCTTATCGGTAACCGAGATCAACGCGCGTGCGATCTTCACATCAGATCCCATGCAGTCCTCCTGTCTGGTACGCCGCCGTGCTCTGTGAGTCGGTGATACGTCGATCTGCAGCGCTCGCGCAGCGGCATTGAAAATACTGATTCAATGTAGCGCATCGAGCGCGACGATGCACCCCGCAACGCACGGCTGTGCAGAAAAAGCTTCGAGCGGGGGTTGCAGGAGCGCCACTGGGCACGGTGAGTTCATGGAACACAGGGGCACCATAATTAGATGCCAATGGCGTGGTAGAACTGTGCTCGATATGCATCCGCAATAGAAAGAGGCACCATGGTCTCGCGGGTTCTCTACCGACCGTTTGATACCGAAGATTTCGACGCCATCGCGCTGATCCTGCAGCAGCTTTGGCACAACAACTCGGATAACGATGAGTACAACCGCCTCGAAGCCGCGTGCGACCTTGCCTACTGCCTTTCTTCCTCGACGTTTTCGCAGGTTGCCGTAATCGACGGTCAGGCGCGTGGCATTGCGCTCGCGCGTGCGGGACAGAGCTCCGGCGCCACCGTCAAGGAACATTGGATGGACACCGAACGCTCGTTGCTGTCGCAGATGCGCGAGCTGGAGCCTGAAGCTTGCGCCGAGTACCTCTCCTTTGTGCGCACCACCATTCGAACCAACAACCGCCTGCTCGAGAAAAGCCCGCTGCCGCATGACAACGAGGTCACGCTGCTTGCCGTGGATCGCGATGTCCACGGCCTGGGCGTTGGCACGGTGCTGCTCGACGCTGCAATCTCGCATCTGTCCTCGTGCGGGGCGACCAGCGCGCACCTGTACACCGACTCCAACTGCTCGTGGAAGTTCTACGAGTTGCACGGCTTTAAGCGCACGGCCACGCACCGAGCCAACCGCGAGGAACGCCGCCACGCCATGCCGCGCGAAAGCTTCCTCTACGAACTCGACCTAACAGTCTAGGCCCAGCAGCCATACCTAGTCGTTGGGGACGTTCTTAAATGGCTAGTCGCTGGGGACGGTCTTCGTAGGTAGCGCATAAAAAGGGGATGGGCTTTCCCCGACGGCTGTCGAGAAAAGCCCATCCCATAGCTTACGACCGTTAGAACGTTCCGCCGCCGCCTCCGCCGACGCCGCCGCCCCCGCCGCCCGAGAAGCCACCGCCTCCGCCGCCGCCCGAGCTATCGGAGCTCGACGCCAGCTCACGGATGCTCTCGTGATACACATCGTTAAACGAATCGAGCGGCGAATCGATGCCGTAATGATGGTAGTACCACCAGTAGCAGGGGTAATTGTCGTAGAAACCGTCGGCCTCGCGCACCTCGGGAGGAACAGCCTCGGCAAGCTGACGCAGGACTTCCTTCGAAACGCCCAGCGCCGCACCCATCACCAGAAGTTTATTCCACAGGACCAGATCGCCGGGGACGGCCTCCTTTAGGCGCGTGAAGTCCTCGAGCCAATGCTTAAGCGCCTTGCAGCGGGCCGCCACCTCGGCACCTTCCGGCGTAAAGCGGCGGAACGTAAGGCCCACGCCAATACCCACCAGCACAATCGGCACCGAGATAATCGCGGCGATAATGTTCGCCTGTGCGCCGTCGGTAAAGAAAATGGATCCCATGGGAACAAAGGCGATCAGAATACCAAGAACCAAGCAAAACACCATTGCGACAATGCCGTCCGAGGCAACGTACTCGCTATCGGCCAGCTTGCCCTTAACGGTGTTCTGATAGTCCTCGAGCTTGTCGCCCACGGGCGTAGCGTGCTGCTTGACGTAGTGCTGCAGCTCGTCAAACGTGCGCGAGCGATCGCCGTTCTCGTCGGGCTTAACACCGGCAAAGAAGACCTTGAGCACCATGCGGTCAATGCCCTTGGCCGACTTCCAGCCCGCATCGCTCACCGTCACGCGATACGTCTGCTCCTCTTTTTCGCGCCCCAACAGACCCTTCTTGGCCTTGGTCACGGTCGCCTGTTCTAGCTTGATCACACGGTCGTCAGTGAGCTTCATGAGCGTGGCGATATATGCCTGATCGGGCACCTCGTTCCAGCTCATGAGGGCCGAAAGCACGGCGGGATGGTCGGCCGAGGGCACATCGCGGAAGTATTCGTCTTGGAAAAGCGGCTTTGGCTTGCGGCGGCGCAGCTTGAGCACAACGATTGTTCCGGTAAAGGCCACCGCCGCGACAACGCTAACCACGGCAAGCGCATTAGCGATCATGCGGGCGCGGGCGCGGCGGGCGTTAGCTTCGTCGGCCCATTCCTTCTCTTCGCTCAGGATCGTTGACATGCGCTCTTCGCTTGAAGCGGCAAGCTGCGGCACCCAGTCGCTGGGGAAGGCGATGCGTGCCTCGGCGAATTCGCCCTGATGCACGCAGGGAATGGTGTAGGTGACCATGGGTTCGTCCGCATCGAGCGATACGTCGCCCGTCAGCGGGCCGTGGCCCCATGCGCGGAAGTTATCGCCCTTGACGGCCGCCGTCCCGGCAGCGGCATTTGCGAAGTACACTTCCATCTCGACGTCATCGGAATCCGCGGACCAGCCGTCGCCCACAAACTTCCAGTAGAGCTCGGCGGTATCGGACCAGTTCATAACCGCACCGGTCATGGTGTAGCTCACGTAATAGATCGCACTGTCGCCGCTCTCGTGAGGGCTGAAAACCTTGATCTTTACGCCGCCGTCGGACTGCTCAACCGTATAGACGCCGCTGTCGCCTTTGTTTGCATAGTCGACCCTGTTAAACGCGGCATCGTCTTCCTCGACGCTCAGCACGTCGACACCCGCCGCGCCGCCCTGCTGGTTGGTGCCCGCATTGATCTCCCAAAACACGCCGTTGATGTCGTCATCGAAATCGAACTGGCGTCCCTCGACAACGGTCAACGAACCATCGGCCTCGACCGTGGCGCCGATGTAGGTTTGGCTCATGGAGTAGCCGTCGGCGTGCGCGGCGGCAGGCAGCAGTAACAACGCAAGCGCGACGAGCGCGCAGACGGAAGCGAATCGCGCGAATAGGCGGCGCTGCCGACAGGTCTTGGCAACGGGGGCGTTCATAGGCACATCCTTTGTCTGTAAAACCAACAGCGCCATTGTCCCACGTTTGCGGACGCACATGACGAATATCTAGGCGACCGGAGCGCCAAATGGGACAAAAGTCCCACCCGAGCCTGGCACTTAGGGACGTTCCTTATCTGCCGGCAGTTTGGGACACTCCTTGGCATGGCCTGCACCAACGATAGATACCACTTCACAGCTCCGTCACAGGTGTAGCGGCTTTGTGTGGGCGCGGCATGCGCTGATTGAGCCGCCAGCCGAGGGGCATAAAGCAGTTGAGCGAAAACGGTTTGCCCCTTTGCCGTTCGCTCGAGGATCATGTCCCCCTTTTCCGCGGAAACCCCGGCAGTTGCGAAGAGCTGCCGGGGTTTCTGTCGTTTGTGAGGCTGAGTCAGCGCGCGGCGATCGAGACGTTGAGCCGCAAACCCACCGTGCGCAATGCGCACCGCCGCCAACTTGTGAGCGCAGCAACGCCTTCCCTGCCAAGCCCCGCGCTATACTCGTCCGCATGGATATCAACGCACGCAACATAGCAACACACGCCGCGGACGCACCAGCAACGGCAGCGCCCACCCCCGTCGTGGGCCGCTTTGCCCCGTCGCCCTCGGGCCGCATGCACTTGGGCAACGTGTTCAGCTGCCTGTGCTCGTGGCTTTCGGCCCGCAGCCAAGGCGGCAGCATCGTGCTGCGCATCGAGGACCTGGACGATCGCTGCAAGCGCCCGGAACTTGCCACTCAATTGATTGACGACCTGGCCTGGCTGGGACTGGAGTGGGACGAAGGCCCCTACTACCAGCACGATCGCCTGGATTTGTACGAGGACGCCCTGCGTCAGCTGCAAGACGCCGGCCTCACCTATCCCTGTTTTTGCACGCGTGCCGAACTCCACGCCGCGAGCGCGCCGCACGCGAGCGACGGCACGCCCATCTACCGCGGCGCCTGCCGAGACCTTTCTGCCGAGGAGGTTGCCCGCCGCAGCGCTCTGCGCGCTCCGGCCACGCGCCTGCGCGTACCCGCCGTCGACGACCTCGCAAACGATGTGATCGAATTCGTGGACCGCACGTATGGAGCCCAATGCGAAGCACTCGCCACCGAATGCGGCGACTTTTTGGTGCGCCGCAGCGACGGCGTTTTTGCCTACCAGCTAGCCGTGGTGGTCGACGACGCTGCCATGGGCGTCACCGAGATCGTACGCGGATGCGACCTGCTTGGTTCCACGCCGCGCCAAATCTACCTGCAGCATTTGCTGGAACTTCCCACGCCGCACTACGCGCACATTCCGCTGCTCATGTCGCCGGATGGCCGCCGCCTTTCCAAGCGCGACCGCGACCTGGACCTGGGCGAGCTCCGCACCCGCTTTGGCGCGCCCGAGGCACTACTGGGCTGGCTCGCCGGGCAAACAGGCATCGTGCCGGACGCCACACCGCGCTCTGCCGAGCAGCTGGTCGAGCACTTTAGCTGGGATGTTATCCGCACGCATCGGGAAAACATCACTGTAACGGTCGAGTAGCCAGCCACCCCGCCCCTACGCGACATCCCAGGGCTGGAGTTCGTCGCCCAGGCGGACAATACAGTCGTAGAGCACGGTGTGGCACTCGGCTGGGTTGGCGTCACGATGAAAATGCCCGTAGTACCAGCGCTTGTAGTCCAGGTGGTCCTCCAGCTCGTCGAAAAACGTGGTGAGTCGATCGACATCGGGATAATTCCAGCCAGGTGCCGGGTAAAGCGTGGGCGAAAGCATGCGCGTGGAGCAGGTATGGGTGATCGCATAGTCGACCTTCCAACCCACGCTGTCGAGCTTTGCCCGCGCCTCCTCAAAGTTGCGCTCGTCCGGCAGCTCCTGCGGCCACCAGCTGGAATACGGAATGCGGTATTCCTTATCCACGCTCGTGGCGCCGCCCATGGTAAAGATCGTTGAGCCGTCGAGCTCGAAAACCTCACCGCGCGTCAGGCGTCGGATGGGCGAGGTGTCCGACAGACGCTGCGTCAGGCCGCCGTGCCACAGCTCCATGGGGCGCTCCGCCCAGTGATCGAAACGCTCGTGGTTTCCGTCGACAAACAGCACCGTATAGGGGCGCGACTCCAGCCAGGCGATGTCGGCACATTCCTCGGCAGAGAAATCCCACGGAAAGCCAAAGTCGCCCGCGATGATGAGATAGTCGTCACTTGTCAGACCATCCCCAAGATCCCAGTCGCGAAGCTTTTGCATGTCGACGCCGCCGTGAATATCGCCCGTCACATAAACCGTCATCGGATCACCACTTCCCTGTAAGTCGCTAGCCCACATTCTGCACGATCACTAAGTCAACCGTTCCAGCCCTTCCATCCTTTGGGACCCACCCCTCGCTCTTCCATCCAAACGGGTCAAGCACCCAAAAAACCAGATCGAGCACGCCGCCGGTCATCATGGCGCCGGCAAGGGCCATGCAAACGTGCAGAGAGACGGCACTTCGGAGCACGTCGAACGGCCCCAGAACAGCCAGCAGCGCAACCGCTGTGCCGGCAAGGCACAACGCGAGGCACGGCCACGCGTCCTTGACGCACTTCTTTGCGAGATGCTTGGTGTTGTCACTCATCAATATCGAACTCCTTAGAGGGTCGTTGTTCAGACGCATGCCGCCGCGGCAGAGCGGGGCGGCAGGGTAAGTGTCACATGCTGTGCGGACATCAATGGAGAAACCGCCTGCTCGACCAACCCTTGACGCCGTTTTGCACCGGCACCCCATCCCCCGCTATCCAGAAAGGCACCTCTCCCTTCCCCACCGCCGCGCAAAAACTCATCCAACATTAATCTTGGCTCAAGAATCGCTTAATCTATAACCTGCACTATAGAGTTCGACCAAGGGCGGGGCGGCGCCGCGCAACGCAGGCCGCCGAACGCAACGCTCGCGCCCGGGCAGATCGCCCGGCGTCGCGCCCATCGAACGAAAGGACAGGTCATGGACGACCTCGAAAAAGTTGAAACCATCCGCACCAAGTGCAACGTGAGCTACACCGATGCCAAAGCCGCGCTCGACGCCGCCGACGGCAACGTCCTGGATGCCATCATTTGGCTCGAGTCGCAGGGCAAGACCCAGACCACGTCGGCGCACGCCGCCACCGAATCCGCGCCAGTCGATGAGCCCTCGGCCGAGATGGTCGCCGCGCAGGCCGCCTACGAACAGTCGAGCGAAAAGACCGACTTCTCTAAGAAGATGGACAGCGTATGGGAGTACCTCAAAAAGCTCTTCCGCCTGAGCCTGGACACCAAGTTTATCGCCACGCGCCGCGACGCCATCATCCTCAACATCCCCATCCTGATTCCCATCATCGCTCTGTTTGCCTGGGGCGCCACGATCTGGCTGATGCTTATTGGCCTGTTCTTTGGCATGCGTTACCGCATCGATAGCGACGGCGACGTGCCCGGCAGCATCAACAACCTTATGAATCACGCCGCCGACGCCGCGGACGACATCAAGCAAAATCTGAACGACGACAAGTAATCGCAGACGGAGGCACGTATGGCACGAATCCTGATCGTAGAGGACGAGGAGAAAATCGCCCGCTTTGTGACGCTCGAGCTGGAGCACGAGGGCTACCAGGTGGAGCACGCCGCCGACGGCCGCACCGCCGTGGACCTGGCGCTGGAGCGCGACTACGATCTGATTCTGCTCGATGTGCTGTTGCCGCAGCTCAACGGTATGGAGGTCTTACGGCGTGTCCGCAAGCACAAGGATGTGCCGGTGATCATGGTCACCGCGCGCGATGCCGTGATGGACAAGGTTGCCGGGCTCGATGCCGGCGCCGACGATTACCTGACCAAGCCGTTTGCAATTGAGGAGCTGTTCGCACGGATCCGCGTGGCGCTGAAGCGCTCGGAGGCCGTGCGGGCGGCTTCGGGCGTTGGCGGCGCCGGCGCCGGGACGGGCATGGCGGCCGGCGCGGGCGGAGACGCCGCTGCGATACCCCCGGTCAGCGACTCGGCCCAAGCTTCCGCCTTGCCCTCCCCCGCCACGCTCGCCGTGGGCTCGGTTGCGCTCGACCCCGACCGCCGCGAAGTCACAGTCGTCGGCTCGCCCATCGCGCTCACGGCCCGCGAGTTCGATGTCCTCGCCCTGCTTATGGCACACGCCGAAACCGTACTCACGCGCGAGCGCATCGCGCACGAGGCACTGGGCTACGAATACGTGGGCGACACCAATAACGTCGACGTGCACATCGCGCACCTGCGTGCCAAGATCGAAGACGCCGGCGGCGCCCGCATCATCCAAACCGTGCGCGGGGTGGGCTATGTCTGCCGTGCGTAACGCCGAGGCCAAGCGCGTCACCTCCATCGCCCGCGCCATCAACTGGAGCTATATGTGGCGCCGCCTGATGAGCTACGTCTGGCTCGATCTGTTGCTGTTGGTTATTGCGGTGGCGATCCTCGTCTATGGATACAACCAGACGCTGCCCGACGGCGCGTTTACCGCAGGATGGATCCCCGGCGCCACCGTTCGCGGCATGTCGCTGACGCCCGCGCGCGGCTGGGACCTGACAACGCTCACCTATACCGTCGAGCTTGCGCGTACCACCAAGACTTTCCCCCTCGCGCAGGACCTCGTCACGCTATGGCCTCTCTACCTTGTCGTTGTGGGTTGGCAGGTCATCAGCGTGCTCAACATGCTCGGCGGCGCCCGCCGCGTGCGCCGCACCATGGCGCCGCTCAACGATCTGGCCCTGCGCGTGGACGAACTCGGTCGCATGCAGCTCTCCGGCAGCAAAATGGAAACACTGGAGCAGGCCATCGCGCGCGCAAGCGTCAACTCACCGAGCGTCACCACCGGCGACGCCGACCTGGCAAGCATCGAGGTCGCGCTCAACCGCCTGCTGCGCCAGATGCAAGAGGCCAAGCTGCAGCAGATGCGCTTTGTCAACGATGCAAGCCACGAGCTACGCACGCCCATCGCGGTGATTCAGGGCTACGTAAACATGCTCGACCGCTGGGGCAAAGACGATCCGGACGTGCTGGCGGAGTCCATCGCCTCGCTCAAAGCCGAAAGCGAGCACATGCAGGAGCTCGTGGAGCAGCTGCTGTTTTTGGCACGCGGCGATGCCGGGCGCACGGTCCTGCGGCGCGCGCATACCAACCTGGCAGCACTGGTCGGCGAGGTGTGCGAGGAATCGCAGATGATCGATACCGAGCACACGTATCGGCTAGCCTTTGACGCTGCGCTTGCCAGCGACCCGCGCTGCGACGCGCCCGTCGACGTGGCGCTCGTGAAGCAGGCTCTGCGCGTGATCGTGCAAAACGCCGCCAAGTATTCGGACGCGGGCACGACCGTCACATTTGGCATAGCGCCGGATGCGGGCGCGGACAAGATCGACATAAGTGTTGAGGACGAGGGCATCGGCATGAACCAGGAATCCGCAGCTCACGCGTTTGAACGGTTCTACCGCGCCGACAACGCACGCGATGCCGGCACGCAGGGCTCGGGTCTGGGGCTTGCCATTGCCAAGTGGATCGTCGATAGCCATGGTGGTGTCATTGGCGTGACCTCAGTCGAGGGCGTCGGCAGCCGCTTTACGATTCGCCTGCCGCGCTAGGAAGCCCCTCGGCATAAATAAAGGGATAGGGCCACGCGGCCCTATCCCTTTTTGCTAACTATGGCAGCTTGTGCGCTATTCGCGGCACAGGTGCACGGCGAAACCGGCGAACTCGCGCTTAAAGTACACGAGCTTGGTACCACCGTCGGGCAGCAGCGCGCGCGACTCCTCGTTGACCTCGAGCCCGCGCTCGGCAAACCACTTCTCAGCTGCATCGATGTCGTTAACGGCAAAGCCGATGTGGCCCTTGGTGCCACGACCGTTCTGCTTCATGATCTCGACCAGCGAATCATTAAAGTACGAAACGGGGGTCTCGATAACGGGCAGGCCCATCATCGTCGAGAACAGCTCCGCGATCTCCAAGGCATCTGCCGGGTCAGTGGCGTTAATGCCCACATGGGCAACGCGCATGCCAAAGAGCTCGACCGGATTGGCGTTCTGCTCATTCATACAGGCAGCGCCTACTGAGCCATAACGTCGAGAACGGCCTTCTCGGCAGCGACGCGGTTCATGCCGGTCATGAAGGGCACGCCGCTCACGTACGGGCAGGTGAGGCCCTCGGGGGCAACGGTGGTGGCGATCAGCAGGTCGGCGCCCTCGTCGCAAGCGTCCTTGGCCTCGGAGATGGCGCACTGCACGATCTCATACTTGCCGGCATAACCGTTGGCGTCGAGCATGGTAGCGACCTTCTGGGCAACGAGCGTGGAAGTAGCAGCGCCAGCACCGCAAGCCAAAACGATCTTCTTCATAGGTAATGTCTCCCTTCATGGTTTACTTTAGGTAAGTGTACCGCAGCGAGCGATGGCACTCGGCCTCGATGAGCTTTTATGCCAGTTTGCTTGCGCGCTGCGTATAATACATCTAGTACGTGTTGTCATACCGCTCGCTTTATGAGCGACTAAGGACCCTAACATGCCCGATTCCCGCACCCTCTGGACCGCCGTCGTTATCATCTGCATCGCCGTGTCGGTGTTCTTTAGCGTCAAAAAACGCACCACGTTCAAGCGTCTGCAGCAGCTTATGGCTGCCAAGCAGTGGGACGAGTTCGATCGTTTGCTCGACGGCAAACTCACCAGCATGCTGTACCCGCGCTACAACCGCGACTACCTGCGTCTGAACTCCTATCTGCTGCGCGAGGACCACGAGCGCGCCAGCGAGATGTTCGACCTGCTGCTGGGACTCAACCTCCCCAAGATGCAGCGCGTCGACCTGGTGATCAAAGCCTTTAACTACTATGTTGGCCAGGAGGACCGCAAAAAGTCCAAGGAGCTTCTGCACGAGATCAAGGGCTTTGAGGGCGGTCAGGCCGAGGCGGTCGCGCACGAGTGCCAGCTGATGTACGACACGATGATCCTCAAGCGCCACAACGACATTCCCGAGCTGGAGCGCATGCTCAAGGATGCCGGTGACGACAAGGTCAAGAGCTGCCGCCTGGAATACCTGCTGGCCCTGCAGTACAAGAACAAAGGCGACGAAGCCAAGTTCCAAGAGTTCCTGGAGAAGTCGGGCCAACACTCGATGGCCGTCAACGCGTAACGGACGGCTTGTGCTAGACTTCTAGTCTCACGGGGGCGTGGCGGAATTGGCATACGCAGGAGACTTAAAATCTCTCGCCGCAAGGATTGTGGGTTCGAGTCCCACCGCCCCTACCATGTGATTGCTTGCGAGCCCGTGTTCCCCAGGGATGCGGGCTCGCTTCTTTTAGATGCCGGTGGGACTCGAACCCGCGAGGGGGCGAGCGTTAAGCGGACGTGCAGCGTCCGTAGCGAGCCGGCGAGGGCGCCGACAGGCGGCCGAAGCCGGTGCGTATTTGCGCAGCAAATGCGCGGACGTCCCACCGCCCCTACCATTTGGTTTTTACGAGCCCGCGTCCCCCAGGGATGCGGGCTCGTTTCTTTTACACGCCGGCGGGGCTCTAAGTTGCGGTGGAATAGATCCTGTTTATACCGTTTACCAGCTTATTTAGGAACTATTTCACCGTGACTTAGGTTGGTGTTCCCACATTTTCCGATGGAAAAACGTGGTTGTCTCCCACATTTTCCGATGGAAAAACGTGGTTGTCTCCCACATTTTTCGATGGAAACGCCCAAATGGCCTTATACTAGCCGAGAGGGTTGGGAGGCAATATGCAGCGACAGCTTATGAGTGAACTTATCGCTTGGAAATCAAGGGCGAATCGCAAACCTCTCTTGCTTAAGGGAGCCCGCCAGACAGGAAAGACTTGGCTTCTTAACGAATTCGCAAGTCAGCAGTATCGAAACGTCATTCGTTTTGACTTTATGCTCGAGCCGAGCACGCGCTCGCTGTTCGATGGGAACCTCGACCCCAAGCGCATCATCTCCCAGATAGAACTCCTACGTGGCCAAACCGTAACGCCGGAAGACACGCTCATCATCTTCGACGAGATCCAAGAGGCGCCACGCGGGATCACCTCGCTCAAGTACTTCACCGAGCTTGCACCCGAATACCACATCGTAGCAGCCGGTTCCTATATGGGCCTCGCGCTCCGACGCGAAAACGAGTCATTTCCCGTCGGCAAAATCGACCAGCTCACCATGCGTCCCATGGGGTTTGCTGAGTTCGTTCGTGCCGTCGACGGCAACCCGCTCGCCGACGCCATCCTTGCCGCAGACATGAACCTTCTAGCAAACGTTACCGAAAAGCTCGAGCACTTGCTCAAGGAATACCTTGTTGTCGGCGGTATGCCCGAAGTTGTCTCCGCTTTCGCCGAGACACGCGATTTCATCGAAGCCCGAAGGCTTCAGCAGCAAATCATCGAGGCTTACGAATCCGATTTTGGCAAACATGCACCCGCCCGCATCGTCGAGCGCATGAGGTTGGTTTGGAAATCCCTTCCCGGCCAGCTTGCAAAGGAGAACAAGAAGTTTGTCTATGGCGCCCTTCGTCCCGGAGCGCGCGCACGCGATTTCGAGGAAAGCCTCCAGTGGCTCACGGACTACGGAATCGTTCATAAGGTGCCACGTGTTTCCGCTCTAAAGGCACCGCTCTCGAGCTACGAAGACCTCTCGGGCTTCAAACTGTTCTGCATCGACACCGGCATCCTCGGAGCGCTCTCCGGTCTCTCTCCGGCCATCGTTCTTAACGGATCCGCTGTTTTTACCGAGTTCAAAGGTTCGCTGACCGAACAATACGTCGCGCAGGAGCTTTTGCTCCAGGACAAAACTCCCGCGTATTGGTCCTCTACCTCCGGCAATGCCGAAACCGACTTTGCCATCGACCATGCGGGAACCGTGCTTCCGCTTGAGGTCAAGGCGGCAGAGAACCTTAAAGCGAAGAGTCTGAAAATAGCCTGCGAAAAATTCAAGCTCGAGCGTTGCGTGAGGAGCTCCCTGGCGGCATATAGAGACGAGGGCATGCTCGTCAATATTCCGCTTTGGGAGATTGGGCAAATCGACAAGCTGGCATAGGCGCCGTGGGGACGCCCCGCGAGGACTGTCCCCAGGTGCCTGCAGAAAAGAAACGTCCCTAGGTGCCGGCTGTTGAGTTGCGGTGGAATAGGGACTGTTTGGTGCCCGAAAGGGCGATTTTAGTCCGTATTTCACCGCAACTTATTTAGAGGGTGCTGAGCTCTGGGGTCCAGGCGATGGTGGGGGCGGCGCCGTCGAGAGCCTCGTTGATGCTGGCGGCCATGCCGGCAAGTAGGCTGTTCTCGCTTACAGTGAGCGTCTTGTAGCCGCCAGCGCGCATGAGCTCGCGGATCACCACGGCGCCAGCCAAGATCACGCCCGCGCGTTTGGGCTGCACGCCTGGCAACGCGGCAATGCCTGCGACATCCAGCGCAGACATGCGCTCAATAGCGGCCGAAACCTGATCCAGCGAAAGCTCGCGCAGGTGCACAAAGCTCGAATCGTACGGCTCCAGCTCGTGGATCAGAGCCACCAGCGTAGTCACCGTGCCGCCCACTGCGACCAAGCGTTCGGCGCGCTCAAAGTCGCTGGGCAGGCCTTCAAAATAGGCGGCGAACTGCTCACCTGCCCACGCGGCAGCGGCAGCAAGCTCGCCGTCCGCAGGCGGCAGCGCCGAGAAGAACCGCTCCGTCACGCGGCGACAACCGATGTCCAGCGAACGCGTGCCCTCCAGCGCAAAGACCCCACGCTCCGGCGCATAGACGCCCGTCGCGAGCTCCGTGGATCCGCCGCCCGAATCGGCAACAATGATGCGCTCGCCAGCAAAGTCGTGCGCCACGCCAAAAAACGTCAGGCGCGCCTCGACCTCGCCCGGAATCACCTGTGGCTCAAGCCCCAGATCGCGCAGGCCGTCCAGCAGCAGCGCGGCATTGGACGCATCGCGCGCGGCGCTCGTGCACGTGGTGCAGATGCACGCGGCCCCAAAGGCACGGGCCTCATCCACAAACATGTGACACGCAGCGAGCACACGCTCGACAGCCGCCTCGCAAAAGCGCCCCGTCGCATCCACGCCCTCGCCCAAGTCGGTGATCTCGGTATGCTTGGACGATTCCACGATCGCCCCGCCCTCGACCTGGGCCAACACCAGTCGCGACGACACCGTTCCCAGGTCGATCGCGGCCACCTTATAGCGTTTGCAATCTGCCATTGCGGGCTCCCCTCCGGGCGCTATTTGCCATTGGACACGACCGTCTGGCCCTCGACACCGTTAAACCCAAACAGCATGTCGAGCGCCTGGATGTACCACGGCACGTCCTTACCGACTTCTTCGATTTCCTTGGCAACTTCGCTGGCCTTCTTGGCGTTCGACGACTTCTTGCTCGAAGACGAATCCGAATCGTCGTCCAGGCCCTGCACTTCAATCCTCTTCTCGCCGGGCATCACCAGGCCCAAGTCCTCGGATGCCGCGTCCTTGATACCCTCCTCCGAGAGCAGCTTGTCGACGCTTTTTTGCAGCTCATCATTGTATTGCTGACGAATCTCGACCTGCTTGGCCAAGATATCGCTCGAGCGCTTTGCCACGTACAGATCGCGCACGGGGAAATACAGGCTCACGAGCACCAGAGCAACGACAATGCCGATGAATAGCCCTCGCTGAGGACCGTGGGTAAAGTCGTAAATCGCCTTGACCGCTGCGTTGTCGTTGGCGTAGTGCATAAAGTCCGAGCCGGAAAGACGACTTGAGGGACGGCGCGGCTTGTCGGACGCCTGGGTCGAAGGGCGCGACACATGCTTGGAACGCGATGGGCGCACCGGATTATCCGAGGAACAATTTGGCTGAGCATTGGGATGCGAAGTCGCCGGCGAGCTATACCTGGAGCGATCAGCGCCAGCATAACCAGACCCGCCAAGCTGTGCGGTACGCGCACGACGAGACGACGGCTCACGCGAACCGGCGGAATAGTACCTGTTGTCGTAAATCTGATCCATGTGCGCCTTGTGCGGTTGAGGTTTGTTTGCGCTAAGTATTCTAGTTATAGCACGAGCGCCCGCACCGCCTTCGCCAGCCTTTGCTCGACATAAAAAAGGCGCTGAGTCATATGGCCCAGCGCCCAATGGTGCTCAACAGCGCCCGGCTGGAGCAAGGCAAATCCGAGTCTTCCCCGCCCCCGCGACCTCCGCGTGCCTAGCGAATGTTGTAGAACGCGGCCTTGCCGGCGTAGCGCGCGCTGCCCTCGAGCTCGTCCTCGATGCGGATGAGCTGGTTGTACTTGGCGATACGGTCGCTGCGGCACGGGGCGCCCGACTTGATCTGGCCGGCGTTGACGCCCACGACCAGGTCGGCGATCGTGGAGTCCTCGGTCTCGCCGGAGCGGTGGCTCACGATGCAGGCGTAACCGGCCTCCTTGGCGGTCTCGATGGCCTCGAGCGACTCGGTGAGTGTGCCGATCTGGTTGACCTTGACCAGGATCGCGTTGGCGGCGCCCAGCTCGATGCCCTTCTTGAGGCGCTCGGTGTTAGTGACGAACAGGTCGTCACCCACCAGCTGCACCTTGTTGCCAATGCGGCGGGTAAGCTCGACCCATCCGCCCCAGTCCTCCTCGGCCATGCCGTCCTCGATGGAGATGATGGGATAGGTGTCGACGAGCTTCTCCCAGTAATCGACCATCTGAGCGCTCGTATACTCAACGCCCTCGCCCTTGAGCTCGTACATGCCGGTCTCGGCGTTGTAGAACTCGGTCGAGGCCGGGTCCATGGCGTACATGAAGTCGACGCCGGGCTTAAAGCCGGCCTTCTCCACGGCCTTGGTGATGTACTCGAACGGCTCGGCATTGGTCTTGAGGTTGGGCGCAAAGCCGCCCTCGTCGCCCACGCCGCCGCCCAGGCCGGCCTCGTGCAGCACGCCCTTGAGGGTGTGGTAGACCTCGGCGCACCAACGCAGGCCCTCGGCAAAGCTCGGGGCGCCCACCGGCATGATCATGAACTCCTGGAAGTCGACGTTATTGTCGGCATGCACACCGCCGTTGAGGATGTTCATCATGGGCGTGGGCAGCAGGTGGGCATTGACGCCGCCCAGATACTGGTACAGCGACAGGCCCGCCGACTCGGCAGCGGCGCGGGCGACGGCCAGCGACACGCCCAGGATGGCGTTGGCACCGAGCTTGGTCTTGTTGGGGGTACCGTCCGCGGCAATCAGCGCGGCATCGACGGCGCGCTGGTCGAAGGCGTCGAGGCCCACGACGGCGTTAGCGCACTCGTTGTTGACATGCTCGACGGCCTGCGAAACGCCCTTGCCCAGGTAGCGGCCCTTGTCGCCATCGCGCAGCTCGCAGGCCTCAAAGGCGCCGGTCGAAGCACCCGAAGGCACCATTGCACGGCCAAAGCTGCCGTCCTCGAGCACGACCTCGACCTCGACGGTGGGATTGCCGCGGCTGTCGAGCACCTCGCGACCGTAGACGTCCAAAATATCGCTCATGTTGTCTCCCTCTCACTTGGAAACGTAGTGGATGCAAGCGACCGGCTGACCGTGCACCATCGGTGCGTCTCCGTAAGTTAGCCATGTCGCACTTTTTGCATTATGCCCTAAGTTAGCCGAGGGATACACTTGATTTTCGAAAAATTTAGCGGGAACGATGAGGCGTGTCAGCCCGTCGTTCCCGCAGTCTTACTCCCCTGCCTTTGCTGCGTCCCACAGGTCGTTGAGGCCGTGGGTCGAAAGCTCGGCAAGATCCACGTGAGCATCGGCCGCCATCTGCTCCATCGCGGCCCAGCGACGGCGGAACTTTGCCGTGCTGGCACGAAGGGCGCTCTCGGCGTCAATCCCCTCTTTGCGCGCAACGTTGACCAGGGCAAAGAGCAGATCGCCAAACTCCATCTCGCGCTCGGGCGAGCCAGGGGCCTCGGCCTCAAACTCGGCACGTTCCTCGGCGACCTCGTCCCACACGTCCTGGACCGTCTCCCACTCAAAGCCCACGACAGCTGCCTTGCGCGACACCTTCTGCGCCTGCATCAGCGCCGGCAGATGCGTGGGCACACCATCGAGCAGACCCTCGGGCGCGGCCTCGCCTGCCGTCACGGCCTTGTCCTTGGCGGCCTTCTCGGCAAGCTTGACCTCGTCCCAAATCTTGAGTACCTCGTCGGAGTTGTCGGCATCCGCATCGCCAAACACGTGTGGGTGGCGGCGGATGAGCTTGGCGTCGATATCGCGTGCCACGTCGGCCAGCGTAAACTCGCCGGCGTCCGCCGCGATCTGCGCATGCAGCACGACCTGCATGAGCACGTCGCCCAGCTCCTCGCGTAGGTGAACCGCGTCGTCCGCCTCGATGCAGTCGAGTGCCTCGTAGGCCTCCTCGATCATGTTCTTGCCGATGCTGCGGTGCGTCTGCTCACGGTCCCACGGGCAGCCATCGGGCTGACGCAGTCGCCAGATGGTCTGCACCAGATGCTGCAGCTCGGTCGACGCGTCTACCAGCGTGGACAGATCGCGCGAGCCCTCGGCATTTTGCTGAGCCATATGCTCGGCCATGGTTAGTCCTCCTCCATGACCACGTGGCGGAACGCGCCGTTCTCGTAGACGCCGTAGCTGTGCGTGCCGTCCTTGGGAATGCTCACGCTGCCGGGGTTGAAGAGCCACAGGCCCGGGTGCGCGACGCTTTCCTCGTTAACCTTGACGTGCGTGTGGCCGTAGACGAGCGCGGAACCCTCGGGCAGCGAGGGCGCGTGGTCGACGCTGTTGTGCATACCGGCGCCAAAAACGTGGCCGTGCGTCAGGAACAGTTCACGGCCGGTCTCGTCAAACAACGTGGCGTAGTCGGCCATGACGGGGAAGTCGAGGACCATCTGGTCGACCTCGGCGTCGCAGTTGCCGCGGACGGCGATGATGCGGTCAGCCAGGGCGTTGAGCAGCGGAATCACACGCTTGGGGGCGTAGTCGCGCGGCAGGTCGTTGCGCGGGCCGTGGTAGAGCAGGTCGCCCAGCAGCACAATGCGGTCGGGCTGCTCGGATTCGATGGCGGTGCAGAGGCGCTCGGCCCAGTATGCCGAGCCATGGATGTCGGAGGCGATGAGGTATTTCATGGGGAGTCCTTTCGGAGTGGGGTTGCTAGGGGCTGAATACGGGATCTGGCGGATATGGAGCCCATCTACCGTGTTACTCGAATCGCAGCGCCGCGCTCTGAGCCGCCTGCATCACGCGTTGGAGCGGCACGTCATGTTCGCGGGCAAGACGGGCGCAATTCTCGTACTCGGGAGCCGCGCGCTCGCTGCCGTCGGGCAGGGTCGCCACCTTAACGGATACCTCGCCCCAAGGCGTTGTCACCTGCTCGAATCGGCGCGGCAGGCAAACGCGTTCCATCACCTGGCGACGAACGGCGTTGGTCGTGGTCTCCAAAAAGATAATCGTCTGTAGGCGCTCGATATCCTCGTGCGAGCAGATCACCTGCAACTGCCATCCGGGGCGACCCTTTTTGCAGTAAAGCGGCAGCCAATGCACCTCGCGGGCGCCGGCCTCGCGCAGGCGGTCAGCGGCGTAGGCGAGCACCTCGGGCGACGCGTCGTCGATGTCGCACTCCAGCTTGACGATAGTTTCGGGCGCATCGGTCTCGCGAGACAGCGGGGATGTGCTATCGCATGGCATACGGTCCGGCTCCTTTCCGCATGGGCTCGTTTTGTTCACTCAAACGCTAGCACATCGGACGTGGCACAGGCGTGACTTTCGTCCGTCGCCGCCCTCGCCCCTATCCAAACATGTACATCAGCCTCCAAACATGTCATTTTTTGCAGCTTTTGGAGGCTGATGTACATGTTTTGAGAGCAAGCGAGGCCGCACCGGCGCCGCGCAGCCTTTCCAATCGATTTCGAGCTCCGGCGTGCGCGGCGTGTTGAGAGCTGCGCCATTACAATGGAGCGGATTCGCCAAATGCAAAGGAGTCGCCATGCCCACCTGCCCGCTGGTCGATTGCCACACCCACACTTCGTTTTCGGATGGCCATGCCTCGTTTGAGGACAACGTTCGCGCCGCTGCTGCGGCCGGCTGCCGCGCTATGGTCTCGACCGACCATCTCACCCTGCCCGCCAGCATGGACGCCAACTGCGAAGAGCAAGTTACTGAGGGCGACCTGCCGACACATCGTCTGGCTTTTGAGGATGCCCGCAAGCTTGCCGCGCAGCTTGCGCCGGAGCTCAGCTTTATCTATGGCTTTGAATGCGACTGGTACGAAGGTTGCGAGCCTTTGGTTGAGCGCTGGTCCGCGGGTGCCATAGTGCGCTTGGGCAGCGTGCATTGGATTGGCAACCCAGGCGATATCATGGCCGGCGCCGCGGGCACGGCGGGAACGGAAAACGTCGCTCGTCCCGATACACCCGATTCGCGCTGCGGTTGGATCGACGACGACACCAACCTGCACGTTTGGGAAAACCTTGGCGTGCTCGGCGTGTGGGAGCGCTACGTCGACGACTGGTGCCGTGCTTGCGAAAGCTCACTCAACTTTGATGTGATGGCTCACCCCGACCTGGTCATGCGCTTTTCGAAGGAAGGCTTTGCGCCCGATTTTGACCCCGCACCGTTTTGGCAGCAGATGGCAGAGTGCGCGCACGATACGGGCCGCCGCGTTGAGGTCTCGACGGCCGCACCGCGCAAGGGCTTGGGCGACTACTACCCCGCAACCGGTCTTTTGCGCTGCTTTGCCCATGCCGAAGTGCCGATCACCTTTGGCTCGGACGCGCACCGCGCCTGCGATATCTGCTGGAACATCCGCGAGGCCCAGGCGCACGCCTACGACTGCGGTTATCGAACCTTCGACATCCCCCACGCCACCGACGAATGGGAATCCACGCCCCTCGCCTAGCCATCCCTTCATAAGTTGCGGTGAAATAGGGATTGTTTTGCTTGATGAAGCGCTTAAACAGTCCCTATTTCACCGCAACTTCCATGACCCCGTCACACCAACAAAGACTGTCCCAAACGACTAGTGGCGGCGGGCGTTGAGTTCGCCGGCAAGCTCGTCGAGGGTGATACCGTAGCGCTCGAGCGTCACGAGCAGGTGGTAGACCAGGTCGCCGGCCTCGTAGCGGATGCGATCGTGATCGTTATCCTTGCAGGCCATGATCACCTCGCTCGACTCCTCGGCAAGCTTCTTGAGCAGCTCATCCTCGACGTCGGTCAGCAGACGCGCGGTATAGCTCTCCTGCGGCGATGCATCACGACGACCGTGAATCACCTCGGCCAGACCTGTCAGCGTCTCACCGATATTTCCATCCTGAACGTTTGCGGTGCGCACACCCATAGTTCAATCCTTTCTGGTTGGCCAAGCGCCTAGTCGAGCGCCCGTCCTACGCGAGTTTCTTAAAGAAGCAGGTACGGTTGCCGGTGTGGCAGGCCGGACCCGGCGAGTCAACCTTGACCAGCAGCGTATCGCTATCGCAGTCGGCCCAGAGCTCCTTGACCGCTTGCATATTGCCGCTCGTCGCGCCCTTGTTCCAGAGCTCCTGGCGACTGCGGCTCCAAAACCACGTGGTGCCGGTCTTGAGCGTCAACCCCACCGACTCCTCGTTCATCCAGGCAACCATAAGCACCTCGCCGGTGTCATACTGCTGAACCACACAAGGAATCAGCCCCTTGGCGTCGTATGTAAGCTTTGAAGGATCGGTTATCTCTTCCATTTCTCTCCCCAAATTCAAACTTCGCAGGTCGGCGAGGGTTGTCCAGGTGCCCGAGATTCCGAGCGACAAGACCGACGACGCGTACTTAAGTACGCGAGGAGGGTTGGAGCCGGAAGGTCGGGTGCCTGGACAAGCCGCAGCGCTAGAAGTCCAACCTGACAGGGATGCCTTGAGAGGCCATATACTCTTTGACTTCGCGAATGCTGAAGGTTCCAAAGTGAAAGACGCTCGCCGCCAGCACGGCGTCGGCCTCGCCCTCGATCACACCCTCGGCAAAATGCTCGAGCGTACCCACGCCGCCGCTCGCGATGACGGGGATTGGCACCGCGCGGGCCACGGCGCGGGTGAGCGCCAGGTCAAAGCCGGCCTTGGTGCCGTCGCGATCCATACTGGTCAGTAGGATCTCGCCGGCACCGCGACGAGCCGCCTCCTCGGCCCACGCCACCGCGTCGATACCCGTGGCGTTGCGGCCTCCTGCGGTAAAGACTTCCCACTTGTCGGCACCAGATGCGCCGGGCAAACCGACGCGCTTGGCATCGATCGCCACGACCACGGCTTGGCTGCCAAACGCCGCGGCAGCCTGGCCAATCAACGACGGATCGCGCACGGCGGCAGAGTTAAGCGACACCTTGTCGGCGCCGGCGGCAACCATGGTCCGCATGCCCGCCAAGTCGCGGAAACCGCCGCCCACGGTATAGGGAATAGCGAGCTCCTCGGCTGCATGCGCCGCCATCTCGATAGTCGTCGCACGGTTATCGCTCGTGGCAGTAATGTCCAGGAAGACGACCTCGTCCGCACCCTCGCGGTCGTAGGCGCGCGCCAACTCCACCGGATCGCCCGCATCGCGCAGGCTCACAAAGTTGACGCCCTTAACCACACGGCCGTCCTTGACGTCCAGACAGGGAATCACGCGTTTGGTAAGCATGGGCTACTCCTCCCCTCGGGCGGCGACCAGTGCCTGGGCCAGCGTAAAGTTGCCCTCGTAGAGCGCACGGCCGGTAATGGCACCCTCAATAGCATCCTCACCCACCGCAGCCAGCGCGCGAATGTCATCGAGCGTAGAGATGCCGCCCGAAGCCACGACAGGAAAGCCCGCGACCTTGGCAACATGGCGATACGCCGCCACATCGATGCCCGTCTGCATGCCATCGCGCGCGATGTCGGTATACACCAGATGCTTAAAGCCCAGCTCGGAAAGCTGCGCCACGGCATCGTCGAGCGCCACACCCGCGCCGTCGCGCCAGCCGTTCACCTTGACCTGGCCGTCGCGTGCGGCAATGTCAGCCACCAGCAGCTCGCCAAAGCCTTGGGCCGCCACTTCGGCAAAACCCGGCTCGGTCACGAGCACCGTGCCTAGTGCGATGCGGCGCGCACCGTAGCCGGCCAACTCGTCGATGCGCGCGAGCGAGCGGACGCCGCCGCCCACGTCCACGGACAGACCGTCGACGCCGCAGATGGCCTTAATCGCCGCTGAGTTGGCAGCGCATGCGTCCTCGTCCTCGCCAAAGGCGGCGGACAGGTCGACAACGTGCACCCAGCTCGCGCCCTGCTCGGCAAAGGAGCGGGCGACGGCCACGGGGTCGTCGGAATATACCTTGCAACGGCTGCGGTCGCCGTGCTCCAGGCGCACGACCCTGCCGCCGATCAAATCGATTGCGGGAAACAGGATCATCGGCCAACCTCCTCGACGATGTTGACGAAGTTCTTAAGGATGCGCTGACCCAGCGCAGAGGATTTCTCGGGATGGAACTGACAACCCCACACGTTACCGTGGCGCACGATGCACGGGAAGCTCCGCGTATAGTGCGTGCGCGCCAGCACATCGGCGGCATCGGCATCGTCGGTCACCGCGTAGCTGTGGGTGAAGTACATGTTGGCGCCCTCGGCAAAACCGGCGAGCAATGGATCGGCCGCACCAGAGGGCGTCATGTGCACCTGATCCCATCCCACGTGCGGCACCTTCAGACGGCTCGACTCCAGGCGCGTGCACGAACCGTGCATAATGCCCAGGCCATCGACCCAAAGGCCGTCGGTATGGTCGGGGGCGTTGCCGTCGGCGACCGCGCCCTCGTCCGCAGGCACACCCTCGTTGCCGCGCTCAAAGAATAGTTGAAGGCCCAGGCAGATGCCGAGCAGCGGAGTTCCGGCGGCAACGGCGTCGAGCACCGCGTCCGCCTCGCCGCTCTGGCGCATAAAGGCGATCGCGTCATAGAACGCGCCCACGCCCGGGATGACCAGGCCGTCAGCGTTGCAGATCTGCTCCGGATCGTCCGACGTGCAGGCAGCGGCACCGGCGCGCGCAAGCCCGCGCACGACGCTCGACAAGTTGCCCTTGTGGTAGTCGACCACCACGATCTTCGGTTCGCCCACGCGACCCCTCCACTTCTCATCATCCAAAACCACCACAAAGGGGACAGGCACCTTTGTGGTGGTTTTTGCCTTTGTTGCGGTTACAGCGAGCCCTTGGTGCTGGGGATGCCCTGCACGCGGGGATCCAGCTCACAGGCGTGGCGCATCGTGCGGCCCACGGCCTTAAAGGCGGCCTCGATAATGTGATGCGAGTTGCCGCCCGCCAGCTCGCGCACGTGCAGCGTGAGCTTGGCGTCGCGCGCAAAGGCGTAGAAGAACTCGACGGCCAGCTCGGTATCGAAGCTGCCCACGCGCTCGGTCGGCACGGGCAGCTCGCAGTAGGCCTGGCCGCGGCCCGAAATATCAACAGCAGCCATCACGAGCGTCTCGTCCATGGCGATCGCCGCGTCGGCAAAGCGCGTAATGCCCGCCTTGTCGCCCAGCGCCTGGCAAAACGCCTCGCCCAGCACAATGCCCGTGTCCTCGACGGTATGGTGCGCGTCGACCTCCACGTCGCCCACCGCGTGCACCGTCAGATCGAACAGACCATGGCGGCCAAAAGCGTTGAGCATGTGGTCGAAAAACAGCACGCCGGTCGAGATATCGCACACGCCGCTTCCGTCCAAGTCGAGCTTTACGACAATGTCGGTCTCGCCCGTCTTGCGGGTCACCTCGACATAGCGGTCCATCTACATCTCCTCCTTCACCAGCGCGGCAAACGTGGCCAGCACCTTGTCGTTTTCCTGCGGGGTGCCCACGGTAATGCGTAGGCAGTCCGCGAGCCCCGGCGCGTAGCTAAAGTCGCGCACCAAAATCGAATGCTCGTCGCGCAGACGCTCGCGCACGCGCGTGGCATGCGGCGTGCGCACGAGCACAAAGTTCGCTGCGCTCGGCCATGCCTCCACGGGCATGCCCTCGGCAGCCATTGCACGCAGGGCGTACAACTCGCGCTCGCGCTCGGATGCAACCTGTGCCACCACGGGTGCGTACGCATCGCGGGCACGCACGCAGGCAAGCGCGGCGGCCTGGCTCAGCACGTTAACCGAGTAGATCTGGCGAATTGCCGCAAACACATCGATGGCCTCGGGCGCCGCGATCACATAGCCCAGACGCGTGCCGGCGGCGCCGAACGCCTTGGACAGCGTATGCAGAATCACCAGGTTGGGATGCTCGGCGATAAGCCCCTGCGCCGTGGTAGCCGCGCCAAACGAATCGTCCGCAAACTCAACGTAGGCCTCGTCGGCCATGACCATGCCGGGGCACGCATCGCACAGGGCCGCGACAAAGTCGAGCGGCGCCACGTCACCCGTGGGATTGTTGGGCGAGGTCACGATCGCTAGGTTGCACTCGGGCGCCGCTGCGAGCACAGCCGCTTGGTCGAGCCTAAAGGTCGCCGGGTCGCGCCACACATCGCGCACCTCGGTCTGACAGAGCGACGCAAAGAACGCGTACTCGCTAAAGCACGGCGGGCAGTTGAGCAGGGTCCGTCCCGCGCCGCCAAACGCCAGCAGGTAGTTATAGAGCAGCTCGTCGCCGCCATTGCCCACGCAGATGTTCTCGCGCGCCACGCCATGCCAAGTGGCCAGCTCGTCGCGCAGGTCGTTGGACATGGGATCGGGGTAGCGGTTGAGCGGCGTGGCAGCCAGGGCCGCGTCAATCGCCTCGCGCACGCCAGCCGGCACGGGATAGGTGTTCTCGTTGGCCGAAAGGTTGATGCGCGTGGGCGTAAAGTTGGGATCGTAGGGCTCAATGCCGGCCAAGTAGGGCTGGACGAGCTCCTTCATGCGAGGCGTGAGTTCGGCCATATTAGGCCTCCTTGCCAGTCGGGCCAACGCCATCCGCGCTCGCAGCCGCCAGGTCCACGCCCTCGGCAACCGTCGCCACGGCATCGCCCGGCCAGGCAACCTTGGTCAGGTCGGCAGCGGCGAGCGACTCGGCACTCACGGCATCCTCGCCCTGCTCCAACACGCGGCGGCGCAGTGCGGCAGAAAGCGCGTGTGCCCACAGGCCCTCGGCCTCGGCCAGGCGCTGCGTAGCGGGAGCGTCGGAGAGCAGGCCCTCGGGCGTATAGCAAATGACACTCGAGCGCTTGACGAACTCTTCGACCGAAAGCGGGTTGGAGAACATGGCCGTGCCGCCGGTCGGCAGCGTGTGGTTGGGGCCGGCAACATAATCGCCGAGCGGCTCGGAGCTCCAAGCGCCCACAAAGATGGCGCCGGCGTTGCGAATACCGCCGAGCAGGCCCATCGCGTCCTTGCAGTGCAGCTCAAGGTGCTCGGGCGCCACGGTGTTCACGGCCTCGACGGCGGCAGCCATGTCGGCGGCCACCACGATGGTGCCTTCATTGTCAAGCGAGGCACGCGTAATTTCGGCGCGTGGCGACTGCGCTACCAGAATGTCGATACCCGCCTCGACCTCGCGCGCAAACTGCTCGTCGCAGGTCACCAGATAGCAGGCTGCCAGCGGATCGTGCTCGGCCTGGGCCATCAGGTCGGCCGCGACCACCATGGGCTTGGCCGTGGCGTCAGCCAGCACGCAGACCTCGGAAGGACCGGCGACCATATCGATACCCACGTCACCCGAGACAATCTGTTTGGCAGCAGCGACAAAGGCGTTGCCCGGGCCGGTGATCTTGTCGACGCGCGGAATGGTCTCGGTGCCGTACGCCAGCGCGGCCACGGCCTGGGCACCGCCCACCATATAGATCTCGTCCACGCCTCCGAGCTTGGCAGCCGCAAGCGTATACGGGCTGATCAGGCCATCTTTTTGCGGCGGAGTCACCATGACCACGCGCTTGACGCCGGCCACTTTGGCGGGAATGGCGTTCATGAGCACGGTGGAAGGATACTGCGCGCGACCGCCCGGCACGTAGATGCCGGCCGCCGCGAGCGGGGTCACCTTAACGCCGAGCATCGTGCCATCCGGGCGCGTGGTAAACCAGCTCTGCTCGACCTCGCGCTGGTGGAACTCGCGAATCTGGCGTGCAGCCTTTTCGAGCGCCGCGACAAAAGCGGGATCGAGGCCTTCGAGCGCGGCATCGATCTGCTCTTGCGGCAGACGGAAGCTCTGCAGCTCAACACCGTCAAAACGCTGGCAGTAATCGCGCACCGCGGCATCGCCGTTGGCGCGCACGTTGGCCACGATATCGCGGGCAGCGTCGACGATGTTCTGCGGCAGCACGCCCTTGCGGTTGAGCTGGTTGGTAACGAGGCGCTCACCGGGAGCAAGCTTGATGGTCTTCATTTCGGTATCCCCTATCGGTCGAGGCTATGTTCGAAAAACGAGAGGCCGGGCGGCGGCGCCAGTCGACCCGCAGCCCGTACGTTGGGTCGCCCGTGCGTGCTCACGCTATTGCGCCGAGCCCGCGACGGGCTCAAAATGCTTGTCCTTCACGGCCGCCGCCAAGCGATCTGCCAGATTGCGCACGCGCGGATCCAAGCGAGCGGCACCCGGATTGACAAAGAAGCGGGCCGTGCAGTCCATGATGCGGCCGGTGATGACCAGGTCGTTATCGCGCAGCGTGGCGCCCGTGGCGGTAATATCCACGATACGGGCGGTCATACCGACGATGGGGCCCAGCTCGATGTTGCCGTGCAGCGAAACGATGTCGGCGTTCACGCCACGCTCGGCATACCAAGCGCTCGCGATGCGCGGGTACTTGGTGGCCACGCGAAGAGAACCGCGGCGGGCATAGTTGCGCTCGGCCTGGCCAGCGCGCCATGCGGGCTCCGCCTCGATAAACGTGCACAGGCCGTAGCCCAGATCGACCAGCTGCAGCAGGTTAAGGTCGGCCTCGATAAGCGAATCCCAGCCGCAGATGCCGCAATCGGCACCACCGCAGCCCACAAAGGCGGGCGCATCGCTGGGGCGCACAATGACAAACTCGATATCGCCGACCGTGCCCTCACCAGCGTGTGTGTCGCGGCCGCGCACGATGAGGTGACGACCGGGATCGCGCAGCTCCGAGACATCCAAGCCCGCGGCCTCGAGCACGTCGAGCGTGTCGGCTTTGAGCGAGCCCTTGGGCACGGCAATGCGCAGCGGACCCTCGGCACCGCGGCCCACGGCATGGTCACCATCGGAAGCAGCGTCCTCGGCCGAGGTGCGCGCGGCCTCCAGACGCTCGAGCGAAAAGGCGAAGCCCGCCGCCGGCACCTCGATGCCGTCGCCAAATGCGCCGGTAAAGATGGAGTCGTAGCGTCCGCCCGAACCGACCGGATCGGGCAGGCCGCCGGCATAGGCCTTAAAGACCAAACCCGTGTAGTAATCAAACGAGTTCATGATGGAGAAGTCGAAGGACAGCACCTGGGCGTCCTCGGGAGCCAGGCCCTCGACCAGGGCACGCAGCTCGCGCGTGAGCGGCGCGACAATGCCCGCCGCCGTCAGCAGCGCGTCGACGCGGTCGAGTACCTCGGCGCCGCCGTGCAAGCGCGGCAGCTCGCTAATGGCAGCCTTGACGGCCTCGGGCTCGGCGCTTGCCGCCACACGGGCATCGAGGCCCACAAAGTCGTTGGCGTGCACGCAACGCAATGCCTCGGCAGCCAGTTCGCGATCCCCACAGGCCGCGAGCAGCTCCTTAAACGGACGCACGCTACCTGCGATAATGCGCGCATCGGGCAGTGCCAGCTTGCGCACGGCCTCGGCCACCAGCGAGACGATCTCGACATCGCCCGTGGTATCGCCCGCACCGATAAGCTCAAAGCCCAGCTGCGTAAACTGACGTGAGCCACCGGCATTGCGCTGACACTCGCGGACCACCGGCGCCTCATAGCGCAGGCGCAGCGGCAGATCGGCCGCGCGCATGCGAGTCGAAACCAGGCGAACGATCGGCAGCGTGTTGTCGGGACGGACCACCAGCAGGCGGCCGTCGTCATCGAAGAGCTTAAACGGCGTGTCCGCAATGCGGCCGCCCTCCTCGAGCGAACCCTTGTCCTCGAGCAGCGGCGTCTCGACCGGCAGGTAATGATGCTCCCTAAAGCAGCCCTTCACCGTAC
>DBGDZK010000068.1:0-3083 GCA_048373195.1 Collinsella sp.
CAACCGCATGGGGGATTGGAGCGTCTATGCCCACACCTTCCACTGCACGCATGCACGACTTCGAGGTCGTCTCGAACCAGGAGATCGCCGACGGCATCTTCTCGCTCGTCATCTCGGCCCCCAAGCTTGCAAGTGCGCTCAAGCCCGGTCAGTTTGTGAACATCGCCGTACCCGGCGATGCGTCCTCGCTGCTTCGCGTGCCCCTGAGCTACTACCGCGCCGACGCCGAGGCCGGCACCGTCGAGCTGTGGTACGCCGTCGTGGGCGACGATACCCGTCGTTTGTCCCAGATGGGCCCTGACTCCACCTCTAACCTGCTGGGCCCCGGTGGCCGTGGCTGGATGGTACCCGAGGGCACCAGGAAGGCCCTGCTCGTCGCCGGTGGCATCGGCGTTCCGCCTGTGCTGTGTCTTGCCGGTATGCTTGCCGAGCAGGGCGTGGATGTTGACGTGTGCCTGGGCTTTGGCACCGCTTCCAAGGCCGTGGGTGTCGATGAGTTCCGCGCGCTGGGCGCCACGGTCAACGTTTGCACCGACGACGGCTCGCTCGGCACGCACGGTTTTTGCACCGATCCTGCCGCCGAGCTGCTCGGCGAGGGCGGCTACGACTACGTCGCCAGCTGCGGCCCCGCTGTCATGATGAAGAAAGTCGCCGCCGCTGCCGCCGAGGCCGGTGCGTACTGCGAGGTGTCGCTTGAGCGCATGATGAGCTGTGGCTTTGGCGCCTGCAACACCTGCAATGTCGAGACGGTCGACGGTATGAAGGGCGCTTGCATGTGCGGCCCCGTGTTCAATGCTTCCAAGGTGGTGGTCTTCTAGTGGGTACCGTGAACATGGCCGTCGATTTCGGCGGCGTCAAGATGCAAAACCCCATCAACACCGCAGCCGGTACCTTTGGCTACGGCTGGCAGTTCCAGAACTTCTTTGATGTTTCCCAACTGGGCGCCATCACCACCAAGGGTTGCGCAGCCGAGCCCTGGCCCGGTAACCCCGCGCCCCGCATGGCCGAGATCCCCGGCGGTATGATCAACTCCGTGGGCCTTCAGAACCCCGGCGTGGCCGCCTTTGCTCGCGAGTCCGGTCCGTGGCTCGAGCAGCTCTCCAAGGACGGCTGCCAGGTCATCTGTCAGGTTGCCGGCCACTCCGTTGACGAGTTTGTCCGCGCACTCGAGATGTATGTCGAGCTGTGCCCCTGGGCTGCCGGCTACGAGATCAACGTGAGCTGCCCCAATATCGCCGCCGGCGGTGCCGCCATGGGCTCCACGCCCGAGGGCGCCTCTTCCGTTATGGCTGCCTGCCGCAAGGTGACCGATAAGCCGCTGTTCGTGAAGATGGCGCCGGTCAACGTCGCCGAGATCGCCAAGGCCCTCGAGGCTGCCGGCGCCGACGGCCTTTCGGTCATCAACTCCATTCAGGGCATGGCCATCGACGTCCATACCCGCAAGTCCCGCGTGGCCAAGCCCAAGGGCGGCCTTTCGGGCCCGCTGTGCCACCACATCGCCGTGCGCATGGTCTGGGAGGTTGCCCAGGCCGTCGATATCCCCATCAACGGTGTCGGCGGTGTCATGACCGGTGAGGATGCGGCTGAGTTTATCCTGGCCGGTGCCACCTGCGTGTCGGTCGGCATGGCCAACTTCGTCGATCCGTGCGCTTCGCTCAAGATCGCGCATGAGCTCGAGGCCTGGGCCGAGTCCCAGGGCGTAAAGGACATCAACGAGCTGGTAGGTGCTTTCGAATGCTAGAGACCGATGCCCGCGACCGCGTAATCGTCGCCCTCGACTGCGATCGTGAACGTTCGCTCGAGCTCGCCCACGAGCTTTCGGGCCATGCCGCCTGGCTCAAGGTTGGCATGACGCTCTATTACGCTGAGGGCCCCGAGATCGTCAAGACCTTTAAGGACCTGGGCTTTAAGGTCTTCCTTGACCTTAAGTTCCATGATATTCCGCATCAGGTTCGCGGTGCCGCCCGTTCGGCCTCGCTTGCCGGTGCCGACCTGCTCTCGGTTCACGGCTTGGGTTCGGGCGCCATGCTCGCTGCCTGCCGCGAGGGTGCCGAGGAGGCGCGCGAGGACCGCGCCAAGCTCGTCGCCATCACCGTGCTCACGAGCATGAATCAGGATGCCTTGAGCGAGATCGGCGTCGAGTCGCCCGTGGCCGAGGAGGCCGCCCGCCTGGCAAAGCTCGCTCAGGCCAACGGCATCGATGGCATCGTGTGCTCGCCGATGGAGGCTCACGACATGCGTGAGCTGCTGGGCCCTGATGCCCTGATCGTGACTCCGGGTGTGCGTCCGGTGGGTGCCGCCTTAGGTGACCAGTCCCGCGTGGCGACGCCTTCCCAGGCTATCGAGCGTGGCGCAAGCCACATTGTGGTGGGCCGTCCCATCACCGGTGCCGACGATCCGGTTGCCGCCTTTGACGCCATCGTCGCTGAGCTGGTCGAAAACGTCGCGTAAAAGATTCCCCTAAGTCACCACTTTTGGGTTTCATTAGCACAAAATAGCCCCTGTGCCTGCGTAAACTTTCCCATCCTTTGTGTGGAATCGCAGGTCAGGGGCTTAACTTTGGGCGCAGTATATTGCACTTTTTGCGGGTATCGTCTAACCTATGGAGCCGCGATTGGGCATTTTGTACGTTCTACGTGCTAAAATGCCAATTATTGAATCAGATATAACCCAACTACTTGGAGGTACGAATGGCACTCCCTCAGCTTACCGATGAGCAGCGCAAGCAGGCTCTTGAGAAGGCTGCTGCCGCACGTCACGCCCGCGCTGAGCTTCGCGAGCAGATCAAGAAGGGCGAGAAGTCCCTTGAGTCCGTGCTCAACTCCGATGACCCCATCGCTTCCCGCATGAAGGTTTCCACCCTCATCGAGTCTCTCCCTGGTTATGGCAAGGCCAAGGCCGCCAAGATCATGGAGGAGCTCGGTATCTCCGCTACCCGTCGCGTCCAGGGCCTCGGCGTCCGTCAGCGCGAGCAGCTCCTCGAGCAGCTGACCAAATAAGTGAGCGCTCAGGATTCCAAGCTCTTTGTGATTTCTGGACCGTCAGGCGCAGGCAAGGGTACGCTCCTCACTCGTGTGCGCGAG
>DBGDZK010000069.1:0-3328 GCA_048373195.1 Collinsella sp.
CGCGGCGAGCGCCTTGTCGTTGCCTCCGCAGGTGTTGACGACCAGGCCGTCCACGCCGGCATCGATAAGTCTGGTGAGCGACTCGGCCTCCTTGGCGGGATCGTTGCCGCTAATGGCCGTCATGAGCGAGCAGCCGCGCGCGGCGGCACTGGCGGAAAGGCCCTCGAGCATGGCGCTCGAGAACGGGTTGGCGATGTCGGCCAGGATCACACCGATGAGGTTGGTGCGCGAGCTGCGCAGATTGCGCGCGGCAGCACGTGGGCGATAGCCGGTGCGCTCGATAACCGCCGCGATGCGAGCGCGGGTTTCCTCGGTCATCTGCCCGGGGCGGTTGTTGAGATAGCGCGAGACCGTGGCCGGGCTCACGCCCGCCTCGGCGGCAATGTCCTTGATTCTCATCTGCGCCATGGCGCACCCCGTTTCCCCATTGTCGGCAGCCTGAGCCATTTTAGGCATTTTTTTAAAAATCTCGCTTGCAAAACGCTGTAGGTGAGCAGCGTCGTTTTTTGCGTCTCGAGCAGATGCGATGATGGGCTAGATAGACGAGTCTTTAGGCAGCTCAAAATAGTCGGGATGCAAGGCGATAACCGGGCCCTGCTCCTCGGGCATCAGGTGCAAGTGCGTCTCTGCCAGATAACTCGCCGCATCGGTATCGCCCCTCTTAATGGCCTCGAGAATCCGGCGATGCTGCCGACGAATCGGCTCCCAATCCAGATCCTGCGACACCATACGCAACCAGTTGTATCGCTCAAAATGCGTGTTGATGCTCTTCATCCAATCCCACAACATGTGACGACCGGCAATTTCAAAACATGTCTCATGGAACAGGTTATCCAGGTCAAAGAAACGGCGCGTTTCGCCATGGTCGAGCGACTCGGACTCGGTAAGAATCTGCTCAAGCCGCTGCTTTTGCTCGGGCGAGGCGGCCGAACAGCATTTAATAAGCACGCTTCTCTCGAGCTTCTCGCGCAAAAAGCAGGCGTTTTCGGCGCGTTCCATGCTGATCTTAGAGACGTAGGTGCCGCTTTTGGGACGCGTTTCCACCAGCTCCTGCTCACGCAGGCGCACAAAGGATTCGCGAATGGGCGTGCGCCCGATTCCCGTCTCCTTTTCCAGACCAATCGCCGAAAGGCGCGTGCCGGGCTTGAGCTCGGCATAGATAATCTTGGAGCGCAATGCGTTGTACGCCTGATCTTGCAAGCTCTGATAATGCTGGTGTTGTTCCATAAAGCCCTCGGATGAAGCTCACGGTTTGTCGAATATCACCACGTAATACTATCGCATCGACACGCCCCAGCTCCCAATCAGTCTTTTTGGGACGGGGTTCTTTTGGCTACCCTGACCCGCAGATCGGCCCCCTTGCCACAAAAGTGGCCTATCTACTACGTTAACACGGATAGCCTCGACCATACCGAAAACCGTGAAAACAAAACCGCAGGTAGACAGCTTGTCGATTTTCGAAAAAGCCGACTATGGTTGACCCCTGCGGCTTAAACGTAGTAGATAGGCCCTATTCGTGGCACAGCACTACTCCATCCCAAATTGGCACCCCGAGCCCTCGTGAGTTGCCAACAAGCTGTTCGCCCAGCGCTTTATCCGCGCGGCATTTGGAAAATAGCACCACCGCAAAACCCGCAAGTAGCGCTTACTTTGCTATATCTCACTATACTTTGCTATATCTTGCTATACTTTGCTATATCTTGCTATATCTTGAGCAAAGGTGGCTCACATGCAAACAAACCCTTTTAAGCCCACAGCAGGTAAAACACCTCCCACGATTATCGGCCGCGAAGATGTGCTCGAAGAATTCAATGAGGGCCTCGTCAACGGGCCTGGTGCCCCGGGGCGCCTAATGCGCATAGCCGGCGTCCGTGGAACGGGCAAGACGGTCCTCCTTGACGAGTGCTCACGTTTGGCGCAAAGCCATGGCTGGACGGTCATAAAAGAGGTCGCAACCGAGGGACTTTGCCAGCGCATTCTCGAACAGCTGCAGCCCAAATTCCAGGCCAAACACGCCAGATTTGAGCCCACCGTAGCTGGCATATCCATCGGCAGCATAGATATTGAGCGAATCGGCCCATCGCTACGCGACGCCATGAGACAGACAATATCCAAGAATGGAAATGGCCTGCTCATCACTCTCGACGAGGTTCAAGACGCAGAGCTTGATGAGGTCCGAACGCTCTCCATTGCGATTCAGCAGGTTATCGGCGAAGACCTTGATATCGCCTTTGTTTTTGCTGGGCTGCCTTCGATGATTGAAAGCATCATCAACGGAAAGACACTTACGTTTTTGCGCCGTGCCCTCCCCTTTGATCTGAAGGCTGTGGCAGTAACCGAAGTGTCGTACTCCCTCGAGGAAACCATTGAAGCGTCTGGCATGGAGTTGCAGCCAGGTATTGCCGGCCAACTTGCCGAGGCAACGCAAGGCTATCCTTTCATGATCCAACTCGTTGGATACTACGCATGGCAGTTGGCAAGACGCGCACATACAGCGATTATTGGAGAAGAAGAAGCCGAGCGTGGCATTGCAACGGCACGCGAACGCTTCTGCGCCATGGTGATTGAGCCCGCGCTGCAGCGCATTCCGCCCACGTGCATCGCTTATCTGCTGAGCATGGCGTCTTTGGGGCAGACGAGCTCGACCAGCATGGTTGCCGATGCCCTAAACAAAACGCCTCAACAGGTGAGCTCCGTCCGCAGCCGCCTGTTAAGAGAATCGATTATCGAGGCTCCTTCGTACGGCAAGGTCTCATTTGCCATCCCCTACATGCGCGACTACCTCTGCGAACACAAAGCCGAACTGGAAGTTGAACTGTAGAAACGGCAACTGCCCTGCAAGACGAAAACCGTTTTCGTACGGATTTAAAGCAGACGTAAACGGTTTTCGTCTGTTTTACGTTCGGAAATAAGACGCAAATTGCACTTTCGTATGGTTTTACGCCAAACGCAACACGCTTTCGTCCGGCTATGCGTCCCCAATCCAGACGAAAAAGGCCCCGAGCTCGTGTGAGCTCGGGGTTCTTTGTGCCACGCATCTATGAGAGGGGAAATTTGATGCGCACGGGCGCTACTCCATGTAGCCGCTCTGGGATGGCGGAAACCTCGTCAATGGGGCCAGGTTTACATGCGCCAAGTTGGTGCAAAGTAACCTGCCCCCACGCAACAAGGGGTTGACTAGAGCTCGCAGGCAACCTTGTAGCCATCGCCGATGGCATCGCGGATGTTGCCGCACTTCTGGGCGTCGCCCAGCACGTGGGTGGCAACACCGGCAGCGGCCAGGTCGTCGGCCAGCTTGGTGTTGGGACGATAGCCCATGGCAAGCACC
>DBGDZK010000070.1:0-5236 GCA_048373195.1 Collinsella sp.
CCCCCGCCCCCGGGCCCGGCGACAACACGCTCGCCCTCATCATGACGCGCGGCCTGGCCGAGATTAGCCGTCTGGTGCATGCCCGCGGCGGTCAAGCTATGACCTGCATGGGACTTGCCGGCATGGGTGACCTCATTGCCACCTGCACCTCGGAGCATTCGCGCAACCGCACCTTTGGCTACGAGTTTGCCCACGGCGTGTCGCTCGACGAGTATCAGACGCGCACGCATATGGTTGTCGAGGGCGCCGTCGCGGCCCGCAGCGTGAGCGAGCTTGCCCGTTCACTGGGCGTAGACATTCCGCTCACCTTTGCCGTGGAGCAAACGCTCTACAACGGTGTTACTTTGGATAGGGCGCTCGAGATTCTTACCGAACGCGTCCCTTCTCAAGAGTTCTACGGACTCACCGACTAGCGCAGAAAGGCTTCTACCATGGGTTCCATCAAAATCGCTCCGTCCATCCTTTCGGCCGACATGGCCAACCTCAAGGGCGAGCTCGACAAGATCGCCGGTGCCGACTACGTGCACTTCGACGTTATGGACGGTCACTTTACCGGCAACCTCACCTTTGGCGTCGACATCCTCAAGGCCGTCAAGCGCTCCACCGATGTACCGGTCGACGCGCACCTGATGGTGTCGAACCCCGACGAGACCGTTGATTGGTACGCCGACGCCGGTGCCGACATGATCACCGTGCACTACGAGGCTTCCACGCACCTGCACCGCACGCTCACGCATCTGCAGCAGCGCGGCGTCAAGGCCGGTGTGGTGCTCAACCCCGCCACGCCCGTCTGCGTGCTCGATAGCATCATCGACATTGTTGACATGGTGCTGCTCATGAGCGTGAACCCCGGCTTTGGCGGCCAGAGCTTTATCCCCGGCACCATCGCCAAACTGCACGAGCTCAAGGCCATGTGTGAGCGCCACGGCGTTTCGCCCCTCATCGAGGTCGACGGCGGCATCTCTTCCAAAAACATCGCCGAGGTCGTTAAGGCCGGTGCCGATGTTCTGGTGGCCGGCTCCGCCGTATTTAAGTCCGAAGATCCCGCTGCCGAGGTTGCGCTGCTGCAGAAGCTGGGCAACGAGGCCGCACAGGAGGCATAAACCCTTATGACCGCAGGTCAAAACCGCATACCCGTGAATCTTGACTATGCCGCCTCGACGCCCATGCGCGCCGAGGCGCTCCTTGCGCAGCGCGAGTACGACGACAGCGAGCTTGCCGGCGTCAACCCCAACTCGCTGCACTCGCTCGGCCGCAAGGCTGCCGCGCGTCTGGAGGTTGCACGTCGCGAGATCGCCCGCAGCTTTGGCGCGCGCGTTCGCCCGTCCGAGATTGTTTTGACCAACGGCGGCACCGAAGCCAACCAGCTGGCGCTACTCGGTCTTGCCGAGGGTGCACGTCAGCGCGACCGTAAGCGTAACCGCGTGATCGTATCTGCCATCGAGCACGATTCGATTCTGGACAACCTGCCGCTGCTGCGTGCCGCAGGCTTTAGCGTCGACCTGGTGCAGCCCTGCCGCATGGGCTACATTGAGCCTGCCACGCTTGTCGAGCTACTAGGCGACGACGTGGCGCTCGTGAGCATCATGGTTGCCAACAACGAGACCGGCGTGGTACAGCCTATCCGCGAGCTTGCCGCGGCCGCGCATACCGTGGGCGCTCTGTTCCACACCGATGCCATCCAGGGCTATCTGCACATTCCGCTCGATGCCGCCGAGCTGGGCGTCGATGCCATGTCCGTCGCCGCCCACAAAATTGGCGGTCCCGTGGCATCCGGCGCGCTTTACGTTAAGACCCGCACGCCGCTGCGCCCCCGCATCTTTGGCGGCGGACAGGAAGCCGGACGTCGCGCCGGCACGCAGGACCTGCGCACGCAGCTGGCCTTTGCCGCTGCCGCCCGCACGCTGGCTCCCCATGTGGCTCAGGAGCGCGAGAAGCTGCAAACCCTTTCCAACAAGCTCTACGCCATGCTTACGGCCCATCCGCGCATTCACGCCACCATGGGCGACTATGCGCATGCCGACCGTCTGCCCGGCATGGTGTCGATCTACATTGACGGCATGGACTCCGAGGAGCTCATCATCAAGCTCGACGCCGCCGGCTTTGAGGTATCGGCAGGCTCGGCGTGCTCGAGCGGCAGCATGGACCCGAGCCATGTTTTGAGCGCGATGGGCATCGGTCGCGAGCAAGCTCTCGGCGCTCTTCGCATCTCGTTCGATGACCGCGTGAACCCAGCCGATCTGGACGACTTTGCCCAAGCGCTGCTGTCGATCGTGGGTGCCGCATGATCGTCGCCGAGCTCGAGCGCGCTCTGCTGGCACGCTATCCAAAGACGGACACCGAGCCCTGGGACCACGTAGGCTTATCCGTGGGCGACCCTGCCGCCGAGATCACCGGCGTGACCTGTGCGCTCGATGCAACCGAGACCAACGTACACCGCGCTCTCGAGGCCGGTGCCAACGTTCTGCTGACGCATCACCCTATCTATATCAAGGCTCCTGAGGCCTTTTGCCCAGCTGACGCCGCACGCCCCCAGTGCAGCGCGGCACTCTACGAGGCAGCGCGTTGCGGCGTGAGCATCATATCGCTCCACACCAACCTGGACCGCTCGCACGAAGCCCGCGTCTGCCTGAGCGAGCTGCTGGGTGCCGCACCCGTGAGCTCACTGGAGCACGTGGACGACCCCGAGGTCACCGGCCTGGGCACGCTTGCAACGCTCAACGACCCGTGCACGCTGCGTGATCTTGCCACCCGTGCTGCCACAGCCTTCGGCAGCGACCCGCGTGTGTGGGGCGAAGCCGAGCACGCATGCCGAACCGTCGCTATTTTGGGCGGTTCCCTGGGCGACTTTGGAGAGCCCGCCATCGCCGCGGGCGCGGACGTTGTCGTGACGGGCGAAGCGGGCTACCACGTGGCGCAAGATCTTGCCTTGCGCGGGCTGCCGGTGATCTTGCTCGGCCACGACCGCTCCGAGGAGCCGTTCGTTGATATATTGATGAACTCTGCAGTTGACGCCGGGGTCGACCCCCGTCATGCGATTAAAATACTGAACCCTTGCCAATGGTGGACTGTGACAAAAGGAGAGAACTTATGAGCGCCGGCGCTACGCTACTCAAGCTGCAACAGATCGATTTGGAGCTCGCCCGCAACAAGAGCGAACTTGCCAATATGCCGGAGCTCAAGGAGCTCGCTTCCAAGCGTAAGACCTACGTTAAGCTCAAAGCCGAGATGACCAAGCTCTACGCCCAGCGCAAGGACCTGGACATTGAGCTCGACGATCTCAACACCACCGAGATTCAGACCAACAACGCCATTAAGGCTGCCAAGAAGCGCCACGTCGACGGTTCCGACTACCGTGAGGTTCAGGACCTGGAGAATGAACTCGCAACCCTGGCCAAGCGTCTGGACAAGATTGAGCACACCCGCAAGGACGTCGTTGTCGCCCATAAGGAGGCGCTCGACCGCGAGGCCCGCGCGCAGGCAATTATCGCCAAGTTCGAGGAGGGCGTGAAGGCCGATACCAAGGCCGCCCGCGCCAAGGCTGCCGACCTGCAGGCTCAGATTGACGCCGCCGCTAAGGAGCGCACCGCGCTTGCTGCCACGCTGCCGGCCGACGTGCTCACCGACTACGAGCGTCTGCTCAAGCAGTTCCGCGGCCTGGCCGTCGAGACCATCCAGGGCAACGTCCCCACGGTTTGCCACACCGCGCTGCAGGCATCGTCCATGAGCGACCTCAACCATGACGGTAGCGAGATCACGCACTGCCCGTACTGCCACCGCCTCCTAGTACTCCCGAGCAAGGAAGCCTAGCGATGACGGCGGCATCCAACAATTCAATGCAACTTGAGGGAAAAACGATCCTGCTGGGCATTACCGGCGGGATCGCCGCCTATAAGTCGTGCAATATCGTGCGCCTGTTGCAAAAGCGCGGCGCGCGCGTCAAGGTCGTTATGAGCGAGCATGCCACGGAGTTCGTGGGGCCGCTTACCTTCCGCGCGCTCACCAATGAGCCGGTCGCTGTTGGGCTATTCGACGACCCGTCTGACCCCATCCACCATATCTCGCTTGCGCAGGAGCCCGATCTAGTGGTCGTGGCGCCCGCGACGTCCAATATCATCGCCAAGATGGCCAACGGCATCGCCGATGACCTTATTTCCACCACGCTGCTGGCAACGCCGCGACCCATCGTGATCGCGCCGGCCATGAACAATGGCATGTGGAAGGCGCCGGCGACGCAGGCCAACATGTCCACGCTGCGCGAGCGCGGTGTCCATGTGGTGGGACCCGGCAGCGGCTACCTTGCCTGCGGCGACGTGGACACGGGACGCATGAGCGAGCCCGAGGACATCGTCGAGGCTGTCTGTGAGGTGCTCAACCCCGCGCCTCAGGACCTGGCGGGCAAGCGCATCGTCATCACCGCTGGCCCCACGCACGAGCCGATCGACCCCGTGCGCTTCATCGGCAACAGGTCGTCGGGCAAGATGGGCATCGCCCTGGCGTGGGAGGCCGCACGCCGCGGTGCCGAAGTCACGCTCGTGTTGGGACCGACATCGCTCGATGTGCCCCGCGGCGTGGAGTGCGTGCGCGTGCAGACCGCCTCAGAGATGCTCCAAGCGGCCCTGAGCGCCTTCCAGACGGCCGATGCGGCAATTTGCGCGGCCGCCGTCGCCGACTATACCCCCGCCACCCCTGCGGACCATAAGCTCAAAAAGTCCAACGAACGCTTGGATCACATCGAGCTCGTCGAAACGGTCGATATCTTGGCCGAGCTCTCGCGCCAGAAGGACGAGCGATGCGTGATCGGATTTGCGGCCGAGACCGATAACGTTGTCGAGTACGCCGAGCGCAAATTGGCCCGCAAAGGTTGCGATGCTATTATCGCCAACGATGTCTCACGCGCGGATTCGGGCTTTGGAACCGACACTAACAAGGCCTGGATTGTGAGCACAACGGGCACGCAAGAACTTCCCGTGCTAACAAAACCCCAGCTCGCAGATACAATTTTGGACTTGCTTCAAAATTTGTAAAAAAGTTCTTGCACAAGTCTAAAGTTTCGGGTTAATATACTCCCTGTTGCGAGCGAGAGCAGAGCAACAAACAAAAGCTTCGGGACGTGGCGCAGCTTGGTAGCGCACTTGACTGGGGGTCAAGGGGTCGCTGGTTCGAATCCAGTCGTCCCGACCAGAAGTTTGCAGGTCAGGCACCTAGTGCCTGACCTTTTTTGTTTTTAATCACT
>DBGDZK010000071.1:0-8847 GCA_048373195.1 Collinsella sp.
AGGCTAGGAAGGCATCCACGACCTGCGTGTTCTCTTCGTCAAAAACCGAGCAGGTGGCATAGATAAGCTCACCGCCGGCAGCAACGCGCGCGGCTGCTTCCTTGAGCATCGTCAGCTGTAGCTTGGGCAGCTCGGTCGTAACATCGTTCTCGGTCAGACGCCACGGTATCTCGGGGTGACGGCGCATGGTACCGGTGCCCGAGCACGGCGCATCGATAAACACCGTGTCGAACAGGGCGGGCTCGCCAAGCATCGCGTCAAAGGACGTAAGCACCTCATTGAGCTCGCAGGCATCGCCCGATACCGTACGAACACCTGAGATACCCGCCTTATGCAGACGCGCGAGATTCTGATCACATTTACGATCATGCAGGTCGAGCGCGGTATGCTGACGCTCGTACCCAGCGCGCTTGGCCTGGCACATCATCACATAGGTCTTGGTGCCGCGGCCGGCACCAATCTCCAGGCAACGACCGGGACGTGTAGCGGCAGTAGCGATAAGCTGAGCGTTGAGGTCCGAGGCAACCGCGGCAGCGCGCTCAAAAACGCCCGACGCAACCGTGACCTGCGCATCAACCGGAGCATGGCAACCCGGGAACACGGGTGCCACAAGCTGCGAAATATACGGGTCGGGTTTGGTCGCAAACGCATTCTCGTGCAGAGCAAGCGGCGCAGGAGCCAGATTGCCGGCAAAGTTGAGCGCGCCCTCGGGCGTATCGAACGAGGCCATAATACGAGCACAGAGCCAACGAGGAAGACCCATCAAACGCGACAAGCGAACCAGGCGGCGCTCGGACTCATCCACGTCGGATGCGGTGGCAAAGTCCTCAACGTTGTCCGCAACCTTGTGCAGCACCGCGTTAGCCAGGCCCGCGGCAGACTTAGCACCGCTGCGTACCAGCTCAACACCCTGACTTACGGCGACGCGGCCAGGCGTATGCAGATAGAGCATCTCGAAGGCCGAGATACGAAGCGCCATGCGAACACGCGGCGCAACCTTTTTGGGCTTATCGAGAAACTGATCGAGAAGCTCGTCCAAAATACCCTGCGTGGCGGCCACACCCAGCGCCAAGCGGGCGGCAAAAGCGGAATCGCGCTGGTCAATAGCCTTGGCCGATGCGCGAGAGGACAGCACGTCGCGCGCATACATGCCGCGGCGATCGGCCTCCATCAGCACATCGAGCGCAAGCTTGCGCGCGGGAGACAACTTGCTCATGACAGTAAACCCCACCTAAGTTCGGCACCCTGCAGACCGGCAGCCCAGGCAGAAGCGGCCATGGCACGCTTACCATCGGGCTTAACCTCGAGCAGTTCAACCGCGCCATCGGAAAGGCCCAGGTAAACACGCTTGCTCTTGACGGCAACAGCGCCCTCGCCAAGCGAGACATCAGCCGGCGCGGCATCGAGCACGCGAACCGACTTACCGGCAATCACGCAACGGGCAGGCGCGGTATCGGACGAAGCAAGCACATGACGCACGCAATCGAGCGCCGCCATCTTCGGATCCAGACGCATCTCCTGCTTGGAAATCTTGGCAGCATGCGTGACGAACGACTCATCCTGCTCGGTCCAAACAGCCGAGCCATCGGCAAGCGAAGGAAGCGTATCGGCAAGCAACTTACCGCCAAGCTCGCCAAGCTCCATCGTGAGCGCCTCGGCATGCTTACCGGCAACCGACGTAGAGGCCTGGGCACAATAAGCGCCCGTATCCACGCCATGCCCAATGCGCATAATGGAAACGCCAGCAACCTCGTCACCAGCAAGAATGGCACGCTGAATAGGAGCAGCACCACGCCAACGAGGCAGCAGCGAAGCATGAACATTCACAATGCCGAGCGGCGCCATATTCAAGACCTCATCAGGTAAAATGCAACCATAGGCAGCCACGCAGAAAATGTCAGCTTGGGCAGCTTGAAGCGCCTCAACAACCTCAGGCGTCATACGATTAGCCTCAACAACCGGCAACCCCAGCTCAAGCGCCTTGGCCTTAACAGGAGACGGCTCCAGCTTCTTACCACGCCCGCGAACAGCATCAGGACGAGTAACAACAAGCGCAATCTCGTTCCCAGCCTCAACAAGCGAAGTCAACGAAGGAACAGCAAAATCAGGCGTACCCATAAACACAATACGCATAAAGGACGTCTCCCCTCAACCAAAGCCGAGACGGCTACAAATAACAGCGGAAAGCCAAGTACCCAGCTCATCCGCAATAACAATTCAACAAGAACAAATATACCCAAAACCAAAGAAAGAGCCGCAATAAAAGCAGCTCTTCCAACAAAGCAATTATCAGCGAAGACGCCTTTCCCTGACCCGACGGCACCCGAGCGAAGAGGAGCACGAAAACGCAGTCCCCTTCCGCCGCAGGGCTTAGGTTATTGCTCCACGCGCAGTTCCGCACGAGCCGAAGAGCACTTAATGTGCTCTTCGTGCGAGCAGGACTGTTTGAGCATGGAGCAATAACCTAAGCCCTGCGGCGGAAGGGGACGGTGGGACCTACTCCGTCTCACCCGGTCGAGCGCCGCGGGCCAGGGCGTCCTGGTACTCCTTGACGGCCTTGAGCCTCTGCATCGGCTTCAGTCGCTCGAACATGGTATTGCCGTGCAGGTGATCGATCTCGTGCTGAAGGCACACGCAGAACAGGTCGCCCGAGGCCTCATAGCGAATCAGGTTGGCGTCCAGGTCGTACGCCTCGACGACGACATGGTCGGGACGCTCGATCTCGCAGCTAATGCCGGGGATAGACAGGCAGCCCTCGCTAAACGGCACCAGATGGTCACCCTGCTCAACAATGACGGGATTGATGAGCACGTACGGATCGTAGTCGTTCTTGTCGCTGTAGTCGCAGTCGATGGTGACGAGCTGAATGAGCTCGCCGATTTGCGGAGCAGCAAGGCCGCAACCACCGTTCTCGAACATCATCTTCTTCATCTTCTCGGCAAGCGCCTCGATCGCCGGGGTGATCTCCTCGATGACGGCGCACTCCTGGCGCAGACGAGGGTCGGGCGACAGTACGATTCCGTTGGCTTCCATGGCCATCCTTTCGGGTTGTTACATCAAATCATAGGCGTCGACGTCAACACTCACGCTCACGCCGCGCACAAAGCCCACCTCTTTGAGGCAGGCGTCGATATCATCAGAGACATGGTACCCCACGGGCGACTTCACAAGCAGATGGAAGCGGTAACGGTCCTTGGCTCTCTCGGTTACACACGAAGCCGGGCCCAACACCTGCGGCACCGCGCTTCCCGCCCGCAAAAAGTCGGGCGCAGCGGCATGCCAGCGACGCTTAAGAAGCTTTGCGATGCGTCCGATGTAGTCCTGCGCGTCGTCTCGGTTCGCCGACCACACCAAGATGTTGACCATGCGAACAAACGGCGGGTACAGCGCGTCGCGGCGCTGATCCAGGTCGTAGTCGGTAAAGATCGATCGGTCGTGCTCGGCGACGGCGCGGATGACCGGATCCTCGGGCAGATACGTCTGGATGATCACCTCGCCGGGCCGATCGCCGCGACCGGCACGACCCGCCACCTGTTCCAGCAGGTCGTAGGCGCGCTCCCCTGCGCGGAAGTCCGGCAGCTTGAGGGCGAAGTCGGCATTGACCACACCCACGAGCGTGACCTCGGGAAAGTCGAGACCCTTGGCGATCATCTGGGTACCCAACAGCACCGCGCAATCGGCCGCATCGAACTGCTCGAGCAGTTTTTTGTGCGCATCCTTGCCGCGCGTGGAATCGGCGTCCATGCGTATGATGGCGACGTCCTCGGGCAGCATCTGGTGCAGCGCGTCCTCGATCTGTTGCGTGCCAAGGCCCATTTTTGCCAGGTAACGGCTGCCGCACTTGGGGCAGCGACTCGTGAGCGCGGGATACGGCTGCACGCGCCAGGACGAACCACAGGTGTGGCACTGCAGTGTATGGGTGCGCTCGTGGTACGTAAGCGCCGTGGAGCAGTGGTTGCAGGTGGGGACGCAACCGCACTCGCGGCACATCAGGAACGGCGCAAAGCCGCGGCGGTTGTGCAACAGCACGGCTTTTTCGCGGCGCTCGACCACACGCTCCAAGCCCTCCATCAAGGGTTTTGAGAACATGGAGCGGCTGCCGTGCGAGAACTCACGGCGCAGGTCGGCGATCCGAACCGTAGGCAGCACAGCGTGTCCCGGGCGCTCGGGCATCTCGACGCGCGTCCAGGTGGCACCGTTATACGTGCCACGGCGGCAGCGGTCGAGGGCCTCGGCCGAGGGCGTGGCGGAGCCCAACACGAGCGGGCAGCGGTAGCGCCGCGCCATCTCGGCCGCCACTTCGCGCGCATGGTAGCGCGGGCTGGAACCCTGCTTGTAACTGGTCTCGTGCTCCTCGTCGATGATGATGAGGCCCAAGTCGCTGAGCGGGCAAAAGAGCGCCGAGCGGGCGCCGACAACCACGCGGGCCGCACCGCTGGCGACCATATCCCACTGGTCCAGGCGCTCGCCAGCCGAAAGGCGCGAATGGAACACGGCAACCGTCTCGCCAAAGCGCGAGCGGAAGCGGCCGACGGTCTGAGCCGTCAGCGAGATCTCGGGCACGAGCACGCAGGCCGAGCGACCGGCCGCCAGCACGCGCTCGATGGCCGAAAGGTAAACCTCGGTTTTGCCGGAGCCGGTGACGCCATCAACGAGCACCACGTCGCCATGAGCGTCCAGACGGGCGCGCTCGATCTGCGCGAGCGCCTGCTGCTGGCCTTTTGTAAGCGCGACCGGTGCCTTGCCGCTTGCCGAGGACAGCGTGGTCTGCTCACTACAGCCACGCCACGCACGGCGCTCCTCCACAACCACGACGCCGCGTTTTTCGAGCGCCTTGATGGTAGCCGACATACTGTTGCAGAGAAGGTTGAGGTCGCGCGTCGTGACCGGGCCGCACTGGAGCGCCTCGATGAGCTGACGCTGACGAACCGCGGTCTTGGGCGGCGTATAGTCAAATCCCTCGGGGGTAAGCATCACCCAACGGTTTTGGATAGGCTTGACGGCGGGGCGCTCAACGGTCCACACGCCATCATCGCCCTTGACCACGCGCGCGCTTCCGCCCGGAGGCAAGAACAGGCGCAGGCACTCGGAAAGCGTTGCGACGTACTCACGGCTCATCCAGCGCGCAATGCGTGCAGCCTCGGCGGTAAAGAGCGGTTTGCTGAGTATAGCCTCGATGGCTTTAATGCGCGCGGGGTCGAGAGCACTGTTGCCCTGCAGGTCGCCCAGCTCAGGCGCAATGTCGACGATATAGCCCGCGGCGGCACGGTTGCCAAAGTGGACCAGGACCGTAGACCCGATCTGGGCCTCGTTGGCGAGGGACTGCGGAATGCCGTAGGCAAACGGCTCAGACAGCGCACGGGTGGGAATGTCGAGGACCACGCTCGCGTAGGCGGCGATGGGCTCTGGCGCAGGCTCGGGCTTGGCCTGCTCGGCCGTGCGGGCATGCTTCACGGGAGCCTCCTCCGGTTGCGGCGAACCAAACAGCGACAGTTGTTCGACCATGGCCCCAGCACCTCCTATCCCATACGTCTACAGAAACAAGAGCCCCGCTCGGGTGAACGGGGCTCGGATACATACGTTTGCGCAGCGATTACAGCGCCATCGTGCGGGCGCGGTCGATGCGCGCCAAGCAATCGTCGCGGCCGACGAGTGCCATGGTCTCGCCCAACGGAGGGCTCACCATGTTGCCACAAACGGCGACGCGCACGGCCTGGAACACCACGCGCTTCTTAAGGTCCATCTGCTCGGGCAACGGCTCAAGCGCAGCGTCGATGTTGGCAGCCGTCCACTCGTCCACGCCCTCGAGCGCGACCTTGGCGGCATCCAGAATGGCACCCATGCCCTCCTTGGCCAGGCCCTTGTTGACGGATTTCTCGTCATACTCGAGCGTCTCGGCCGTGGCGAAGATGGGAGCGGCGACGGTCACGGCGTCGGACGGCATCTTGGTGCGCGGCTTGACAATGGCGGCAAGCGCGTCGATCCAGTCCTCGCCGTACTCGACATTACCCTCGATGAGGCCTGCCTCGTGCAACTCGGGGACCATGATCTCGTCGGCAAACTGAGCATCGGACATGCCGTTGATGTACTCGGCATTGACCCAATCGAGCTTCTTGGGGTCGAAGGTCGCGGGGTTCTTGGAGATGCGGTCGAGCGAGAACTTGCTGGCCAGGACATCGCGCGGGATGATCGTGGTCTCGCCGTCGAGCGACCAGCCGAGCAGAGCCAGGTAGTTGACGAAGGCGTCGGACAGGTAGCCGGCGTCGCGGTACTCCTCCACCGAGGTGGCGCCGTGGCGCTTGGAGAGCTTCTTGCCGTCGGCGCCCAGGATCATGGAGATGTGGGCGAACGTAGGCACGGGCGCGCCGAGGGCCTCGTAGACCATGACCTGGCGCGGGGTGTTGGACAGGTGGTCGTCGCCGCGGATGACGTGGGTGATCTTCATCATGGCGTCGTCGACGACGGTCGCGAAGTTGTACGTGGGCGTGCCGTCGGAGCGGAAGATGACAAAGTCGTCGAGCTCCTTGGCATCGAAGGTCACCTCGCCGTGGACGGCGTCGTGGATGACGACGTCGCCGCGGTCCTCGGGCACCTTGATGCGCAGGACGTAGGACTCACCGGCCTCGATGCGGCGACGGGCCTCCTCGGGATCAAGATCGCGGCAACGGCGCTGATAGCCCTGGAAGGGGTCCTTGCGGTCCTGCGCGGCCTTACGGTCGGCATCGAGCTGCTCCTTAGTGCAGAAGCAGGGATAGGCCTTGCCCTCGTCCCAAAGCTTCTGGGCGGCCTGCTTGTACAGGTCCAGGCGCTCGGTCTGGGCGTAGGGGCCATAGTCGCCGCCCACCTCGGGACCCTCGTCCCAGTCCAGGCCCAGCCAACGCATGGCGCGCAGAATGATCTGCGTGTTCTCGTCGGTAGAGCGGGTAGGGTCGGTGTCGTCGATGCGCAGGATGAACGTACCGCCGTTTGCGCGGGCGAAAGCCCAGTTATAGATAGCGGTGCGGGCGCCACCGATGTGCAGCTTGCCCGTCGGTGAGGGTGCAAAGCGGACGCGAACGTCTGATGCCATGGAAATCTCCTCGATTGCAGGATGGATGTCTAACCGCACCAGTATAAAGCATCAAAGCAACCTCCGCACAAAGGGCACCGACCTACTCATTGGGGACAGACATAAATGACCAGCCGTTGGAGACGTTCTTAGTTTAAGGCTGGTCATTTATGTCTGTCCCCAATGAGTAGGTGCGGAAAGGGTGTGAATGTTTGATTTACGCGCTATGATGTGCCCTTGCATAGAGAGCCCGGCGGAATGGTAACGGTCGCCGGGACACGTTTTTGAAAGGACAATCATGTCAGAAGAACTTCGTTCCATCCCGCCCCAACACGGGTCCTTTGTTTTTACGTCGGAGTCGGTGACCGAAGGTCATCCCGATAAGATCGCTGACCAGATCAGCGACGCCGTCCTCGACGCAATCCTCGCCAAAGAAATAGAGCTCCAGGAGCAGGGCTACATCGCCCCCAACGGCGTGCCTGCCAACGTGGAGAACGTCCGCTGCGCTTGCGAGACCCTCGTGACCACCGGCACCGTCATCGTCGCCGGCGAGATCCGCACCCAGGCCTACGTCGACGTGCAGGAAATCGCCCGCGGCGTTATCCGCCGCATTGGCTACAACCGTGCCAAATTCGGTTTTGACTGCGACACCTGCGGCGTTATGAGCCTCATCCACGAGCAGTCGCCCGATATCGCCCAGGGCGTCGACGAGTCCTTCGAGACCCAGACCGGCGCTACCACCGACCCGATCGACCTGATCGGTGCCGGCGACCAGGGCATGATGTTCGGTTATGCCTCCAACGAGACCAAGACCCTCATGCCCATGCCGCACTACCTAGCGAGCCGCCTAGCCGAGCGCCTGGCCGCCGTACGTCACGACGGTACCCTCGCCTATCTGCGTCCCGACGGCAAGACACAGGTCACCGTGCGCTACGAGGAAGGCAAGCCCGTCGAGGTCACGACCATCGTCATCTCCACGCAGCACGCCGCCGAGATCGAGGACATGGGCAAGATCAAGGCCGACCTCATCGAGCACGTCATCACCCCGGTCATGGCCGCCGAGAACATGCCGTGGGACAACGCGGACATCTACGTGAACCCCACCGGTCGCTTTGTCGTGGGCGGCCCCATGGGCGACACGGGCCTCACCGGCCGCAAGATCATCGTCGACACCTACGGCGGCTACGGCCGTCACGGCGGCGGTGCCTTTAGCGGAAAGGACTGCACCAAGGTTGACCGCTCCGCCGCATACGCCGCGCGCTGGGTCGCCAAGAACGTGGTCGCCGCCGGCCTGGCCGACCGCTGCGAAGTCGAGCTTGCCTACGCCATCGGCGTTTCCAAGCCCCTTTCAATCATGGTCGACACCTTCGGTACCGCTAAGGTCGCCGAGGACAAGATCGTTGAGGCCGTAGAGAAGACCTTCGACCTGCGCCCAAGCGCAATCATCCGCGACCTAGACCTGCGTCGCCCCATCTACGAAAAGACGGCAGCCTACGGTCACTTCGGCCGCGAAGACCCCGACTTCACCTGGGAGAAAACCGACCGCGTCGAAGAGCTCAAAGCAGCCTGCGGCCTGTAAGCCATCGGCAAAAGCTGCAGCCAAATATCGACGCATCAAAAGAAGTACCGCCCCCAACCGGTACTTCTTTTTTATTTAAACGGTGGTGAAGATGCTTCGATATGAGCCTACGCTGCGTCCCTAGCTAATGAATTTTGCCATCTAGCAACCCCAACCATGTATCCTTAGTTCCGAGGGCTTTGGTATTTGGTCGATCGCGAGTTCCGCACGAGCCGGAGGG
>DBGDZK010000072.1:0-5307 GCA_048373195.1 Collinsella sp.
TGGCCGAGCGCCGTGAGAACATGCTGTGGTTCCGCGCTCCCGAGAAGGTCTACTTCAAGAAGGGTTCCACGCCCGTCGCCCTCGACGAGCTGGGCAACGTCATGGGCAAGAAGCGCGCCTTCATCGTTACCGACCAGTTCCTCTTCAAGAATGGCAACACCCGCGCCATCGAGGCCAAGCTCGACGAGATGGGCATCGCCCACGACTGCTTCTACGACGTCGAGCCCGATCCGTCGCTGCAGTGCGCACGTCGCGGCGCCAAGCAGATGGCTCTCTTTGAGCCGGACGTCATCATCGCCGTCGGCGGTGGCTCAGCTATGGACGCCGGCAAGATCATGTGGATGATGTACGAGCACCCCGAGTGCAAGTTTGAGGACATGGCCATGGACTTCATGGACATCCGCAAGCGTATCTTCACCTTCCCCGAGATGGGCAAGAAGGCCTACTTCGTCGCCGTCCCGACCTCCTCGGGTACCGGCTCCGAGTGCACGCCGTTCGCCATCATCACCGACAAGGAGACCGGCATCAAGTGGCCGCTCGCCGACTACGCGCTGCTCCCCAACATGGCTATCGTCGACGCCGACAACTGCATGACCGCCCCGCGCGGCCTGACCGCTGCCTCCGGCATCGACGTCATGACCCACGCCATCGAGTCCTACGTCTCCATCATGGCTTCCGACTACACCAAGGGCCTCTCCGAGCGCGCTGCCAAGCTCGTCTTTGAGAACCTGCCCTCCAGCTTCACGAACGGCGCCAAGGACCCGCACGCCCGCGAGGAGATGCACAACGCCTCCTGCATGGCCGGTATGGCCTTCGCCAACGCCTTCCTGGGCCTCAACCACTCCATGGCTCACAAGCTCGGCGCTTTCCATCACCTGCCCCACGGCATCGCTAACGCCGTCATCCTGACCCGCGTCATGCGCTACAACGCCGCCGAGGCTCCCGTCAAGATGGGTACCTTCTCCCAGTATCCTTACCCCAACGCGCTGCACAACTACGCCGAGATGGCCAAGTACTGCGGTATCGAGGGCAAGGACGACAAGGAGGTCTTCGAGAACTTCATCACGAAGCTCGAGGAGCTCAAGGACTTCATCGGTGTCAAGAAGACCATCGCCGACTACGGTGTTGACGAGCAGTACTTCCTCGACACCCTCGACGAGATGACCGAGCAGGCATTCAACGACCAGTGCACCGGCGCTAACCCGCGCTACCCGCTCATGAGCGAGATCAAGGAGCTCTACCTGGACGCCTACTACGGCCGCGAGCCCCAGGACTACGCCGTCTGCTAGTTTTTAGCACGGTTTTTTGCGGCGGGGGTGCACGGGTGTTTCACACACCCCCGCCGTCGCTTCTATCGCATCGTTGAAAGGATGCAACCATGCTGCTACCCGATTCCAAGACCGAGCTCGTCCGCCGTGGCAACAAGGTCGTTTACGACCTGGGCGACAAGATCGTCAAGGTCTTTAACGAGACCAAGCCTGTCTCCGACGTGTTCAACGAGGCTTTGAATCTTGCCCGCATCAATGAGTGCGGCATCCGCAGCCCCAAGGCTCTCGAGGTTTCCCAGCTCGAGAACGCCAACGGCTGGGCGCTCGTGACCGAGAAGGTTCCGGGCACCACCCTTGCCGAGAAGATGACTGCCGAGCCCCAGCGCTTCGGTGAGTACCTCGAGATGTTCGTCGACCTCCAGATCGAGATCCACGGCTACACCTCCCCGCTGCTCAACCGTCAGCGCGACAAGTTCGCCCGCATGATCGACAGCCTTGATCAGCTCAATGCCACCACGCGTTACAACCTTCAGGAGCGTCTGGACGGTATGACCAAGGAGTTCAAGGTCTGCCACGGCGACTTCAACCCCTCCAACGTCATCGTCGGCGACGACGGCCAGCTCTATGTGTGCGACTGGGCACACGCTACCCAGGGCTCCCCTGCTGCCGACGTTGCCACCACCTACCTGCTCTTTGCCCTCAACAGCAAGGACCAGGCCGAGGCTTATCTAGAGCTCTACTGCGACCGCGCCGACATGCCCATGCAGGTCGTGCGTCAGTGGACGAGCATCGTCGCCGCTTCCGAGCTCGCTCGTAAGCGCAACGTGAACGATGAGTTCCTGAAGAACTGGATCGACGTCGTCGATTATCAGTAATATCTGAGCGATTTATTTCGCATCGGAGGCACAAAGGAAACCCCGCAGCTCGCATGGGCTGTGGGGTTTCCTTTTAGCGATTGAGTACGCCGACAAGATAAAAGGACGGCCCCGCATCTCCCCTATCTGGAGAAATGCGGGGCCGTCCCGTATATCGAACTACAAGCGAAATCGCCGATTAACGGCGTGCCGCCTTCACAAGCTCGGCGACCTTGGCGACGACCTCGTCGATCGCCACGTCCTCGCGCTCACCCGTAGCACGGTCCTTGAGCTCGACGGTGCCGTTCTTGAGGCCACGCTTACCCAGAACGACCTGATACGGGAAGCCCATAAGGTCGTTGTCGGCAAATTTAAAGCCGGGACGCTCGTCACGGTCATCGACGACGACCTCGATACCCTCGGCGCACAGGCCATCAACGATCTGCTCGCAGACGGTAACGCACTCCTCCTTCTTGGGATCGAGCGGAATCACCGCGACCTCGTACGGGGCAACGGAGACCGGCCAGACGATACCGTGCTCGTCGTTGTGCTGTTCCACGACGGCAGCGAGCGAGCGGGACACACCAACGCCGTAGCAGCCCATGATGAGCGGCTTCTCCTTGCCATCCTCGTCCATAAAGGTGGCACCCATGGCCTCGGAATACTTGGTGCCCAGCTGGAAGACCTGAGAGACCTCGATGCCGCGGGCAGCGGAGAGCGGCTTGCCGCAGTGCGGGCAGGGGTCGCCGGCGACAACGGTGACCAGATCGGCCCACTCATCGACGGTAAAGTCGCGCTCGGGGCAGGCACCGGTAAAGTGATAATCGACCTCGTTGGCACCGCAGGCCCACTGCTTGGAATCGCGCAGGCTCTCGTCGCACACCAGACGGATGCCCTCGGGCAGGTTGACCGGTCCGATAAAGCCCTTGTGCAGGCCGTTCGCTTGAAGCTCCTCGTCGGTCATCATGCGGTAGCCCTTGCCAAAGACATGCTCGGCCTTGCAGTCATTGAGCTCGTGGTCGCCCGGGACAATGGCCACGACCGGCTTGCCCTCGGAGTCGATGAGTGCCAGCGACTTGCGCGTGCCGTTCTCGGGGAAGCCGAAGAACTTGGCAACGGCCTCGATGGTGCCCATACCCGGAGTCTCGACCTTGGTGAGCGTGCCATCGCCGGGGCCCTCGGTCACAACGACCTTGGTGCTTGCAGCCTCGTCATCGGCAGCAAAACCGCAATCGTCGCAGTAGACGAGCGAAGCCTCGCCGGCGTCGGCAAGAGCCATGTACTCGACGGAAGTGTCGCCGCCGATCTCGCCGGAGTCGGCGACAACGGGCAGAGCCTTGATGTAGCAGCGCTCGCAGATGTTAGCGTAGGCCTGCTTCATCTTGTCGTACTCCTCCTGCAGGCTCTCCTGCGTGGCGGAGAAGCTGTAGGCGTCCTTCATGATGAACTCGCGACCGCGCATCAGGCCAAAGCGGGGACGGAACTCGTCGCGGAACTTGTCCTGAATGTGGTACAGGTTGACGGGCAGCTGTTTGTAGGAGCGCAGCTCATTGCGCACCAGGGCCGTGACGGTCTCCTCGTGGGTGGGACCCAGGACGAACTCGCGACCGTGACGGTCGTCAAAGCGCACAAGCTCCTTGCCATAGGCGTCGATGCGGCCGGACTCACGCCACAACTCGGCGTCGACCATGATAGGCATCATAAGCTCCTGGGCACCGGCAGCGTCCATCTCGTCGCGCACGATATTCTCGATCTTGCGGATCGAGCGCCATGCGAGCGGCAGATAGGAATACAGGCCGGCGGCCTCTTTGCGGATCATGCCGGCACGGAGCAGCAGGCGGTGGCTGGCGAGCTCAGCGTCCGCCGGATCCTCTTTAAGCGTCGGCGCATAGAGCTTAGACATATACATTGCTCGGGTCATTTATTTCTCCTCAATAAGCTTGTCGACCTCTGCCATAAGCGCGTCGACAATTTGGTCCTCAGCTACTTTACCAATGATCTGGCCATGCGAAAAGAGCAAGGCCTGACCACGTCCGCAAGCAACGCCCAGATCGGCATCAGAAGCCTCGCCGGGGCCATTAACGGCACATCCCATCACAGCGATCGAAAGCGGCGCGGAGTAGTTCTTAAGCCGCTCGGTAACCTCCTCGGCAATGGGAATAAGGTTAACCTGGCAGCGGGCGCATGTGGGGCACGAGACAATCTCGGGGCCACGGCGACGCAGGCCCAACGACTGCAGAATACCCCAGGCAACCGGCGGCTCCTCAACCGGATCGGCTGTGAGCGACACACGCATGGTGTCGCCAATGCCTTCGGAAAGCAAGATACCCAAGCCTACAGAGCTCTTGATGGTGCCCTGGAGCTTGGTCCCCGCCTCCGTCACGCCCAGGTGAAGCGGAACGTGGGGAATCTCACGCGACAGGGCTCGATAGGTATCAAGCGTCGTTTGCACGCTATGGGCCTTGGCCGAAAGCACAATGTTCGTAAAACCGCGGTCCTCAAAGTGCTTGACGAAGCGCTCGCTCGACATCACGAGCTTTTCGGGCTGCATGAGGTCGTCGCGCTCGGCGATATCCTGTTCGAGCGAACCGGCATTGACACCGATACGAATCGCGCACCCAGCGGCGCCCGCGGCATCGATCACGGCATCGACCTTAGCCCAATCGCCGATATTGCCGGGATTGATGCGAAGCTTGGCGGCACCAGCCTCGACGGCGCCGATGGCGAGCTTATGGTTAAAGTGAATATCGGCGACGATCGGCACCGGAGACTCGGCACAGATGGTGCGGAAACCCTCAAGCGCGGCCTCGGTGGGCACGCTCACACGCACGATATCGCAGCCAGCCTGCGCCAACGCGCACACTTGCGCAAGCGTTGCCTGGGCGTCAGCGGTATCGGTGCAGGTCATGGATTGGACCACCACCGGCGCGCCGCCACCGATCTGCACACCGCCCACATGCACGGGGCGCGTCAACTCGCGAGGCAAAGGATGGGATAAAGACAATCCAAACACTCCCCTACAGGATAAATCGAAGGACGTCGGAACGAAGCATATAGACAAACAGCAGCGCAAAGAGCGCGATGCCCACATAGCTCACAATCGTCTGGACCTTGAGCGGAAGCTCGCGGCCAGCAATCTTTTGAATGATCTCGATGACCAGCTTGCCGCCATCGAGTGGTGGGAT